>CAZDXS010000096.1:0-14632 GCA_964509455.1 uncultured Enterobacteriaceae bacterium | reverse complement strand
GCAGGCCGGCCGCCTGCCGCGGCGGCGCCTGTATGCCCGTCAACACTCGCCCGCAGGCCGCGCCGTGGTTGCGGTAGTGGAACAATCTGATGTTCCAGCGGGCGCTCGCCGCCGCCGTCTCACTTCAGAAACGTGCGGTAGCCGGGATTGTCGGTCTCGTCCGAGTACTTCAGCTCCAGCCCGTCCAGAAACGCCCGCAACCCGGCCGCAACGGGCGCTTGTCCCCGCTTCACTCCGGCAACGCCCACCCGCAGGCCGCGCCGTAGTTGCGGTAATGGAACAGGCGGATGTTCCAGCGGGTGCTCGCCGCCGCCTCACTTAAGGAATGCGCGGTAGCCGGGATTGTCGGTCTCGTCCGAGTATTTCAGCCCCAACCCGTCCAGGAACGCCCGCAGGCCGGCCGCCTGCCGCGGCGGCGCCTGTATGCCCATCAACACCCGCCCGTAGGCCGCGCCGTGGTTGCGATAGTGGAACAGGCTGATGTTCCAGCGGGCGCCCATCTGCGTCAGAAAATGCAACAGGGCCCCGGAACGCTCGGGAAACTCAAACCGGTACAGGGTCTCGTTCGCAACGCCGGCGGCGGGGCCGCCGATCATGTAGCGAATGTGCATTTTCGCCACCTCGTCGTTGCTCAAGTCCAGCGCCTGGTAGCCCTTGTCCGCCAGGTTCTCCAGCAGCTGCGCTTTTTCCTCCAGGCCGCGGCGCAGTTGCACCCCAACAAAGACACGAGCCTTGTCGGGATTGGCGTAGCGGTAGTTGAACTCCGTGATCTGGCGGGCGCCCAGGTCGTGGCACAGCTCGCGAAAACTGCCGGGGCGCTCGGGAATGGCGATGCTGAGCAGGGCTTCGCGCTGCTCGCCCAGCGCCGCCAGCTCGGCAATGTGGCGCAGGCGGTCGAAGTTCACGTTGGCGCCGCTGACGACGGCGACCAGTTGTCCGCCGGTCATGCCGGTGCGTTGCACGTATTGTTTCAGCCCGGTCAGCGCCAGGGCGCCGGCCGGCTCGGGCATGGAGCGGGTATCCTCGTAGACGTCCTTGACCGCCGCGCAGATTTCATCGACGGTGACCCGCACCATCTCGTCCACCAGCTCGCGGCAAATGCGAAACGTTTCCTCCCCGACCTGCCGCACCGCGGCGCCGTCGGCGAAGATGTCGACCCGGTCCAGGACGATGCGCTCCCCCCGCGCCAGGGACTGGTGCATGCTGTCGGCCAGGTCGTGCTCCACCCCGATGATTTTTATCTTCGGGTCGGCCGCCTTGGCGCACAGGGCGATGCCGGCAATCAGGCCGCCGCCGCCCACGGGAACGAAGATGTGGTCGGGCGGCCGTTCACACTGCTCCAGCAACTCCACCGCCACGGTGGCCTGGCCGGCGATGATCTGCGGATGGTCGTAAGGAGGAATGAACGTGCGGCCCTCGGCGGCGGCCAGTTCGCCTGCATGAACGCTCGCCTCATCGTAGGCGTTGCCGTGCAGCACGACCTTCGCGCCCAGTTGCCGCACCGCATCAACCTTGATTTCCGGCGCCGTCTTGGGCATGACGATGACCGCCTCCAAGCCCATTTTGCCGGCCGCCAGGGCCACGCCCTGGGCGTGGTTGCCGGCGGAGGCGGCGATCACGCCGCGCTTTTTCTGCTCCTCGTCCAGGGCGGCGATGAGGTTGTAGGCGCCGCGCACCTTGTAGGAAAACACGGGTTGCTGGTCTTCCCGCTTCAGCCAGACGTGATTTTGCAGTGCCCGCGAGGCGCGCGCCGCGTAATCCAGGCGCGTGCGGCGGGCGACGTCATAGACTCTTGACGTTGCCGCACGGATGAGTGGTTGGTATTCTGTGAACATGGGCGTAAGGCAAGGGCTATATTATACGCGGGCGCGGAATAAAGTCCGCCCTTCCCGCCGTTTTATGCGACAACGGCGGGGCGGCGGCACCGGCGGGTTGGCCCCTTGCGCCTTCATTACGGGTTATCATGCAACCATCGGGCGCTCGCGCCGGGCAACTGCCGGGGAATAAAACCTGCCGCAAACCTGCCGGAGAAAAACTTCAATGTCCCAGGACAAGAAACAACGGGTCGCCGCCGCCGCGCTGGAGTTCGTGGAGGACAACTTCATCGTCGGGGTGGGCGCCGGCAGCACCGTGAACTGCTTCATCGACGAGTTGGCGCACATCCGGCACCGCATTGACGGGGCGGTGGCCGCTTCTGCCGCCACCGCGGCGCGCCTGAAGGAGCGCGGCATTCCGGTGCTGGATCCAAACGGCGCCGGCGCGGTGCCTGTTTACGTGGACGGCGCCGATGAAGCCACCCGCCATCTGCAGCTGGTCAAGGGCGGCGGCGGCGCCCTGACCGGCGAGAAGATCCTGGCCGCCGCCGCCGAGAAATTTGTCTGCATTGTCGATGACGCGAAACTGGTGGACGTCCTGGGCGCGTTCCCGTTGCCGGTCGAGGTCATTCCCATGGCCCGGAGTTACGCGGCCCGGGCGTTGCTGAAGCTGGGGGGACAACCCGTGTTGCGGGAGGATTTCGTTACCGACCACGGCAACGTCATTTTGGACGTTCACAACCTGTCCATCGTTGACCCGGCGGCGCTGGAACAACAGGTAAGCGAGATCACCGGCGTGGTGACCTGCGGCCTGTTCGCCCGGCGCGGCGCCGACGTCCTGCTGGTTGCCGACGACCGGCAGGTGACCCGGCTTCCTTGATCGGCCTGGTGATGCGGGTCGCCGCGGCCCGGGTGGAAATAGACGGGCGCATCACCGCGCAGATTTCGCGGGGCGTTCTCGCCCTCATCGGCATCGAGCGGCAGGACGACCCGCAGGCCGGCGAACGGCTGTTGCGGAAAATCCTGCACTATCGCATATTCCCCGACCGCCAGGATAAAATGAACCTGGGGCTGCTTGATGTTGACGGCGAGTTGTTGCTGGTTCCCCAGTTCACGCTGGCGGCGGACACCCGCAAGGGCAACCGCCCCGGTTTTAGCGCGGCCGCGCCGCCGGAGCAGGGACAACGCCTCTTTCAATGCCTGGCGGACAGCGCCCGGGCCGCCCACGAGCGCACCCAGGCCGGCGTGTTTGGCGCAGATATGCAGGTCACTCTCACCAACGACGGGCCGGTGACGTTCTGGTTGCAGGCGTAGGGCGGCGGGCGCACCGGGCGGATGCTCGTTACCGGGCGAGGTTCCGGTTGCAACGCCGGCCGGCAGCCGCACAGCGGCGCCGCTCAGTCGTCCAGCCAGTCCCGGGGCTTGAGAAACTCGTCGGCCAGGCGCGCCTCCTCCGTGCCGGCTTCCGGCTGCCAGTTGTAACGCCAGCGGGCGCCGGGCGGCAGGGACGCCAGGACGGACTCCGTGCGGCCGCCGGATTGCAAGCCGAACAGCGTGCCGCGGTCATACACCAGGTTGAATTCCACGTAGCGGCCGCGCCGGTACAGCTGGAAATCCTTCTGCCGCTGGGTGAACGGCCGGCTTGCCCGCCGTTCCACCAAGGGCAGGTAGGCGGGCAGATAGTGATCGCCCACGCTGCGCATGAACTGGAAGCAACGGTCGAAACCCCAGTCGTTCAAGTCATCGAAAAACAGGCCGCCCACGCCGCGCATCTCCTGGCGATGGCGGATGAAGAAATACTCGTCGCACCACTTCTTGAACCTGGGATACACGTCTTCCCCGAAGTCGCGGCAGGCGGCGCGGGCCGTGCGGTGCCAGTGCCTGGCGTCGTCGACAAACCCGTAGCAGGGCGTGAGATCGAAGCCGCCGCCAAACCACCACAGGGGCGCCTCCCCCGGCTTTTCCGCCAGGAAAAAGCGCACGTTCAGATGGGAGGCGGGCGCGTAGGGGTTGTCAGGATGCATGATCGCGGACACGCCCATGGCCTGGAAGCGGCGGCCGGCGACCGCGGGGCGATTGGCGGCGGCGCTGGCGGGCAGGCGCTCGCCGGACACGTGGGAGAAGTTCACCCCCGCTTTTTCAAACACGGCGCCTTGCTCCAGCACCCGACTGCGACCGCCGCCGCCGCCGCGGCGGCGCCAGGCGTCCTCGGCGAACCGCTGCCGCGCATCCAGCGCCTCCGCCGCGGCGCAAATCGCGTCCTGCAGGGACAGCAGGTAGGTTTTTACCTTGTCAATATCGATGGCGGCGCTCACGGCGGCCGCGCCCCGGGCGCGACTCGTGGTTGTGCTGATTGCGTGTAACAGTGTATTCTACCCGTTCTTTCAGGCGCTGACAGCAACGCGCCGGGGAACTTTTGAAGCCAAGCGAATGAGCAACAACAGAACAGCCGCCGTTGAGCGGCAGACAAAGGAGACGGAAATCTCGGTCGCCTTGGACCTGGACGGCGCGGGCGCGGCCGAGTTGCGCACCGGCATCCCTTTCCTTGAGCACATGCTGGACCAGGTAGCGCGCCACGGCATGTTCGACCTGCGCATCGAGGCAAAAGGCGACCTGGCCATTGACGCCCACCACACCGTGGAGGACATCGGCATCACGCTGGGCCAGGCGTTTTTGCAGGCGCTGGGCGACAAGCGCGGCATTCGGCGCTACGGCCAGGCCTACGTTCCCCTGGACGAGGCGTTGTCCCGGGTGGTGCTGGACTGCTCCGGCCGGCCGGGCCTGGAATACGCGGTCAACTACCCCCGGGCGCGGGTGGGCGATTTCGACGTTGACCTGTTGCGGGAGTTTTTCCAGGGGTTCGTCAACCACGCCATGATCACCTTGCACATTGACTCCGTACGCGGCGCCAACACGCACCACATCGCGGAAACCGTTTTCAAGGCATTCGGCAGGGCCCTGCGCTCTGCGGTGGAACGCGACCCGCGCATGGAGGGGCGCCTGCCTTCCACCAAGGGCAGCCTGTAACCCGCGCCCGGGAGCATGGGCTCCGTCGTCATCCTGGACTACGGCTCCGGCAACCTGCGTTCCGTGGCGAAAGCCGTTCAGCACGCTGCCGCCGGGGACTGGTCCGTGCAAATCAGCAGCGAGCGCGCCGCCATTGTCGCCGCCGACCGGGTCATCTTCCCCGGCCAGGGCGCCATGGGGCAGTGCATGCGCAACCTGGAAAGCAAGGGCTTCCCGTCCCTGTTGCAAGAGTGCATTCTCAACAAGCCCTTCCTGGGAATCTGCCTGGGACTGCAAACCTTGCTGGACTTCAGCGAGGAAGACGGCGGGCTGGCGGGGCTGGGCGTAATCCCCGGCCAGGCGCTGGAGTTTCCGGCGGGGCGGTGCGATGAGACCGGCGCCCCGTACAAGGTCCCCCATATTGGCTGGAACCAGGTGCGGCAAACGGCGCCGCACCCCCTGTGGCGGAACATTCAGCCCGATGAGTGGTTTTACTTCGTCCACAGTTACTACGCGCAACCGGAACGGGAAGCCGACTGCGCCGGCGTCGCCAACTACATTGTCGACTTTGCCGCGGCGGTGGCGCGGGACAACCTGTTTGCGACCCAGTTCCACCCCGAAAAAAGCCAGGCCGGCGGGCTGACCCTGCTGAAAAACTTCCTGGAGTGGCGGCCTTGAGGCGCGGCGGCGCTTTCATTCGCCCCACGGCCTGCGCGTAGAAAGCGGGCGGGAACGTGGAGCAGGCCGGCCTCTAATGAGGAAAGCGACGGCACGGTTACCGTTCTTCCGGGTCTGCCGGCGCTCCGGGCGGCGCCGGAGTTGCCCGAAGAAAGAATTCCCGAAACTGCTCGACCAGGAAAACGGCACGGCGAGGCCATGAGCTCCCTGGACCGGCTGACCATTCGCGGCTTCAAGTCGATATGCGAGCTCCGCGACTTCGAGCTCAGAAATCTCAACATCCTCATCGGGGCCAACGGCGCAGGCAAAAGCAACCTGTTTTCCTTCTTCGAAATGTTGAACGCCCTGATGCGGAACGGCCTCAGGCGTTACGCGGCGGCAAACGGCGGGATCGACGACCTGCTTTTCAACGGCGGCCAAACCACCCGGGAAATGTACTTTGAAACTCATTTCGGGGAGTGCGGTTATCGCTTCCGCCTGGAACCCGCCCCGAAAAGCTTCATATTGGCAGACGAGGCGCTCTATTACGGACCCGGCGGGCACGGTTGGCGGAAGCTTGGCTCCAGTGCGGACGGCGACTCGCTGTTCGTGAAAGAAATCCAGGGCAACACGGCGGACAGCGCCAACAGCAAGCCGATATATGACGCCGTCAAATCCTGGAAAATCTATCACTTCCACGACACCGGCGCGACGGCGCCAATGCGGCACGCGGAGATCATCCAGGACAACAAGACGCTGCGCCCGGATGCCGCGAACATCGGCCCTGTTCTGCTCCGCCTGAAAAGAGAGGAACCTGCTTGTTACCGGGAGATTCTAAAAGCGGCGCGGCTGGCCATGCCGTTTCTGGATGACTTTCTCCTGGACGAGCAAAACCTGGGTTCCAGGACCGAGGTCTCCCTTTCATGGACAGCAAAAACATCCGACTGCCCGATGCAACCCCACCATCTCTCCGATGGCGGCATCCGTTTCATTTGCCTGGCGACGGCATTGCTTCAACCTGCGCCTCCGGCCACGATCCTCATTGACGAGCCGGAACTGGGACTGCATCCGGAAGCCATCACGCTCCTTGCCGAACTCATCCAACACGCCGCCGCGCACACCCAACTCATCATCGCCACGCAGTCCCCCATCCTGCTGGATCATTTCTCCGTGGAGGATGTGGCGGCGGTGAACCGCCGCAACGGTCAGTCCACGTTTGAGCGCCTGGACCGCAGGGACTATTCGGAATGGCTGGGCGATTATTCCGTTGGCGAGCTATGGACCAAAAACGTCATCGAGGCGGACATCAACCCGGTTAACTGTGTGAGCCCATAAGGTAGTGAGCGGCTCGATCCGGGCTTGAGCCGTAGCGAACAGGCCCGGAGCGAGAACAATACAGGAACGATAACGGAGGAAACTGTTATCATGGCGACAGGAGAAACAGGGAAAGCTCAACGGGTTTTCGCTGACGTCCCACAACCACCACAGAGATGAGCTCAGTAAAAGACAGACGCAACTTCCAGTTCGTCATGCGCGACGTGCGTTGCTTCGCCGACGAGAACAGGTTCAGCATAAGACCCCTGACCTTTCTCGTGGGCGAGAACAGCACGGGCAAATCCACCGTGCTCGGGTGCTTGCAAACCCTGGCGGATTCATCGCCCAATACTCTTCACGTCCATCGCCCCATTGATTTCAATGTGCCTCCCTACCAGATGGGCGCTTTCGCGAACATTGTGCACAAATCCAGGCCCCCCAAGGACAAGTTTGAGTTGGGCATCGAGTATGAAGCCGGCCGTGCCACGTTCAGCACGCGCCTCACATTCGCCGAGAAGAAACGGGGGACCGAGCCTGTCATTGACGGGATCGTTGTAACGTTCAAGGGCGTCGGCATCACTTTCAAGCACGAGCCCGGGCTGGAATCGCAATACAGAATAACGGGGGACAAGGACGCGTTTACGGTGCTCATGGGCGACCGTTGGCGGGGGGCGGCAAGCAAGTCGGCGGCGGACTTCCTGCCTGACTGGTTCAACCTTGTCGCCCGGCCGGGGGCCGTAAAGTCCGAGGCGTTAAACAGCTCCGCGCAAAGCAACCTGGCGGCCGTTGTAAATGCCTGGAAAGAGGGCGGAGAAGTCCCTTTTTTCACGGACGGCCAGCCGCTTCTCTGCGAAACAGGCAGCATTGCTCCAATCCGCTCCAGGCCGAGACGCACTTATGATCCCCTAGCGGGCGGAACAACGCCGGAGGGCAGTGAGATTCCCATGGCCCTGATGAACCTGTTTACGGCAGACGACAAGGAATGGGAGGATTTGAAAGGGGGGCTGGTCAAATTCGGAAAGGCCTCCGGCCTGTATCGTGGAAACGCACAGCGATTACATGGTTGACCGGGCGCGCATAGAAATAATGAAAGGCAACATCGCCCCCGAGGACGTCTCGCTAATCTACTTCGACCCCGTGGATAAACACCGCGTTCAACCCCACAGCATAGGGTTCGACGACCAGGCCAACATGGTCGGTGCACCCACCAACTTCCGCGAGTTTTTCCTGCGGGAGAGCGACCGCTTACTCGGCTTTGACCTGGATAAGGGGTAGCGGTTTGCGTGGTCCTGGCGGTCAATCAATTCGGCTGTTTTGCCGCAGTAAGCCCGTCAGGCGCTTGGCGCGGCCAGGCGCACCGCGCTGATAACGGCCGCTGTTACTGGTAAAATCGACGTTCGGGGGGAGACGCGGGACCTATGACTGCTCGAGTAACCACTGTTGCGCCCGAGATGTTTTCCTGGGCTTGCGAGCGCTCCGGGCGCGACCGGGGCTACCTGGAGAAAAAGTTCCCGCGGCTGGCCGACTGGGAGGAAGGCACGGTGCGTCCCACTTTCAAGCAACTGGAGGAGTTCGCCAAAGCGACCTACATGCCTTTCGGGTACATGTTCCTGCGTTCTCCGCTGGAAGAGCCCATGCCTATTGCGGATTTCAGGACCGTTTCCCCCGGGTTGCCAACGCAGATAAGCGTGCATCTGCTGGATACGATTTACGACATGTTGCAACGAAGCCGCTGGTTGCGGGAACTACTGGAGGAAGATGCGGCCGACCCGGTTGATTTTGTGGGCAGCGTCACATTGAACGACCCGCCGACGGCCGTCGCCCATGCAATGCGGCGACGCCTAGGGATCGAAGGCCAGTGGGCGGACAAGATACGAACCTGGGAGGCGGCGGTGTGCACGCTCAGGGAGCTGGCGGAAGAGGCCGGGGTCATGGCCGTAGTCAACGGCGTGGTGGGCAACGATACGAGTCGCAAGCTGGACGTGAAGGAGTTTCGCGGGTTCGCTTTGTGCGATGCGTATGCTCCCCTGGTTTTCGTGAACGGCGCCGACAGCGATTCCGCGAAGATGTTCACCTTGGCATACGAGCTGGCGCACCTGTGGCTGGGCAAGGAAGGGCTGTCCGGTTTTGAGGGCGTGACGGCGGCGTCCGACAGAAAGGAAGAGCAGTTCTGCGATGCGGTAGCCGCCGAGTTCCTGGTCCCTGCCGCGGAGCTGACGGCGTACTGGCCGGAGGTCCAGAGGAGCGCACGGCCTTTCGAGCGCATCTCCCGCCGTTTCAAGGTGAGCCCCGTGGTGGCCGCCCGCCGCGCCCTGGACCTGGGTTTCGTGAGCCGCAAAAAGTTTTTCGACTTCTACAAGGAGTACACGGCCAGAGAGTCCCATGGCAGGAGAAGGGCCAGCGGCGGCGGCGACTTTTACGCCATCCAGGACGCCCGCGTAGGCAAGTACTTCGCGACAACCATCATTCGGGCCGCTTGGGAGATGCGGATTTCTTTCAGGGACGCTTACCATCTGATTGGTCTGCATGGAAAGACCTTTGAGAAATATAGCCAACTACTGGACGCTTGACGGGCCAAGGATGCCTGCTTGACCTCGGTTCGCGCTGAACCCGCCGCACAGGCGAGCCCCCATCCCCCGGCAGTACGCCTTTCAGGCGCTTGGCGCGGCCAGGCGCACCGGGCGGTAATCCGTGGAAACATCGAGCAAGCAACACGCCGTGCTTGCAACTGCTGCCGTTTTTGGTAGAATGAGCATCATACGAGGATGACGACATGACCGTTCGAGTAGATATTGCGCCTGAGATGTTTTCCTGGGCTTGCGAGCGCTCCGGGCGCGACCGGGGCTACCTGGAGAAAAAATTCCCAAAACTGGCCGACTGGGAAGACGGCGCGGTGCAACCCACTTTCAAGCAACTGGAGGAGTTCGCCAAAGCGACCTACATGCCTTTCGGGTACATGTTTCTGGGTCGCCCGAAGAAAGAGCCTACCCCCATTGCGGATTTCAGGACCATTTCCCCCGGGTTGCCGACGCGGATAAGCGTGCATCTGCTGGATACGATTTACGCCATGCAAAGCAGATGCGACTATTTGCGGGACCTGCTGGAAGAAGATGGGGTCGACCCGGTTGATTTTGTGGGCAACGTCACATTGAACGACCCGCCGACGGCCGTCGCCCATAAAATGCGGCGGCGGCTGGGGCTCGAAGGCCAGTGGGCGGACAAGATACGAACCTGGGAGGCGGCGGTGCGCACGCTCAGGGAGCTGGCGGAAGAGGCCGGGGTCATGGCCGTGGTCAACGGCGTGGTGGGCAACGATACGAGTCGCAAGCTGGACGTGAGGGAGTTTCGCGGGTTCGCTTTGTGCGATGCGTATGCCCCCCTGGTTTTCGTGAACGGCGCCGACAGCGATTCCGCAAAGATGTTCACCTTGGCCCATGAGCTGGCGCACCTGTGGCTGGGCAAGGAAGGGCTGTCCGGTTTTGAGGGCGTGACGGCGGCGTCCGACAGGAAGGAAGAGCAGTTCTGCGATGCGGTAGCCGCCGAGTTCCTGGTCCCGGCCGCAGAGCTGACGGCGTACTGGCCGGAGGTCCAGAGGAGCGCACGGCCTTTCGAGCGTATCGCCCGCCGTTTCAAGGTAAGCCCCGTGGTGGCCGCCCGCCGCGCTCTGGACCTGGGTTTCGTGAGCCGCAAAAAGTTTTTCGGATTCTACAAGGAGTACACGGCCAAGGAGATCCATAACAAAAAGAAAAAACCCCGAAGCGGCGGCGATTTTTATGCTACCCAGAACGCCCGCGTAGGCAAGTACTTCGCGACAACCATCATTCGGGCCGCCCGGGGCCGACGGGTTTCCTCCTGGGACGCTTACCAGCTGACTGATTTGTATGGGCGGGCGTTTAAGAAATACGGTCAGCTACTAGGGATTTAACGAGCCGTGGGTAACGGACAACCTTATCTCATTGACACCAGCGAACTTGTTGAAGCGAAAGACGACTACTATCGCTTTGCCGTCTGCCCAGGCTTCTGGGACGCCATAGTGAAACATCACCAGGCAGGGGCCGTTTACAGTGTTGACCGCGTCCGACAAGAAATCCTGCGGGGAGATGATGAGCTGACAGAATGGGTGCAGAACAAAGCACCCTCCACGTTTTTTCTTCCGACAGCGGATAAAGCAATCAAAAAAACCTACGACGAAATAATGCGGTGGGTCAACAATAACCCCCAGTTCTATGACAGGGCCAAGAAAAAGTTCGCGCCGGGGGCGGACGGCTGGCTGGTCGCCTACGCGAAATGCCATGGCTACACCGTGGTTACGAGAGAACGGGGCAATAAAAAAGTGAGACGGCGAGTTCCGTTACCCCAAGTCTGCACGGAGTTTGATGTCCCTTGCCTGGATGTTTTCGAAATGTTGCAGAACCTGAACATCCAGTTCGTGTTGAAGCAACCGGTTTCGCCCCGCGAAGCCCGACCCTGTTAACTCGTGAGCAATTACGCCAGGCGCCGCGCTTCTTGTTGGGGGTTGACCCCCGCCAAAAAGCGGAAGCCGGGAGGAAAAGAAGATGGCAACCAGTAGTCAAAATCAGCAAAAGTCCACCACCGAGGCAGGAGACCAACCCGATGAGCAACGAGCTTTGGCACATAGAAGAGGACCGTACGAAAATAGCCCGCGTTGGTTCCTGGGAAGATTACCCCGGGGACGAAACCGTCGCAAGGCAGGCCAGGGAGTACCTGGGCGAGAATAAAATCGTCTGCGGGTTGTTCCAGGCCGGAGACGACTTTTATGAGCTTGTTCTGTCCAGCTTCGTCATCAACCTGAAAGCAGAGATGAACAATAATAACGTGTATTTTCAGAAGATGGAGCATTTCAGGGACCCCAAGGGCATGGCCAAGAACATAGAGATTGCGATTGATGAAATGGCGGACACCGTTGCGTCCTATCGAGAGACTTTTGGGCGAGCCGCTGATGACGATTGAGTTTCCCCGCCCTTTCCTGCCCGTTCCGGGGCTACAGAGACAACGCCGACGGGCGCCGGCAGGTCCCGCACGATGGCGGGACAACGCGGCGGGCGCCGGTGCGGGACTGGCCGCCGGCCCGACAGAGGCGAGCGGCGGCGCAGCGCAAAGCAACGGCGGCCGCACGACAACCGCCGGTGTTGTATAATGACGCTTTTTGCGGAGCCTGCTCATGTTGACGGACATAGAAATCGCCCAAAAGGCGGAGAAAAAACGCATCATTGACCTGGCCGACGAGCAGTACGGCATAGGCAGCGAGCATCTGGAGCCCTACGGCCACTACAAGGCCAAGCTGGCGCTGGACTACATTGAGGGCCTGGCGGACCGGCCCGACGGCAAGTTAATCCTGACCACCGCCATCAGCCCCACCCCCGCCGGCGAGGGCAAGACCACGACCACCGTGGGTCTGGGCGATGCAATGAACCGGCTCGGCAAAAAGACCCTGATCTGCCTGCGCGAACCTTCCCTGGGGCCCTGCTTCGGCATCAAGGGCGGCGCTGCGGGCGGCGGGTACGCCCAGGTGGTTCCCATGGAGGACATCAACCTGCATTTCACCGGCGACTTCCACGCCATCGGCGCCGCCCACAACCTGTTGTCGGCGTTGCTGGACAACCACATTCACCAGGGCAACGCGCTGGACATCGACCCGCGCCGGGTCGCCTGGAAGCGGGTGGTGGACATGAACGACCGCGCCCTGCGCCGCATCGTCATCGCCTTGGGCGGCGTCGCCAACGGCATGCCGCGAGAAGACGGCTACGACATCACCGTCGCCTCCGAGGTGATGGCGATTTTCTGCCTGGCGACCTCGCTAGCAGACCTGAAAACGCGCCTGGGCAACATCGTCGTCGGCTACGCGCGCGGCGCCGGCAAGCCGGTGTACGCCCGCGACCTGAATGCGCACGGCGCCATGGCGGCCTTGCTCAAAGACGCCATCAAGCCGAACCTGGTGCAGACCCTGGAGAACAACCTGGCGCTGGTGCACGGCGGGCCGTTCGCCAACATCGCCCACGGCTGCAACAGCGCAACCGCGACCCGCGCCGCCTTGAAGCTGGCGGATTACGTGATCACCGAGGCCGGCTTCGGCGCCGACCTGGGGGCGGAGAAATTCATCGACATCAAGTGCCGCATGGCGGGGCTGAACCCGGCGGCCGTGGTGCTGGTGGCCACCATCCGGGCGCTGAAATACCACGGCGGCGTCGACAAAGACGGCTTGAACGCGGAAAACCTGGAAGCGCTGGACCAGGGCATGGCCAACCTCGAACGGCACCTGCGCAACATTCGGGAGCATTACGGGTTGCCCTGCATCGTGTCCATCAATCATTTTACCCACGACACGGATGCGGAAGTCGCCCTGCTCCAGGAGCGGGTGGAAGCACTGGGCGCCCAGGCGGTGGTCGCGAAGCACTGGGCGGCGGGCGGCGCCGGCGCCGAGGAACTGGCCGCGGCGGTGGCGGACGTGGCGGACAACCGCCCCGGTCAACATTCTTACGTTTACCCGGACGACCTGCCCCTGTGGGAGAAGATAGAAGCCGTCGCCCGCAAGATTTACGGAGCCGGCCAGGTCACCGCCAACAGCAAGGTACGAGCGCAGATCGAGCAGTTGAACCGGGACTACGGCACATTCCCCGTCTGCATGGCCAAGACCCAGATGTCTTTTTCCGCCGACCCGACGGCCCGCGGCGCCCCCGAGGGACACACGGTGGAGATCAGCGAAGTGCGGCCGGCGCACGGCGCCGGCTTCGTCGTCGCCATCGCCGGCAACATGATGACCATGCCGGGTCTGCCGAAAGTACCGGCCGCCGAGAAAATTGACGTGGACGCCGGCGGCAACATCTCCGGCTTGTTCTGAGAACAGGCGGCGCGGCGCCCTCGCCCTGACCGCGCCTGCCGCCGGCGGAACAGCCCGCTCACGCCGCCCGTCCCTGCCCGCCGCCCAGCGGCGCACAACAGCACCGCGACCGCCCGCCGACAGCGAAGCCCCCTACACCGGCAACTCTTTCGCCTCCCGCGCCAGCGCGAACTCGCCTGCGACGCGTGCGCCTGCCCGACAGCGCCGTTGCCGCCCGCCGGCGGCGCACCCCCTACACTAACAACACTTTCGCCCCCCGCACCGGCGCAAACTTCAGGTCCGACAGGGCCTGGTTGGCCTCCTCCAGGGGATAAGCCTGCGTCTCCGGCCGCAGGGGAATGGCCGCGGCGACCGTCAAAAACTCCTCTATGTCGGCGCCGGTAATGTTGGCGACGCTCTTTATCTCTTTCTCCATCCACAGGTGTTCGTGGTAGTTGAGCGACAGCAACGCCTCCTTGTCCTGGTCTTCCTTGCGAATGGCGTTGACGACCAGGCGCCCCGCCGGGCGCAGGTTCGCCAGGGCGTCCACCAGCGGTTGCCAGGCGGGCGTGGTGTCGATGACCGCATGCAAGGGAGCCGGGCAGACGGCGTCGGCGGCGCCGGCCCAGGCCGCTCCTGACTCCAGCGCGAATTGGCGGGCGCCCTCATCCCGGGCAAACACGCACACCTCGCTCTGCGGGTACAAGCTGCGCGCCAGTTGCAACACCAGGTGCGCCGAGCCGCCGAAGCCGCTCAGTCCCAGCCGCCGACCGTCCTCGAGTTGCGCCAACTTCAAGGCCCGGTAACCGATGGCGCCGGCGCACATCAGAGGCGCAGCCTCCTGATCGGAAAAAATCGCCGGGATGGGATAGGCGTACTGCTCCGGCACGACCAGGTACTCGGCGTAGCCGCCGTCGACGTCCTTGCCCGTGGCGCGAAACCGGGGACTGAGGTTCTCGTCCGCCGCGCCGCTGGAATGGTGGATCCAGCCCACCCCCACCCG
>CAZDXS010000095.1:0-11961 GCA_964509455.1 uncultured Enterobacteriaceae bacterium | reverse complement strand
CGCTTCCACGGCCGCATCGGCGCCGTGGCGCCCCCAGAAGTTGAGTATCTCGAGTCGTTTTTGGGCTGTCTTGTTCATGGGCGTACTTTGCCCTAACCGGGCAAGCCTGTAAAACCCTTTTATGCGGTAGCCCAAACGGTGAATTTGCATGGTTATTTCTCCCTGTGGAAAAAACGACAGATGTGTTTGAGCTTATACAGGTCACTCTTTGCCCTTACATCAAGGTTGACACGCCGGGCGCTAAGGCATACTGTGAGGCCGTCATGCCAGAGTCCGAGCGCCGCAAGTTCACCATTCGGGTAAAAACCTCCTATCTGCCGGAACAATCGGCGCCCGAGGACGAGCGCTTCGTATTCGCCTACACCATTTCAATAGCGAATACCGGCAAGGTGGCGGCGACCCTGTTGCGCCGTCACTGGGTGATTACCGACGCCAACGGCAAGGTGCAGGAAGTCCACGGCGATGGAGTGGTGGGCGAGCAACCCTGCCTGCAACCAGGCCAGGCGTTTCAATACACCAGCGGCGCAATTCTTGAAACCCCCGTGGGTTGCATGGAGGGGACGTACGATATGCAGGCAGAAGACGGGGTGGATTTTGCGGTTCCCATTCCGGTCTTTAACCTATCCATGCCGCATGTCCTCCACTAACCCTGACTTGTCTGTTTTCCGTTATGCATCGCCGGCCCGCCTCGTTCGGTCGGTCAATGTACTAGGTGTACATCTCTCTCCCTTACTCGTTGCCCGGCTCTCCTCCCAGAAAATATCCTGCGCCAGGGAGTAGGCGTGCGTTTGCGCGTTCTCACGCAAAATTCCGGCACCGGGAAAACGGGCAAGTTAGAGTGATGAGCGGGCGCTTGACTGGCGGAAATAGGGGATTCGAGTGGCAACCTATGCCATAGGAGACCTGCAGGGCTGTTACGACGAGCTGATGGACCTGCTGGACAATATCCGCTTCGAGCCGCGCCGGGACCGCCTGTGGTTCTGCGGCGACCTGGTCAATCGCGGGCCGCGCTCCCTGGACTGCCTGCGTTTCGTCAAGGCGCTGGGGGAACGGGCGCTGACAGTGCTGGGCAACCATGAATTGCACCTGCTGGCCGTTGGCAACGGCCAGGCGCAATACCGGCGCGCGGACGACACCCTGGACGAAATCCTGAACGCGCCGGACCGGGATGAGTTGCTGGACTGGTTGCGGCAGTTGCCGCTGATACACCGGGACGAGTGGGCCGGGTTCACGCTGTTGCACGCGGGATTGCCGCCGCAGTGGAGCATCGCCCAAGCCCTGCGCTGCGCCGGCGAGGTGGAGCAGGTTCTGCGGCAGGGCGACTACCCGGGCTATTTCGCCAACATGTACGGCAACGAGCCGGCCTGCTGGTCCGACGACTTGGCCGGCTGGGAGCGGTTGCGCTTCATCACCAACTGCTTGTCCCGCCTGCGCTATTGCACCGCGGCCGGGCGCCTGGACCTGGCGGAGAAAGGGGCGCCGGGCGCACAGGCGGCCGCGGCGCAGCCCTGGTTCGAGATAGCCTCCAGGAAGACCCGTCGGGAGAAAATCCTGTTCGGGCACTGGGCGTCGTTGCGGGATTACCGCCAGGATTACCGCCGGTTTAACGTCTATCCCCTGGACCGGGGTTGTGTCTGGGGCGGGGAGCTGGCGGCCTTGCGCTTAGAGGATGAAACGTATTTCTGCGTGCCGGCCAGGTAACCACAACCCCCCGGCCGGCGGGGCTTCACACTGGGCCGTCACGCATCCTGTTCCCGTTCCAGTATCCGCAGACTGCACGGGTACTCGTTGTGCTCGTCCGCCGGGTAGTCGCGGCGCTCCACTTGGCGCCAGGCGGCGCCGGCCAGGTAACCGCATCCCCCGGCCGCGCCGGCGGGGCTTCACGCCGGGGCTTCACGCCGGGGCGTCACGCCGGGCCGTCGCGGCGGGGCTTCACGCCGGGCCGTCACGCATCTTGTTCCCGTTCCAGTATCTGCAGGCTGCACGGGTACTCGTTGTGCTCGTCCGCCGGGTAGTCGCGGCGCTCCACCTGGCGCCAAGCGCCGCGCTCAAACCGGGGAAACCAGGCGTCGCCGGCCGCCGCCGCATCCACTTGGGTGAGATACAGGCGCACGGCCCGGGGCAACAGCTGCTCGTACACGGTACCGCCGCCCATCACCATCACCTCCCCGTGCGGCGGACAGGCAGCCAGGACAGACTCTATGTCGTGCACCACCACGCACCCCGGCGCCCGGTAATCCCGTTGCCTGGTGATGACGATGTTTTTCCGCCCCGGCAGGGGTCTGCCGATGGACTCGTGGGTTTTCCTTCCCATGATGAGGGGCTTGCCCATGGTAAGCGCCTTGAAGCGCCGCAAGTCGTCGCGCAGGCGCCAGGGCATACCGCCGTTGACGCCGATGACGCCCTGCCGGTCCACGGCGGCGATAAGGGCAATCTCCATCAAACGGCAATGGGGGCCGCGATGGGCGGGTGGGACTGGTAGTCAACCAGTTCAAAATCGTCGTAACGGAAGTCGAACAGGTTTTTCACGTCGGGGTTGAGCTTCATGCGCGGCGGCGCCAGCGGCTCGCGGCCAAGTTGCAGGTCCGCCTGCTCCAGGTGGTTCAGGTACAGGTGGGCGTCTCCCAGGGTGTGGACGAATTCCCCCGGCGCCAGGCCGGTCGCTTGCGCCGTCATCAGGGTGAGCAGGGAATAGGACGCAATGTTGAACGGCACGCCCAGGAAGACGTCGGCGCTGCGCTGGTACAGGTGGCAGGACAGGGCGCCGTCCCCCACGTAGAACTGGAACAGGCAGTGGCAGGGCGCCAGGGCCATCTTGTCGATTTCCCCCGGGTTCCAGGCGCTTACGACCAGGCGTCGGGAATTCGGGTTGGTCTTGATTTGCTCTATCACGGCGGCCACTTGGTCAATCACGCGGCCGTCCGCCGTGCGCCAGCCGCGCCACTGCACGCCGTAAACGGGGCCCAGCTCCCCCTGCGCATCGGCCCATTCGTCCCAGATGGTCACCCCGTTGTCTTGCAGGTAGCGGACGTTGGACTCCCCCCGCAGGAACCACAGCAACTCGTGAATGATGGACTTGAAATGCAACTTCTTGGTGGTGACCGCGGGAAAATCCCGGGACAGGTCGAACCGCAACTGGTTGCCGAAAGTGCTGATGACGCCGACGCCGGTGCGGTCCGCTTTTTTCACGCCGCGGCGGCGAACATGGCGCAACAGGTCCAGGTATTGTTGCATGACGTCAGGCCGCAGACCCGCCCCGTCCCGACCGGGCGTACGCCAGCGCCAGCAACGCCGCGCCCGCCAGGATCATGGGAAAAGACAGCAACTGCCCCATGGTGAGCCACCCCGCGCCTAAATAACCCAGCTGGGCGTCCGGCTCCCGCACAAACTCGACGCCGCAACGGAAGACGCCGTAGAGCAACAGGAACAGCCCGGAGACGGACCTCAGCGGCCGCGGGCGGGCGGAAAACCACCAGAGGACGACAAACAGGCACAACCCCTCCAGGAACGCTTCGTACAACTGCGTCGGGTGCCGGGGCAGGTTGCCGGCGTGGGGGAAGACCATTGCCCAGGGCAGGTCCGAGGGCTTGCCCCACAACTCCGCGTTGGCGAAGTTCCCCAGGCGCCCGGCGAACAGTCCCACCGGCACCGCCGGCGCCGCGAAATCGCTCACCTGGAACAACGACTTACCGGACCCGCGGCCGTACCACCAGGCGGCGACAATGACGCCCAACAAGCCGCCGTGGAACGACATGCCGCCCTGCCAGATTTTCAGCACGTCCAGCGGGTTGTCCAGGTAGTAGGGCAGGTGGTAAAACAGCGCCGAGCCCAGGCGGCCGCCGATCACGACGCCCAGGATGAGGTAAAAAAGCAGGTCCGCGACCTGCGCGGGGTTCCAGCCGGACCCCGGCAGGCCGGCCCGGTAACGCACCAGCAACCAGGCGCCCAGGATGCCCACGACGTAACTGACGCCGTACCAGCGCACCTGTACAAAGCCCAGGTCGACGGCAACGGGGTCAATATTCGGGTATGTCAGCATCGTCGTCAGCAATAATCGGCGGCAAAATCAGAACAGCGCGGCGCACGGCGCACCCCCGAAAGCCCGCCCGCGCCGGGCGTCAACGGCATTCCGGTGGGCGCCAGGGGAGAAACATGGCGCGCCCGACAGGATTCGAACCTGTGACCTCTGCCTTCGGAGGGCAGCACTCTATCCAACTGAGCTACGGGCGCTTGCCCGGCGCACCGCCGTTTCCGTGCGCGCCGGGTTGCGGGAATAAACTTGTTCCCGGCGTTAATATTAACGGATAATGAACCAATGTTGAACAAAACTTTGCGCGCCAACGCGCTGGCAGGCGAAACCAGCCCTTACCTGTTGCAACACGCAGACAATCCGGTGGACTGGCGCCCATGGGGCGCAGAAGCCCTGGAGTGCGCCCGCCGGGAGCAAAAACCCATACTGCTGTCCATTGGCTATTCCGCCTGCCACTGGTGCCATGTCATGGCGCACGAGTCTTTCGAAGACGAAGAAGCCGCGGCGCTGATGAACCGCTATTTCATCAACATCAAGGTGGACCGGGAGGAGCGCCCCGACCTGGACAAGATCTACCAGTCGGCGCAACAGTTGCTGACGGGGCGCACCGGCGGCTGGCCCCTGACCATGTTTTTGACGCCCGAGGACCAGGCGCCGTTTTTCGGCGGCACCTATTTTCCGCCGGAGCCGCGGCACGGCCTGCCCGGTTTCAAGGCGTTGCTGACCCGCGTCCACCAGGCCTACCAGCAGGAAAAATCCGCCCTGGCGGCGCAGAACGAAGCGTTGATCGAGGCGCTGAAACAGTCCCAGGTCATCGCGCCCGCCGCGGGGACGGAGCTGGACGGCGCACCCATAGACCGGTGCATCGCCGCACTGGAGCAAAGCTTCGACCCGCACCACGGCGGCTTTGGCGGGGCGCCGAAATTCCCCCACCCGGGCAGCCTGGAGTTGTTGCTCAGCCGGCGGGAGGTCGGCAAGTCCCTGGACATGGCGCGCTTCACCCTGGAAAAAATGGCGCTGGGGGGCCTCTATGATCAGCTGGGCGGCGGTTTTTACCGTTACTCGGTGGATGCGCGCTGGCACATTCCGCATTTTGAAAAAATGCTGTACGACAACGGGCCGCTGTTAGGGCTGTACGCCAACGCCTGGCATGTCAAGCCCTGCGACCTGTTCTGGCGGGTCGTCCACGAGACGGCGGCCTGGGTGATGCGCGAGATGCAGGCCGCGGGCGGCGGCCTGTTCTCCTCCCTGGACGCGGATTCAGAAGGCGAAGAGGGCAAGTTCTACGCCTGGGACCCGGCGGCGGCCCGCGCCCTGCTGACCCGCGCTGAGTTCGACGTCTTCGCGCGCCGTTCCGGCTTGGACCAGCCGAGCAATTTTGAGGGACGCTGGCACCTGTACGCGGCAATGTCTGCGGAAGAAATCGCGCGCGCCGACGGTCGCGAGCCGGCGGCGGTCGAGGACGTCCTGCGCGGCGCCGCCGCCAAGTTGCTGCAAGTGCGCGAACAACGGGTGCGTCCCGGGCGCGATGAGAAAATCCTCACGTCCTGGAACGCCCTGGCGATCAAGGGACTGACTGTTGCGGCGCGGCGCCTGCACCGGCCCGATTATCACCAAGCGGCTGTGCATTGCTTGGAGTTCGTCCACGCCCGCTTGTGGGACGGCAGGAAACTGGCGGCAACTTGCAAGGACGAGCAAGCGCGGCTCAACGCCTACCTGGACGACTACGCTTTCTTGCTGGACGCCGTCTTGCATGTGCTGTGTTGCCAGTGGTCAGGCAAGTGGCTGGGGTTCGCGTTGCAACTGGCCGACACGCTGCTGGAGCAGTTTTTTGACGAGGCGGACGGCGGGTTCTTTTTCACCTCCCACGATCATGAGCGGTTGTTGCAACGGCGCAAGGATTTCATGGACGACTCGTTGCCGTCCGGCAACGGCGCAGCCGCCCTGTCCCTGCTCATCCTGGGGCACCTGGCGGGCCGCCGGGACTACCTGGACGCCGCGCGGAAAACCCTGGAGGCCGGCCGCGGCCTGCTGGAGCGCGCGCCGCAGGCCTGCACGGCCATGGCGGCGGCGTTGCTGGAATACACAGAGCCGCGGCAGGTGATCATCCTGCGCGGCCGGGAGCAGACGCTGACCCAGTGGCGGCGACGGATAGAAATCGACCTGGACGTCCGCTCCCTGGTCTTTGCCGTGGCGGAGACGGAGCAGGGGCTACCCGATCTGATCAAGGAGAAAAAGCCCCAGGGGCCGGCAACGGCGTTTATCTGCAAGGGTTTTCAGTGCCTGGCGCCGGTTTCCGACCTGGATGAGTTGCAACGGCTGTTGCGCTGAGGCCGGGCGGGCCGCGCCTCAGCCCTGGTACGTGCGGTTCGCCAGGGAGATGCGTTTGGCCAGGTTTTCAACCGCCATCACCAGGGAATCGGTGAGCACGGAATTTTCCGAGTAATCCGCCCGCACCAGGTTGGACACCCGCCCCTCTTCGATGAAGCCCCAGGCCTTGCCGCGCTTGTCCCGGTCCTTGGGGTCGCCGTACACGCCGATGGCGATGCCCTGCCGTTGCTTCACCAGGGAAAAACAGGGCACGTCCGTGTAGCCGTCGCCCACCATGACCATGTGATTGAACGGCACCCGGATGCGGGAGCGCTCCACCTTGCGATTCACCTCGAAAGGCTTGCCGACAAAGGCCGGGCCAAAAATGCCTTTCTGGATTTGAAAGATGTAGCGGGTCTTGTCGGTGAAGCTGATGATTCTCCTAGGAAAGGCGATCCGGTCTTCCTCGTCGTAGGCAAAATCCGACGCCCAGACGGCCTTGAAGCGGGAGGCGATGGGCGTATTCCGCAACACCTCGCCTATGCCGGAGCTGATGATGTAGAACTCCAGGGAGACGCGGGGGTTCACCTCGTGGGCCGCTTCTTGCAAACGGTCAAATATCGATTCAACGCCGTCGTACAGGGGCAATTCGCGTCCCCACTGGGCCAGGCTGTGCCGGGTAATGGGCGCAATCCCGCCGCTTGCGGACTTTTCGATCATCTTGTAGAGGTAGGCGGGGACCGGGTCCCATTCGGCATCCTTGTCCTGCATCAACGGCCACACTTCCTCTTTCCAGAAGCGGGGAACGTCCAGGCCGCTGCGTTGCAGGTAACCCCAGGTGCTGTCCGGCGCCAAGGTGTCGTCGAAGTCAAAAATGATGGCGATGATCTCTTGCATGAGGGTCTCGGTTTCGGTGACTCGGTAGCAGTGTAACAAAACGGACTGCACAATGTCGGACAACGACGCGGCGCCTGGCTTGTTATTTTGCGCCATAACTTTGTTGGCGCTACGCCCTCACTGCAGTCGGCGTATTACATATACGCCTCCCTTGTGCGGTCGTGCGCCGCCGCGTTCTGACGCAAAATCCCGTCGCCAGGGGGAGGCGGGTGCCGCCGCGTTCTCACGCAAAAGTCCGTCGCCAGGGGGAGTTGCAACAATAGCGCCGCCGCGTTCTGACGCAAAAGTCCGTCGCCAGGGGGAGGCGGGCGGTTGCGCGTTCCGGCGCACAATCCCTGCGCCAGGAACCTAGCTGGTTAGCGGCCAAAGGAACCTGCAAACCTCGCTTCAAACCGCCGCAAGCGCCCCTCCAGCTCCCACTGCAAGGCGGCCTTGTCGCTTTCCTCGAGAAACCGCCGGCAGGCGTCGCTTGGCGGCGGCTCTTGCGGGTCGGCGCCGCGGCACGGTTCCACGAACCCGCCGGAGCGGGTCGATTTCAACAAGCCCCGACCGTCAAGGAAACTGTACGCCAGGGCATTGCGGGACAATTCCTTGATTTCCCGGTAGGACAGGTCGTAGGTTTCCACGGCGCGCTGGTACTCGTGGGTGAGGTCGATGCGAAAAACGCCCTCGTCGTCGGTGGACAGGGCCAGCGGAACGCCGTGTTCGCGATAGGCCCGGAAAGGATGGCGCTCCCTTTCCACGCCTAAAATTACAGCGTTGCTGCTCAGGTTGATCTCCACCAGGACGCCCTCTGCCGCCATGCGCTCCATGAGTTTCTCCGCCGCCGCGTCATGGGCGATGTCGATGCCGTGGCCGATGCGCCGGGCGCCGGCAAGGTCCAGCGCCGCCCGTATATGCCAGCCCAGGTGTTCGGGCGCTACCAGCCCCAGGGTAATTTCGCCGGCGTGCAGGGTGACCCCGCCTGCGCTCTCGGGAAAATGCCGGGCAATCTCGCCGATGATCTCCATCTGTCGCCGGTAATCTTTCAAGGCAATGGGATGGTCCTCCGGCGCGACAAAATTGAGCCCTACATAGCGCGGGTCTTTTTCCATGAGCAGGAAAGACAGCAGGGTCTGCGCCAGCACTTGCTCTAAGGGAAAGACGCGAATCACCTGGGCCAGGTAACGCACGGCGACATCGCAACCGGGGTCGGCGGTTGGCAGGCCGCAGGAAAGGGCGTCGCGCCGCTGCGCCTCCACCCGGTTCAACTCGCTGATGGTCTCCTCGGCCAGTCTTTCCAGGCCTTCGTGGCGCACCAGCTCCGCCATGGGCCGGGCGGGGTCAATCCCCGCGTCGACGGTCGCCAGCCGCCGGGCCGCGGCCATGCCGTAAGACTGCATCAGCTCCAGGTAAAGAATGTTCTGCGCCGCGGCCCGGGCGGCCGCCGCCGCCAGCATGTGGCCCTGGCGCTGGTCGGCGGCCAGGTCGAATTTCTCGAAAGTGGCGAAAAAATGGTTGTGCGGCGAGGCGGGGCGGCGTTCGTGGTTGCGTATTGAGAAGGCGTCGATGACCTGGTTGGCGACGGCGGCGTCATAACGCACATCCGTCATGGGCGGGCGCCCGGACTCCCCGGCGCAGGGCGGCGGCGTGACCGTGAAGCCGTCCAGGTCCAGGCACTTGCCGTCTTCCGCCGCCCAGCGAATATAGTTTTCCGCATAGACGGCGCCGGCCAGGTGGTTGTGCAAGTCGCCGCCCTTGGGAAAGCCCTGCAGAAAACTGCGCAGCAGGGCGGGCTGGTCTTTTACCTGGTCGAAGTGCTGCCGCGCGTCCACCCGGTTGAGCCGCCAGTCGGGGATGATGTGCATCACCAATGAATACGCGACCGCGGAGAAGACAACCACGGCAAGCACGGGCAAAACGATGAGAGATACGATAGTCGGCTGTTTCATTATGGGTAAAATCTCCGTCGATTGTTCACTGCGCCGCACGGAATAACCCCAGCGGCGCTCCCGAAAGTAGTATACTCGAAAATCCATGCTTTCAAGCGGCGGCGAAACAAAAAAACGCGAATTTTCCGAACGCCGCGGCGGCCGCCGACCCGGTGCGCGAATATTCCCATGCAGGCATTAACCAGTTTAATCAGCATCGCCCTCATTATCGGCCTGGCCCTGTTGCTGTCGGCAAACCGGTCCGCCATCCGGCTAAAAACCGCGGCGGCCGCTTTCGCAGCGCAGGCGGCCATTGCCGGGCTGGCGCTCTATTTTCCGCCGGGGCAGGCCTTTCTCCGCGCCGCGGCGGCGGCGGTTCAACACGTCATCGATTACGGCAACGCGGGGAGCGAATTCCTGTTCGGCGACCTGGGAAAAAGAAACGGCGCTTTCATTATCGCCTTCCAGGTCCTGCCGATCATCATCTTCTTTTCCGCCCTGATGTCAACCCTGTACCACCTGGGCGTCATGCAACGGGTGGTCGCCGTCTGCGGCGGCGGGTTGCACAAGTTGCTGGGCGCCGGCAAGAGCGAATCCATGGTCGCGGCCGCCAATATTTTCATCGGACATACCGAGGCGCCCCTGGTGATCAAGCCCTACCTGGAAGACTTAACCCGGTCGGAGCTGTTCGCCGTGATGACGGTCGGCATGGCGTCGGTCGCCGGCGCCATCATGGCCGGCTACGCCGCCATGGGCATAGACCTGGATTATCTCATTACCGCCAGCTTCATGGCGGCGCCCGGCGGCCTGCTCATGGCAAAACTCATCCGCCCCGAGACGGAGCAACCCCGAGCGGACATGGAGGGAACCTGGGGGAACGCGGCCGGCCGGGCGGTGAATATTTTCGACGCCGTCGGCAACGGCGCCTTGGACGGCTTGAAGCTGGCCGCCAACATCGGCGCCATGCTGATTGCTTTCTACGCCCTGATCGCCCTGTTCAACGGCGTGGCCGGCGGCATCGCCGGACTGTTCGGCTACCCGGCCATGACCTTGCAAGCATTGCTGGGCAAGCTGCTGGCGCCGGCGGCGCTGTTGTTGGGCGTGCCCTGGGACGAGGCGGCCACGGCCGGCAGGCTGCTGGGCGAGAAGTTCATTCTGAACGAGTTCATCGCCTACGCCGACATGGCCGCAATCCAGGAAAGCCTGTCGCCGCGCACCCGGGTGTTTCTCACTTTCGCCCTGTGCGGTTTCGCCAACCTGACCTCCATCGCCATCCTGCTGGGCGGCCTCGGCAGCCTGGCGCCGACGCGCCGCCGCGAAATAGCGGAAATGGGCTTCCTGGCGGTGCTGGCAGGCACCCTGTCCAATCTCATGAGCGCCGTGCTGGCCGCCATGTTCGTCTCCTGGTAGGCCGGCATGCAACCGCCTTTTGACATTGCCGCCGACCTGGACACGCCGGTATCGGCGTTCCTGAAACTGAAGCCGTTGGGCGCCTGGTTCCTGCTGGAAAGCGTGGAGCGCGGGGAGCAAGTCGCACGCTTTTCGTTCCTGGGGATGGGCAGTGCGCTGGAGGTCCGGTTCGACGCCGGCGCACTGACGGTGAACGGCGCAGAGCGCCCCGGCGGCGCCGGGCGGGACGCCTTGCTGGAAGCCCTGCGGGACGGGCTAAGGGAGGCGCCGGCGCTGACGCCCCGCGGTGCCGACATTCCCTTCCGAGGAGGACTGGTGGGCTACGCGGACTTCGACCTAGCGCACCAGTTGCTGGATTTTCCGGAGAACACCACGGTGCGGGATTATCACCCCCGCGCCGCCTACATGGCCCCGCGCTCCCTGCTGGTGTTTGACCACCTGACCCGGAGCCTGGCCCTGCTTCACGCCGGCGCGGAAGCGGAACGCGCCGACATGCGCCGGGAGATCACCGCGGCCCTGCGCGGCGCCGTGCCGCCGCCCGCGCCGGGCGCCGCCTGTGCGCCGGCCGTCCCCGGCCTTGACCGCGATGAATACATGGCGCTGGTGCGCGCCGCCAAGGGCAAGATACGGGACGGCGAGATTTTCCAGGTGGTGCTGGCGAACCGGTTTGCCGGGGACTGCGACATGGACCCGTTCACGGCGTACCGCGCCTTGCGCCTGGTCAACCCGTCGCCTTACATGTACTTCATCGAGCTGGGCGAGCGTACCATTGCCGGCTCCTCTCCCGAGGCCCTGGTGCGGCTGCATGACAACCAGGCCGCCACGCGGCCCATCGCCGGCACGCGCCCTCGCGGCGGCACCGCCGAGGAAGACCGGCAGCTGGAGGCGAGCCTGCTGGCGGACCCCAAGGAGGTCGCCGAGCACGTGATGTTGGTGGACCTGGCGAGAAACGACCTGGGACGCATTGCCAGGTTGCGCTCCATAGAAGTTGACCCCTACATGTCCGTGGAGCGCTACAGCCACGTCATGCACATCGTCAGCGGCGTCGCCGGCAGATTGAAAGACGGCAAGGACGCCCTGGACCTGTTCGCCGCTGCGTTTCCGGCAGGCACGCTGGTGGGCGCCCCGAAAATTCGGGCGATTGAGCTGATGAACCATTACGAACCCGTGAGCCGGGGATTATACGGCGGCGCCGTCGGCTACTTCGGACAGGGCGGCGACATGGACCAGGCCATTGCCATACGCACCATCGTCTTCGAAAACGGCGGTTATAGCTACCACGCAGGCGCCGGCATCGTGGCGGACAGCGACCCGGCCACGGAGCACGAGGAGGTGCTGGCGAAAAGCGCGGTGATGCGCCAGGCACTGGGATTATCAACCGCAGGTTTTTAGGCGCGCCCGCCC
>CAZDXS010000094.1:0-35523 GCA_964509455.1 uncultured Enterobacteriaceae bacterium | reverse complement strand
GGCAGGCGCCCGAAACGGTCAATGATGAGGCCGCCTATGGTGTCGTAGTCGTCGTGGTCCAGCCGCGTGCCAAAATGCTTGTTGAAATCCTCGATGGAGGTGAGCGCGTTGACCCTGTAGCCGTCCTTGCCGCAATCCGCGATGGGCGCCTCCTCGTCCTCACGATCATGCTCGTCCTCGATTTCGCCGACAATCTCCTCGATGACGTCCTCGATGGTCACCAGCCCCGCCACGCCGTACTCATTCACCACGACGGCGATGTGGTTGCGGTTGTTGCGAAACTCCCGGAGCAACACGTTCAGGCGCTTGGTCTCCGGCGCGAACACGGGGTCGCGCATCAACTTTTTCAGGTCGAAACGCTCCCCGGCGCCGTTCATGAAAAACGGCAGGAGGTCTTTCGCCAGCAGGATGCCCAGCACCTCGTTCTTGTCGTCGCCCACTACTGGAAAACGCGAATGGCCCGACTCGACCGCCGTCTTGACGATGCTCTCCAGGTCCGCATCGTGCGGCACGCAGACCATTTGCACCTGCGGCACCATGATGTCCCGCACCTGCAACTCCGCCACGCGCAACGCGCCCTCGAGCATCTTCAACGCCTCGGGGTGAAGAATGTTCCGCGACTCGGAATCGCGCAGGACTTCAACCAACGCCGGCAGATCCTGGGGGGTGTTGGACAGGGCGGTCTTTAGCCGGTCCCACCAGGATTTGCCGTTGCTCGACGGGGGTTTGTCCGGGCTCATCGGTGCGCCGCCGCGGCCGGGCGCCGACTTCCGCCCGCAGCGGCCGGGCGCTGCGGCGCCGGCGGATACGGGCTGGGAAAACCCAGGCTGTTCAATATGGCGGTTTCTTTTTCCTGCATGGCTCTAGCGGCCTCATCCTCTGCGTGATCATACCCCATTACGTGCAAAATGCCATGAATAATGAGGTGCGCCCAATGCGCCGCCGGGGATTTGCCCGCGGCAACGGCCTCTTGCCGGATGAGCGGCGCACACAGCACCACGTCTCCCACCGGGGTCAACGCCGCCGCGGCGCCCGAAGCGCCCAGGGGAAAAGACAGCACGTTGGTGGGCCGGTCAATGCCGCGCCAGCGGCGGTTCAACGAGCGCATCTCCGCTTCGTCGGTAATGCGCAGGGTGAGCGCCGCCCGGGTCGCGCCGCGCGGCAGGGCCGCCCGGACCCAGCGCCGCATCGCGGCCGCCGCGGGAATGTCGGGTGCGGCGCAGCGGCGTTGCACGCTGACGTCGATGCCCGGCGGCAGGCGTTGCGCAACCTCGGCGGGGGACGGCTCAGGCATGGTTCTCGCGCCGCTCATAAGCGTTCAGGATGCGCGCCACCAGGGGGTGGCGCACCACGTCCCGGGACTTGAAAAAAGTGAAACTGATGCCGCTCTCATCGCTGAGCACGTCAATGACGTGGCGCAGGCCGGATTGTTTTCCCGGCGGCAGGTCCACCTGGGTGATGTCGCCGGTGATGACGGCGGTGGAGTTAAACCCGATGCGGGTGAGAAACATCTTCATCTGCTCAATGGTGGTGTTCTGCGCCTCGTCCAGGATGATGAAGGACTCGTTCAGGGTCCTGCCGCGCATGAACGCCAGGGGCGCCACCTCGATGACGTTTTTCTCCATGTATTTCGTTACCTGGTCGAAACCCAGCATCTCGTACAGGGCGTCGTACAGGGGGCGCAGGTAAGGATCCACCTTCTGGGCCAGGTCGCCGGGCAGGTAGCCCAGTTTCTCGCCGGCTTCCACGGCCGGCCGCACCAGCACCAGGCGCCGCACCAGCCCCTGCTCCAAGGCCGCCACCGCGCCGGCGACGGCCAGGTAGGTCTTGCCGGTGCCGGCGGGGCCGATGCCGAAACTGACGTCGTGGCCGCGAATGTTCTCCAGGTACAGGCGCTGGTTGGGACTGCGCCCCCTGACGACGCCGCGCTTGGTGCGGATGGAGACGTCCTCCGGGGCCTGGGCGCCGGGGGCGTCGTCAACGCCCCGGTCCTGCAACCACAGGTGGACTTTCTCCGTGGACAGGGACTCGGCCGCCGTGGAGTCGTACAACTCGACCAACAGGCGCCCGGCCGCGTCCACGGTGTGCGGCGCCCCGATGATGCGAAACGCGTTGCCGCGATTGTTAATCTCCACCCCCAGGCTTCTCTCGATCTGGCGCAGGTGGACGTCCAGGGCGCCGCACAGGTTGGCCAGCCGGTCGTTGTCCGCCGGCTCCAGGCGGACAGCCGCAGACGCGGAATGAGCGCTGTGCGCAGAAAGGCTCAAGAATCAGGCAGTCGCGGCGGGTTGCGGGCGGCGGGACGCGGCGGGAGCCGCGGGTGCGGGCGCCGCCAACTCCCCGCGCAAGGAATGGCTGAGCGCTTGGGTGATGACGACATCGACCAGCTCCCCGACAAGCCCGGCATCGCCGGGGAAGTTCACCACGCGGTTGTTCTCGGTGCGTCCCGCCAGCTCCTGAGCGTTGCGGCGCGAGGCGCCCTCCACCAGCACCGTCTGCGTGGTCCCCGTCATCCCTCGGCTTATGGCATACGCCTGCTGGTTGATGCGCTCTTGCAACAGCGCCAGCCGCTCCTTTTTCTTCTCCAGGGGCAGGTCGTCGGCGTAGCCGGCGGCCGGCGTGCCGGGGCGGCGGCTGTAAATGAAGCTGTAGGACTGGTCAAAGCCGACTTCCGCCGCCAGGTCCATGGTGGCCTGAAAATCGGCGTCGGTCTCGCCGGGGAAGCCGACGATGAAGTCGGACGAGATGCTGATGCGGGGGCGGATTTTGCGCAGGCGCCGCAACCGGGACTTGTATTCAAGGGCCGTGTGGCCTCGTTTCATCCGCGCCAGGATGCGGTCCGAGCCGCTTTGCACCGGCAGGTGCAAGTGGTCGACCAGTTGCGGCACGCGGGCATAGACGTCGATCAGCCGCTCGGAGAACTCCAGCGGGTGCGAGGTGGTGTAGCGCAGGCGCGCAATGCCGTCAATCGCCGCCAGGTACTCCAGCAACTCCGCAAAATCAGCAACGCCGCCGCCGTGGCGGGGGCCGCGGTAGGCGTTCACGTTCTGTCCCAACAACGTGAGCTCGCGCACGCCCTGCTCCGCCAGCCCCGCCGCCTCCCCCAGCACGTCGTCCAGGGGGCGGGACGCCTCCTCGCCGCGCGTATACGGCACGACGCAGAACGTGCAGTACTTGCTGCAACCCTCCATGACGGACACAAACGCCGTGGGGCCCGCCACGCGCGGCTCGGGCAGGTGGTCGAACTTCTCAATCTCCGGAAAGGAAATGTCCGTGACCGGGCCGCCGCCGGCGCGGGCGCGGTCGTACAACCGCGGCAGGCGATGCAGGGTCTGCGGGCCAAACACGATGTCCACGTGGGGCGCTCTTCGATAGACGGCGTCCCCCTCCTGGCTGGCGACGCACCCGCCCACCGCCAGCACAAAACCCGGCCGCTCCCGCTTGCGCCGGCGCCAACGCCCCAGCTCCGAGAACAGCTTCTCCTGGGCCTTTTCACGAATGGAGCAGGTGTTGAAGATGACCAGGTCCGCCTCCTGGGGGTCCTGGGTCTCTTTCATGCCGTGGGAAACGCGCAACGCATCCCGCATGCGAGCGGAATCGTACTCGTTCATCTGGCAACCAAACGTTTTGATAAACAGTCTTTTTTCCATCATCCAGCGCTTTGCTGCAACCGCCCGCCCCGTCCCCGGCAGTGGAAACTGGTGGCTATGAGTGGACTTGAACCACTGACCTCAGCATTATGAGTGCCGCGCTCTAACCAACTGAGCTACATAGCCGCGGGCAGGCAAGATGCAGGATTCTGGGACCTGCGCGGGCTTTTGTCAAGGAGCAACGCCGCGGCGGCGGCGGCGCGGCGAAACGGAGGCGGCAAGACGTCCCGCTCAGGCAACGCCCGGCGCCGAGCGGCCGCGGGCTTCAAGCAGTGGCGCGGTGCGCCGGCCCACAGCCGTGGCTGTCAAGCAACTTGTGTGCAACATCGATGTCTTTCGAGGTAATACGCATCAGCACAACGCGATGACAAACATAAGTCGCAAACAAAAGCAGCCTGGCAAGTCCATGCGCCTCTGCACACTTTTGCAGGTTGCTGACAGCCTTGTCTTTTCTGGGTTGTTCAGTGAAATATACATCCATACTGCCGAACAGGCTCCTGTATCCCCTACGCGCAAGATTCTCGGCAATGGATACCTGCTCGCACCCTGCTTTCTCGTACTCATCCGCATTGTTGACGCCCTTCACCAACTTCCTTATCAGCTCGTATTTCTCCTTCAAGTTCTGCGCCTCGACGCTCTCATCGAATGAAGGGGCAAAACTCTCTTCCCGGCCTATGACGTACTCGGAAAACCGAAACAAAAATTTTCCCAGAGGGGAGTGATACTCTGATGTCCCGGAACTACAACCTCTCGCATCTTTGTCAGCCGCCCTCACAATTCGAGGGTACGGAAAGGATCGAAAGCCGCCGGCATCCTGTCTGCCAAAGGCAAATTGTGACAACTCGACGAGCCGAACCCTTATTTCTTCCTTTATCCAATTTTTCTCGGGATCGTCAAGCAGCAATGTCTCCACAACATCGCAATCATCCTTGATCGCTTCATAAAGAGCGCAGGCAAAAAGCGTCAGCGTGACAAGCCGTTGCTGACCATCTACAATCGCCACAGAAACCCCTCTAAAATCACGTTCCGCTGTCTTTTCCTCCAGGAAGATAGGCGCCCCCAGGAACGTGAAAGCATCTGGGGAATCGCTGTTGACGAGTCGGGAAAAACCATCCAGGCAATCGTGGAAAACCCTCTCTATGTTCTTCTGGTCCCAGATGTATTCTCTTTGATACTCGGGGATACGAAAGCCAACATCATGACGGATCGCAGCCACTTCATAGGAGCTGGAAGCAACCGCTTCATAAAGGTTTCTGATTTCCGGCAACACGGGGGTCTGTGCGGGATGTTGTGTCGGGAAAGCGTATATTCTTTTCGGCAGGGTTGCGGGCATGGTAGATGGATTATTCCCGGATTGCAACCGTTATTTTCGCGAGTAGTCCCGGCGCGGGGTGTGCACGGCGCAGAGAGTGGAGCCGCACGGCCGGACGGCGGGCGAACGCACGGCGCAAGCCGCGAACCCGGACCAGGGCGTTGCGACGAAATCGTGCGGAGGCGGCGCAAGCCGGGAACCGCGCGCTGGCGCGGGGCGCCGCAAGAACCAGTACCGAAACGCGGGCGGGCGCGTTATGATGTGCGCCATGGCGATGACAACAACAATGAACCGGGGCGGGAGTTGGCGATGAAGACGACATTGAGCTGGTTGGGCGGCGCGGCGTTTCGCGGCGAGACGGAGAGCGGGCATCAGCTGGTGCTGGACGGGCCGCCGGAGGGCGGCGGCGAGAACCGCGGGGCGCGTCCCATGGAGACCCTGCTGTTGGGCATGGGCGCTTGCACCGCTTACGATGTGCTGTCCATCCTGAAAAAGTCGCGGCGGCGGGTGGACGGCTGCACCATTGAAGTCGCGGCGCAGCGGGCGGACGACCATCCGAAAGTGTTCACGGAGATTCGCGTCCACTTCGTTTTCACGGGCGCCGACGTCACGGACGCGCAGGTGGAGCGCGCCATTCGCCTGTCGGCGGAGAAATACTGCTCCGCGTCCATCATGTTGGGCAAGACTGCGAAGTTGACCCATACCTACGAGATTCGACCGGCGGCGGCCGCGGCAGACCCCGCCTGAGCCCGGCGCCGCGGCCGGCAACGCCGCGACGCCGACGCCCGGCACGACGCGCCGGCTCCCGCCCGGCGCCGCGGCGCCGTTCAGATCCTGCGGGGGTCGACGGCCCGCGCCAGCCACAGCCCGATCACTTCCTCCCCCTCGTCGATGTGCAGGAGTTCATGCCCGGTGCGGGCGCAGTAGGCCTCGAAGTCGATGACCGCATGGGGGTCGGTCGCCTCCACCAGCAACACTTCGCCGGGGGCCATGCGGTTCAGGGCCAGCTTCGCCTTGAGCACCGGCAGGGGGCAGTTCAACCCTTTTGCGTCCAGATATTGATCGTGCCGCGGCAGTGCGTCCGCCATCGCGCTTACCCCCGGCGCCGGCGGCGCACCGCCGCCGCCAGTTCCGTCAGCAGCGGCTCGGTGTCTTCCCATGACAGGCAGGAGTCGGTGATGCTCACGCCGTATTCCAGCGCGTCCGGGTCCGCCGGCGCCTGGCGGCCGGCCTTCAAGTTGCTCTCTATCATCACCCCGCAGATGCGGCGGGAACCGGCGCCCAGTTGCCGGCAGACCTCTTCCGCTACTAACGGCTGGCGGGCGTGGTCCTTGCCGCTGTTGCCGTGGCTGCAGTCCACCATGACGCCGGCGGCGGCGTTCGCCGCGCGCAGTTTCTGCGCGGCGGCGGCGACTGAATCCTCTGCGTAATTGGGGCCTTTGCTGCCGCCCCGCAATATCAGGTGGCAGCAGTCGTTGCCCGTGGTGGTCACGATGGCGGCGACGCCCTGCTTGGTCACCGACAGGAAATGGTGGGGACGGCGGGCGGCGGTGATGGCGTCAACGGCGATTTGAATGTTGCCGTCGACGCCGTTCTTGAAGCCCACGGGCATGGACAGCCCAGAGGCCAGCTCCCGGTGCACCTGGCTCTCCGTGGTGCGCGCGCCGATGGCGCCCCAGGACACCAGGTCGGCGATGAACTGCGGCGTGATGGTATCTAAAAATTCCGAACCGGCCGGCACGCCCGCGGCAGTCAGGTCCGCCAGCAGTCCCCGGGCGGCGCGCAACCCGTCGTTGATTTTGAAGCTGTTGTCCAGGTGCGGATCGTTGATCAGCCCCTTCCAGCCGGTGGTCGTACGCGGCTTCTCAAAATACACCCGCATGATGATCAGCAACTCGTCGCGCAGGCGCTCGGCCGTCTCCCGCAACCGCCGGGCGTAGTCCAGCGCGGCGGCGGGGTCGTGAATGGAGCAGGGGCCGACGACGACCAGCAGGCGCTCGTCGCGGCCGCGCAGGACGGCGGCGGCCGCCGCCCGGGTCTCCGCCACCAGGGCGGCGGCCTGCTCCGTGACAGGCGTCTCTTCGATCAGGATCGCCGGCGCCGTCAGCGGGCGCAGCCCGTCGATCCGCACATCATCGGTGGCAACTTGCATGCGTCTCACCTCGCCGCGCCGAAGCTGTCGCGGTTGATGCTGGCGTACCAGGCGCGAGCGTGGGCGGCCTCCCGGGCGCGGTATTCCCGGGAGGCCCGCAACGGGCTCAGCCCCGCCGCCCTTTCGATCAGCTTGATGCGCCGCTCCTCGCAACGATACATGGCGTTGATGGAGATGCCGTAATCGGGCGCCAACAGGCTATAGCAGGTGTTGTGATACAGCATGGCGCCGGGCTCTTCGCCGCGCAGCAGGGCGATAACGGCCAGGCTGCACACCTTGGCCTGGCTGTTGGCGGACGAGGCCGACTTGGGCATGGCGCCCGCCAGGCAACTGTCGCCCAACACGTGAACGGCGGGCGCCCGGGCGGAGGCGAAGGTCTGGTGGTCCACCGGGCACCAGCCGCTGTCGTCGCTCAGCCCGTGGCGCACCGCCAGGTCGCCCGCTTGCTGAAACGGGATCACGTTGGCCGTATCCACCTTGAACTCGCCCGCCTCCGCTATCAGCAGGCGGCGCTTAGGCGCGATGCCGCGCACCAGCCCGCCCGCCGAGATGGGAATGCGCTCGATCATGCGGCCGTACAGGGCGCGCCAGCCTTCTTCGAACAGGTCCTGCTTGGAGAAATGCTCGTTGGCGTCCAGGATCAACACCTTGGAGCGCGGCTTGGCGCGCGCCAGGTAGTGGGCCGCCAGGGCGGCGCGCTCGTAGGGCCCCGGGGGGCAGCGAAACGGCGCCCCGGGCACGACAATGGCGAACACGCCGCCGTCCCGCATGGACTCCAGTTGTCGCCGCAACAGGTCCAGCTGCTCGCCGCCGCGCCAGGCGTGGGGCATGTAACCGGCGGCGGCCGCATCGTAGCCCTCGAAGATGTGGCCCCAGCGAAAACTGATGCCGGGGGCGACCACCAGGCGGTCGTAGGGCAACAGGCCGCCGTCCGCCAGCGTGATGCGGCGGCGCTCCGCCTGTATGGCGACGACCTGGGCATGAACCACGTTCACCTGAAAGTTCCGACGCAGGGCGGCGTAGTCCTGCACAATGGAAGCGGCGTCTTGCATTCCCCCCAGCACGGCGTTGCTGAACGGGCAGGTGGCGTAGCGGGGGGAAGCTTCCACCAGCGTGACATGGACGCCCGGGTCAAACTGGCGAATGTACCGGGCGCAGGCGGCGCCGCCGTAGCCGCCGCCGACCACCACCACCCGGGGGGCGCGGCGGCCGGGCGGGCGCGAGCAGGCCGGGACCAGGGCGCCGCCCAGGGCCGCCGCGGCGGCGCGGGCGCAACCGGACAAGAAGCGGCGGCGGGTGCGCGGCATCCTACTTGTCCTCCCGCCCCAACATCCGGCTGAGTTGCGCAATCTCTTCATCGTCCAGGGCCCGGCTGATGTTGTTCATCACCGCCCCCTCGTTGCGGTCCGCCCGGTACGTCTCCAACAGGCGCTGGATGCGGGCGGCGGACAACGCTCCCAGGGGCGGGATGGCCGCGTCCGGGTCCGCGGCGCTGTGGCAGGTAAGACAGGTCGCCGCCAGCAACCGCAGGCGGTCCCGGTCTGCGGCCGCCCCCGCGGCGGCCGCGCTGCCGGCCAGCAGGGTCGGCAACAACAGCGCCGCCGCGATGGAGAACGCCGGCCCGTTCACGGCGGGGAGAACGAGCAGTCGGCAGGACAATCCGCCCGGCAACACGGCGCGCGGCGCAGGGCGGGCGCGAGGCGCTCAGCCGCGGCGGGCGCGGCGCTCAGCCACCGCTGCCGCCAGGGACGCCGCCAGGGTCTCGGTGTCGTCCCAGCCCAGGCAGGCGTCGGTGATGCTCTGCCCGTACTTCAGGGCTTTGCCGGGCGCTGCGTCCTGGCGCCCCTCCTCCAAGTGGCTTTCGATCATGACGCCGAAGATGCGCTCATCGCCGGACGCTACCTGCCGGCACACGTCGGCGCCCACCGCCAGCTGGTTTTTATGCTCCTTCTCGCTGTTGGCGTGGCTAAAGTCCACCATGATGCGGGGCGGCAGGCCGGCCTCGTCCAGGGCGGCGGCGGCGGCGGCCACGCTTTCGCTGTCGAAGTTGGGACGCTTGCCGCCGCGCAGGATGAGGTGGCAGGCGCGGTTGCCGGTGGTGGCGTAAATGGCGGAGTTCCCCTCCTTGCGCAGGGACAGGAAGTGATGGGGAACGCCGGCGGCGCGAATGGCGTCCACCGCCACCTTGATCGAGCCGTCCGTGCCGTTTTTGAAGCCCACCGGGCAGGACAGGCCGGACGCCAGCTCCCGGTGCACCTGGCTTTCCGTGGTGCGCGCCCCGATGGCGCCCCAGCTCACCAGGTCTGTTACGTACTGGGGGGTGATGATGTCCAGGAACTCGGACCCGGCCGGCACGCCCGCTTCGTTCAGGTCCAGCAGGAGGCGCCGCGCCAAGCGCAATCCCTTGTTGATCTGGAAGCTGCCGTCCAGATCGGGGTCGTTGATCAGGCCTTTCCAGCCCACCGTGGTGCGCGGCTTTTCAAAATACACCCGCATCACCAGCAACAGCTCGTTCCTGTGTTTCTCCGCCAGCGCCTGCAGGCGCCGCGCGTATTCCCGGGCCGCGTCCACGTCGTGAATGGAGCAGGGGCCCGCCACCGCCAGCAGGCGGTCGTCGTCTTGTGCCAGCAACGCCATGACGGCCTGCCGCGCTTGGTGCGTGGTCGCCGCCGCCGCCGCGCTGATGGGTATTTCCTCGCACAGCTCCCGGGGCGGCGTGACCGCCTTGACGGAAGCGATGCGCAGGTCGTCGGTCTCGTGCATCAGTGGAGCAATCCGCCGCTCAGCCCGGCGGCCAGCCCATGGGGCGCCCGCCAATCAGGTGCAGGTGCAGGTGAAACACGCTCTGGCCGGCGCCCAAGCCGTTGTTTATCACCACCCGAAAGGCCTCCGCCACGCCCTGCTGCTCCGCCACCTTGTTGGCGGTCAGCAACAGGTGACCCAGCAGGGACTGCCAGTCGGCGTCGGCGTCGACCAGCCGCGGCAGGGGTTGCTTCGGGATGATCAGGATGTGCACCGGCGCCTTGGGATTGAGGTCCCGGAACGCCAGGCACTGCTCGTCCTCATAGACGATGTCGGCGGGGGACTCCCGCTGGATGATTTTTGTAAAAATGGTTTCTTCCGTCATGGCATGCCCCTGTGCTGGAATGGGGGAAGCCATTATAATACAATGAATGCGGTTGCCGGCAACCCGATTACGCGAACTTTTTTATCTCCCGTGGAAAACTGCGAACCTCAGCGCAAGGGGCGCGCCCTCGCCGGCGCGGCCTCGTCGGTAACCTTGCACTGCCTGGCGGGGTGCGCCATTGGCGAGTTCATCGGCCTGGCCGTTGGCGTGCAACTGGGGCTTTCCGCGCCCGTCACCATTGCGCTGGCCACCACCCTGGCTTTCATCACCGGGTTCGCCATGACGCTGCTCCCGCTGACCTGGCGCGGCAACATGTCATTGGGACTGGCGTTCAAGACCGTCTGGCTGGGGGAGACCATCTCCATCGGCGTCATGGAAATCGCCATGAACACCGCGGACTACCTGGCCGGCGGCATGGACGCCGCCTCCCTGGGCGATCCCGTTTTCTGGCTGGGGTTTGCCGCGGCCCTGGCGGCCGGCTACGTCTGCGCCTGGCCCGTCAACCTGTACATGCTAAAGCGCAACATGCCGCGCTGCCATCCGCCGTCGCTGCCCGGCGGCGGGGGCGGCGGCTGAGCGGTGCCGCGGCGGCGGAGCTGTCGGCGCGGCGGCTGTGCCTGTCGCGTATTGCGACGGGTCATCTGCGAGAAGCCGGCGGGGTTGCGCCCGGCGCTACGGCCTGGGCGATGCCGGGCATTCTGGTTGCTCGCGCCGTGCGGGCCTCCTGCGGCGGCTCGCGGCTGGTCCGCCCATGCTCCGGCGGAAACGACGCACGCCCGGTCGCGGAGCAAACGCTTGGCGACCCCCGGCGCCGGATCAGGTAATCCATGACAGACCTTTTTCAATGCTGCGAACCAGGGTACAACTCATCACGCTGAACACGCCATCGATGGTATAACTCACCTCCAGGGTTAATTTCCCATCGTTGTCCAGCATCATCTCCTCCAGCTCATCCTCCCTGATGTTAAAAAGATCGATTCTGGTCCGCCCCCACTCGGGGTTTTTCCACAATTTTTCAGTCAAGTGGAATTCGGCATTAATTGCTTTCGTTAATTGCCGGTCGGCCCCCTTGATTTTCGCCTCGTGAATGAACACGGGGCGCCCAGCGGAATGGGAGTACAAACCTAACGAGATGGAACAGTTCCAAATATTGTAGGTCCCCTCGGCGTACTCGAAGTTTCTGACAGCGGCGGCGAACACGATGTCGTTTGCCGTAAATGGAGACAGGTAATCCGCCGAAGAGTCCCAATATGTGTAGAATCTTTCCGATGGTTCGTGCTGATACGCAATCACTTCATACCGATTCCAAAGCCACAAGAATGTGCCGAATCTTCTACGCGGGCGACGAACCAGGGTAAAATTCATCACCCCGAACACGCCATCGATTGAATAACTGACCGCCAGGCGCAGGGCGCCGTCTTGGTGTCGAATTTCATCCAACAACTTCTTCTCGACGTCAAAAAGCTGGACAACGCCGACCACCAGCTTGCGGTCCCTCATTTCATCGGTTACGCTCAGTTCAGCGTTAATCGCGTTCGTTAATTGGCCGTTGGCGCCAATCTTTGCTTCGTGAATGAACACAGACCGTCCAGGAGGGGGAGTAAACAACTTCAGCAGGATAACATAGCCTGAGATAAGGCGAGGATCAACGGAAAACAGGATGTTGTTCGAGGTGAACGGAGACAGGTACTCCGCGGAAAAATCCCCGGTTTTGTAGAAGTTCATCGAGGGAACGTGCTGATACAAATTGTACGCAAGATGCTCTGGAGACAGCCGGGAATACTCCGAGTCAACAAGTCGCCCAGGGCACGACGAGCACAAAAGCACGGTCGCCAGTAAAAAACCAACTCCGGCAACCGGCTTCGCGCACTCGGGGCGTAGTTGCAAGTCAACGTCGCCCACTAACCTGGTCCCCGCGCATTGCCGCCAGGAACAAGAGGAACCATCTCCACAATGAAATGACCTATTCCCTCTCGGCCGGGGACGGTGAAAGAACTGCTAAAACGCCCGGCAACCCCAGAGCGGCGGGTCATGTCATCCACGACGCGCCTTTTTTAATAAGGCGGACAAAGGTAAAACTCATTACGCTGAACACGCCATCGATTGAGTAACTGACCTCCAGGGTCAAGGTCCCGCCGTTGTCTTGCATCCTCTTTTCCATTTCATCATCCCTGATATCAAAAAGATCAACCCTGGACATTATCCAGTCGGGGTTTCTCCTCGATTTTTTGGTCAGGTTGAACTCGGCGTTAATCTCTTTCGCCAACTGCCAGTCAGCCCCCTTGATTTTCGCCTCGTGAATGAACACGGACCGCTCGGGGAAACGAGCGTACAAATCCAATTCGATATCGTAGTTCCAAAAGTCATACGTTCCCTCGGCGCGCCAGCGCGCATCAGCGGCAACGGCGAACACGATGTCATCCACCGTAAACGGAGATATGTAACTCGCCGAAAGGTCCCACGATTCGTAGAATCTTTCTGTGGGGTCGTGCTCATACACAACCACATCGAAAAACCTGGGCAATATCCCCAACATCCCCCCCTTCTACGGCTTGCCATCATACGGCGACGAGTCAAGGTAAAATTCATTACCCCAGGTGCGCCGTCTATTGAATAACTGATCTCCAGGGGCAATCTGCCGGTGCCGTCCTTGTACCGCACTTCCTCCAACAACTTCTCCTCGACGTCAAAAATCTTGACGACGCCGACCACTAGGTTTTGGTTTCTCATTTCATCGTCCACGCCGAGTTCGGCGTTGATCACGTTCGTTAATTGACCGTTGACTCCAATTTTTGCCTCGTGGATGAACACAGACTGCCCGGGAGGGGGAGTAAATAACTTCAGCAAGATAACATAGTCTGAGATAGGGTGACCAATAACGGAAAACAGGATGTTGTTCGATATAAACGGGGATAAATACTCTGCCGAAAAGTCCCAGGATTTGTAGAATTTCATCGAGGGATCGTGTTGATACTCAGTGGTTCTAATATACTCCGGGTCGGACAGAAGATTCTCTGGGTCACCAAGGTGTTCAAGGCACGACGATCCCAAAAGCACGGCCGCCAGTAAAAGACCAACCCTGGCAACAGGCTTCGCGCGCTGAGCACGCAGTCGCAAGTTAACGTCACCCACTAACCCGGTCCCCGCGCGTTGCCGCCAGGAATAAAAGGAACCATCTCCGCAATGGCATGACCTCCCGCTTTCACCGCAAAAGAGGCCCACCCGAGGATAGTGCGTTGCCTTGACGACGCCCCGCCACCGGCAGTGCGCGCGCACTCAGCAGGTGCGCCGCCTCTGCCTGGCGCAACTCACCGCGCTCCACCCGGCAGACCACTTCCAACCGGGCCTGGGCGCGTTGATCCAACTTGATTTTGTTACCTAACATGGCGGTTTTTCCTCGCGTAAAAGCACCGTCACAGTATAGCGAAAAAGGGGCGGTCAGACGTTGCGCTGACACAAATGGTTTTTTGCTTTGCACCATTCCGTTTTTTCTGTTACGATCAGCAAATCAGTTGCCTTTTGGCGCAACCCCAACCCGAGACGAGGAGTAATATTGTGAGTAGCAACCTGATAAGATCTAGTGCCTGTTCACTGCTGTTGCTGGCCCTTTCGCCGGTCCTGCCCCTGGCGCCGCAGGCGCTTGCCCAGGGCGCGGGGGCGTCCAACATAGAGGAGGTCATCACCATCATCGGCACCCGGCGCCAGGACGGGCGCTCCGCCATTGAATCGGCGGTGCCGGTGGACCTGGTCAGCGGCGATGACTTTCTGAGCCAGGGCAGCACCAACCTGGACTCGCAACTCTCCATATTGATTCCTTCCTACCACGTTGACCAGCAGGCCATCAACGATGCGTCCATGTTGGTGCGCCCCGCCAGGTTGCGGGGATTGCCTCCGGACTCCTCGCTGGTGCTGGTGAACGGCAAGCGGCGTCATCGGGCCGGCGTCATCGCTTTCCTGGGCAACGGCGTTGCGGACGGCTCCCAGGGTCCCGACCTGTTGCCGATACCCGCCATTGCCTTGAAGCGGGTGCAGGTGTTGCGCGACGGCGCGGCGGCGCAGTACGGCTCCGACGCCATCGCCGGCGTGATGAACTTTGAACTGAAAGACGCCGCCGAAGGCGGTTCGGCGGAGGCGCGCTGGGGACAGTTCTATGACGGGGACGGGGACGGCTTCAACTTCGCCGGCAACATCGGCCTGCCCCTGACCGAATCCGGGTTCGCCAATTTCAGCTTCGAGTACCGGGAAGCCAATCCCACCAGCCGCGCCGAGCAACGGGATGACGCGCAAGCCCTGGCGGACGCCGGCAACCCATATATAGACGACCCCTCCTACGAGCCCCTGCTTCACCCCACCGTGATGATCTGGGGCGCCCCGAACATCATGTACGACTACAAGTTCTTCGGCAACCTGGGGCTGGACCTGGGCAACGGCCGCGAGGCCTACGCTTTCGGCAACTACTCGCAACGGAAAGTGGAGGGCGGCTTTTTCTTTCGCAACCCCCACACCAGGGGCGGCGTTTTCGATGGCGGAAAAGAGGGCACAGGAGATGACGCCGTACAACTGGTCAAGGTCGCCGACCTGTCCGACGACGGCATGTCCGGCAACTGCCCCAAGATCCGGGTGATCGACAATGTCGCAAGTCCCGCGGACATCGCCGCGGTGGCCGCCAACCCGGACTGCTTCTCGTTCATTCAGCGCTTTCCCGGCGGTTTTACGCCGCGCTTCGGAGGCGTCATCACCGACTACAGCGCCGCCCTGGGTCTGCGCGGGGAAGCGGGGGACGGATGGACCTACGACCTGAGCGCCGTGTTCGGCAGCAACAGCGTGGACTTCTTCATGCGGCACACCATCAACCCGCAACTGCTGGCGGAAATCCCCAAGGACCAGCTGGATGAGAACCTGCCCATTCCCACCGATTACAACCCCGGTACGTACACGGAGACGGATTACACGTTCAACCTGGACATCACCCGGCCCCTGGATACGGCCGTGTTCTACTCGCCACTGAACCTTGCTTTCGGCGCGGAATACCGCCGCGAAAACTTCAAAGTGGACCCCGGCGGCCAGAATTCCTGGTACATAGACGACAGTCCCGGCGGGTTGTCGGAGCAGGGATTCGGCATTGCCTCCAACGGCTTTCCCGGGTTCAGTCCGCGAGTGGCGGGCGAGTGGAAGCGTGAAAGCTACGCCGCCTACATTGACCTGGAGGCCGAGGTGGTGCAGAACCTGACCCTGGCCGCAGCGGGACGCTTCGAGGAGCACCGCAACTCCAAAAACACCGTGGACGGCAAGTTCACCGCCCTGTGGAGAATGAACGACAACATCGCCCTGCGCGGCGCCGTCGGCACCGGCTTTCGCGTCCCCACGGCAGGACAGGCGAACATCCTGAACGTCAGCACGACTCTGGACACGGAAGGAAACCTGGTGGACAAGGCCACCCTGCCCCCCACCCATCCCGCCTCGGCGCTGGTGGGAGGCAAGCCGCTAAAGCCGGAAAAATCCACCAACTACACGGCCGGCGTGGTACTCAGCGCCGGGGACCTGGACGTCACCGTGGATTACTTCAGGATCAAGGTGAAAGACCGCATCGCCCGCAGCAGCGACACGCCGCTCACCCAGATGCAACGGGATATCCTGCTGGAACAGGGCGTGGCGGATGCAGGGAGCCTTACCTCCATACAGTTCTTCACCAACGACTTCGACACCACCACCCAGGGGCTCGACATCGTCGCCTCCTATCCGCTGGAACTGATGGGCGGCAACACCACCCTGAGCGCCGTCGGCAACTGGATCGACACCAAGGTGGACAAGCGCAACCCGGCCTACATCGACAACAAGCGGGTGGAGCAACTAGAGCAGAGTACGCCCAACATCCGTTTCACCACCACGGCGGAGCACCTGCAAGGGCCCTGGCGCTTCATGTTGCGGGGGCGTTTCTACGATGATTTCGTTGAATATACCGCGGACGTGGCGGCCTTTCGCCTGGAAGCCGGCGCCCGCTGGCTGATGGACGCTGAGCTGGGCTACTCCTTCGACAACGGCCTCTCCCTGGTGGCGGGTGCGGAGAATCTCACCGACGTGACGCCGACCAAGCAGACGAAGAACGCGGGGTGCACGGGAAGTTGCACCAACGTGCTGGGGCAAATCTACGCCGAAGCCGCGCCTTACGGCTTTAGCGGCGGTTTTTACTACCTGCGGGCCCTGTGGGAGTTCTGACCCGCCCCGGTTGCTGACGGAAAACAAGGCAGACGCCGCCGCGCCCGCGAAGGGCCGGCGGCGTTGCCTTAGGGGTTGCCCGCGCCGGCGGGGATGGTTGCTTTCCGCCGCCCGTGTTGTGCGACCGCCCGGCGGGTGCGGCGTTGCCGCGCCGAGGGCTGGACTTCAAGCCGTAGCAGACGGTGCGCGCTTTCGCAACGGCGCCCGGGCGGGTTGCCCGCGCCGGCGAGGACGGCTTCTCCCAGAGCAATGCGCCGCTGGCGGCTTTTTCCCGCCGCCCGCCCCTGGCGGCGACGTTGCCGGCTTCTGACGGCGCCGGATCGCGCCGCAACGAACTTCTTTCAGCTGTTCGTGTCGCAACAGATTGGCCACGCTTTCCTTGCAACCTGGGCGCCCGGCAAGTTCGGCGCCGCACAACGTTCGGAAAATGCCGTAAAAATATGTTATCCTGCCGCCTCCCGGCGGAGAGCGGCAACGCTCGCCCGCCGCCGGGCCAGGCAGTTGCCGACTGAAATTTCTGAATCCCGAAAGAGACCTGACCATAATGACACGGCTGAACAAGCCGCCGCGGCCCTATCCGGCCGCTCTCCTGGCGCCGGCGCTGGTCGCCTCCCTGGCATTGTCCATGATCCCTGGGAGGGCGACCGCAACGGCCGCCTACGAGGCGCTTGCGGAGGACGACAGACCGTTGCTGGTTGCCCCGGGATCGCACGTCGGCAGGCTGGTCGAGACCGCCCTGGCGTACAACGAGGAGCGCTCCTCCCGCCCGGACCAGGTGCGCCAGCGGCGCTCGGAAGAGGCGGCCCTGCGCTGGGAGAAGCGCCCCAGCCTGGTGCCGGTGTCGGGCATAGACTACGAAGGCAACGTCGGCATCGGACTGCAGTCCAGCATGCCCATTTATGATTTCGGGCGCCATCGCGCCCGCCGCAAGTACGGCCGGGCCGCCACCGCCCTGGCGGAGCTGGACTACTGGATAGAACGCAACGACGTGGCGGGCAGGGTGTTGCGCCTGGTCATTGACGCCGCCGAGGCGCGGGCGCACCAGGAACTGATTGAGCAGTCCTACGACGACTTGGAGGAGCGCTACCAGGCGGCCCGGGAACGCTCCGCCGGCGGCGTGGCGGACGAAGGCGAGCTCACGCTCTTGCAGTTGCGGCTGGCGGAGCTGGACCGCGACATCATCTCCATTCGGGCCCAGTTCAGACAAACCCTGGCCCTGCTGGAGAACCGGCTGGGCAGGCCTGTGGCCGCCGCCGAGGTGCCCACGCCCGCCGTCATCAAGGCTGCTTTCCTGCCGCTGGACGACGGCTCCCCGGCTTCCGCGCCGCCCGCGGCGCCGGACCCGTCGCCCTACTGGTTGCGCGCCGATTTAGAGCGCAGCCTGGCGCGCCGCCGGGTTGACCAGGCCCTGGCGGAGGTCGTTCCCATTCCGGTGGTGCAGGGCAGCGTCGTATACAGCCAGGGCGAGTTCAACCCGGCGGTCACAGTGGCCCTGGAGAACCGGCATTTTCCCGGGTTCGCCGGGCGGGACAACCTGAGCGCGGCGCGCTCCGCCCTGGCCGCGGCGCGGGCCGCCGTGGTGGGCATCGTGCGCGACCTGGACATGGAGCGCACCCGGCTGGCGCTGACCATAACGCGCCTTTCGCGGCGCCTGGATTCGCTGGAGGATCTCATCGCCCAGGGGCAACGCTCCGTTGACCTGTACCACGAGCAACGCCACGCCGGCGTTCGCCTGCTGGCGGACGGCATCACGGTGTATCGCACGCTGTTGCAAGCCCAGCGCGACCAGGCCGGCACGTTCTCCGAGCGCCTGCGGGTCACTGTGGAGACGGCCGGGCTGGACGGTCGCCTCGCCGCCCGGGTTGCGGTCGAATGAACACCGCCGCCTCGCCGCCGGCCGCGACCACGGCCGCCTTGCCGGGACTGGGACTGGCACAGGCCCTGCGGCGCCTGGCGGAGCTGATCGGCGTACACCTGTCCGCCACCGAGTTTCTGCGGGCCGGCAATGACCTGAACACCTTGCGGCGCGTCCTGCACAAGGCCGGGCTGGAGCTCCTGCAACAAGACGTGGAACTGTCGCAAAACGCGCCCGCGCCGTGCCTGCTGGCGTTGCAGGGCGGCAGTTACGCGTTGCTGGCGGCGGTCAACGAAACCACGGCGACGCTGGCGGCCGCGGCGGCGGGCGGCGGCGCCGTGGAGGCGCCCCTGGAGGCGCTGGAAAACGCCCGCTCGGACAAGTCCATTATCGCGTTGCGCAAGTCGGAGACGCGAATTGCTTCCGACCACGGGCTGGACCCGCGCGGCGGCCACTGGTTCTGGTCCCGGGTCGCCGCCCGCCGCGCCCAGCTGAAACAGGTGTTCATCGCCTCGCTGGTGGCGAACACGCTGGCCTCCGTGGCCGCTTTCTTCGCGTTGCAGGTGTATGACCGGGTCATTCCGAACCAGTCCCTGGAAACGCTGTGGGTGTTGTTGATTGGCGTGTTCACCGCACTCATTTTCGAGGCGCTGTTGCGCGTGGCGCGCGCCTACGTGCTGGACTGGTCGGGGCGCGTCGTCGATATCGAGGTGTCGGCGGACCTGTTGCAACGTCTCATGGCGTTGCGGCTGGGGCCCAAGGTGCCCCGGGCCAGCCGCCTGTCGCAGTTGCTGCGCGAGTTCGGCTCGGTGCGGGAGTTCGTCACGGAAGCCGCCGTGGGCGCCATGGCGGACATTCCCTTCTCCCTGCTGTTTTTCCTGCTCATCTACTGGATTGCCGGGCAAGTGGTCATTGTACCCATTATCGGCATGGTGCTCATGATCGTGCCGGCCGTCCTCTGCCGCCGCGCCATGTTGCGCATTGCCGCAGAAGCCCTGGGGGCGCACACGGCCGCCGGGCGGCTGTACGATGAAATCACCTACTCGTTGGAGACGGTGAAACTGACGCAGGCGGAGCCTTTCTTCTCCCACCAGTGGGCGGAAGTCAGCCGCCTGATCGCCCTGTCTTCCAGCCGCCAGCGCAACCTGGCCGCGCGCCTCACCCAGTGGGCGCAGACCGTGCAACAGGCCTGCCACGCCCTGACCGTGACCGCCTGCGTGTTCCTGGTCTTCGACGCCCAGATGACCGTGGGCGGGATCATCGCCACCACCTTGCTGACCGCCAGGACCCTGACGCCGCTGGCGCGCTTTAGCACCGTTCTGATACGCTGGCACCAGATCAAGATCGCCCTGGACGGGCTGAACGCCATCACCAACGCCCCGTCCGAGAACCCGGTGGACCAGAAGAAGCTGGAGTTCCCGTCGCGGCCCGCAGAGCTGGTGGTCGAGGAGTTGACCTACCAGTACAACCCCAAGGCCCCGTCCGCCGTCGAGGTCCCGCGCCTGGTCATCCGTCCCGGTGAAAAAATCGCCGTCCTGGGCCCCAACGGCTCGGGCAAATCGACCCTGTTGCGACTGCTGTGCGGACTGTACACGCCCACCACCGGCTCCGTCACCCTGGACGGAACCGAGTTGCGCCAGGTGGAAACGGCAGACCTGCGCGGCGCCGTCAGCCACCTGCCGCAGGACGTCTCGCTGTTTCGCGGCACCCTGCGGGGCAACATCTCTTTTCGCCGCGCCGACGTCAGCGACGACGTCATTCGCGGCGCCCTGGCCCGGGCCGGGCTGGCCGATTACATACAGGCGCAACCCGAGGGACTGGATCTGATCATCGGCGACGGCGGCGTCGGGCTGTCGGCGGGACAACGCCAGAGCATCGGGCTAACGCGCATTTTTCTGCAAGATCCCGGGGTGGTGTTGCTGGACGAGCCCACCGCCAGCCTGGACCCCGCCACCGAAGAGCGAGTGATTGCCGCCCTGCGGCAGTGGCTGGGTAAGCGCACCCTGGTCGTCGCCACCCACCGCATGCCCATCCTGGCGCTGGTCGAGCGCATCATCGTGATGGGGCGCGGCCGCATTGTCCTGGATGACGCGCGCGACGTAGTGTTGAAGAAACTGGCAGAAGCGCAGAAAATCGCCGGGCGGCAACAAGCGCCCGCCCCCGCGCCTGCGCCGGAGACCACCTGATGGCCGCCGACGACAAGAAAAAACGGCAACCCCAGGACGGCGGGCAAGGCGACCGGCAAGGCGCCGCCAGGCCGGGCGCCGGCAGCGGTGCGCCGCCCGCGCAACCCGGCAAACCCGGCGCCGCAGTCGCCGCCGCCGGCAATGCGCCGCCCGCGCAACCCGGCAAGCCCGGCGCCGTGGTCGCCGCCGGCGGCGGCAGTGCGCCGCCCGCGCAACCCGGCAAGCTCGGCGCCGTGGCTTCCGCCACCGGTCCTCGCGGCGGCGAGCATGAGTTCCAGGGCAACCCCCGCTCCGGTTGCATCATCTGGATCGTGTTTCTCTGCGGCGTGGCGGTCCTCACCTGGAGCTACTTCGCCACCTTGAACCGCGTGGTGCGGGCGCCCGGCGCTTTCGCCCCGGTGAGCAACACGCAGATCGTGCAGAACCTGGAGGGCGGCATCATCACCGAGTTGCTGGTGCGGGCCGGCGACAGCGTGCAGGAAGGACAACTCCTGTTGCGCCTGGACCGCACTCGCTTCGCCTCCTCCGTGGGCGAACTGGACCAGGAAATCACCGCGTTGCAACTGCGCCGGGCGCGCATCAAAGCCGAGCTGGAAGAGGCGGACGAGGTGACTTTTCCCGCGAACATCAGCGCCGGGCAATCGAACCTGGTGGAGACCGAGCGCGACCTGTTCCTGGCGCGGCGCACCGCCTACCGCTCCCGCACCCGCAACCTGGGAGAAATGATCCGCCTGAAAAGCCAGGAAATCAGCATGTTGGAGCCGCTGGTGGAATCCGGCGCGGTGCCCGAGTTGCAACTGGTGCAAGCGCGCCTGAGTCGCACCGAGCTGGAGGCGGAAGAACGGCATTACGTAACAGAACACGAGCACCAGCTGGCCATGGACCTGGCAGAGGCGGTCACGCGTCTTTCGCAACTGGACCAGACCATGACCGCGGCCCGCGACCGGCTGGTGCGCACCGAGGTGCTGGCGCCGTCCGACGGCGTGGTAAACCGGGTCTTTTTCACCACCGTGGGCGCCGTGGTCAGCCCCGGCGAGGCGATACTCGAAATCACCCCCTCGGCGGAAGACCTGCAGGTGGAGGCGCGGGTCGCCACCGAGGACATCGGCTTTGTCGCCACCGGCATGGACGCCACCTTGAAAGTGACGGCGTACGACTTCGCCATTCACGGCACCCTGCTGGGCAATGTCACCCGGGTGAGCGCAGACACCGTGCCCAGCGAGGACGACCCCAACGCGCCGCCCGCTTTCATCGCCATCATCAAGCTCAAACCGGACTCCCTGGAGGACTGGCTGGGACGCGACCTGGAAGTGCGCCCCGGCATGATCGTGGAGGCGGAGTTGCAGGCCGGCGAGACCCGCATCCTGGAATACATCGCCCGCCCGATCCTGCGGGCGCGGGACGCCTTAGGAGAAGTGTGATGCGGCACCCTTGGGCCGTTCCAGCCGCCCGGCCGCGCCCGGCGCCGGCGCAGAAAACGCGACATCTGCCATGAGCGCCCCCCTGTTGCCCTCCGTTCCCGTTGCCGTCGGCGAGTTGGCGGACAAGATCACCATACTCCGGCTAAAGCAGGGCAAGATGGAAGCGGGAGACGCCCGCGCCCGCGTCGAGGACGAGTTGCAGTTGCTGGAGAAAGCATGGGAGGCGTTGCCCGTAACGCCCGAGGTTGCCGGCCTGGTCGCAGAACTGGCGGCCATCAATGCCGAGCTCTGGGAAGTGGAGGACCAGTTGCGGGCCCTGGAGGCGGAACAACGGTTCGACGAAGGTTTCATCACGCTGGCCCGCAGCGTGTATATCACCAACGACCGGCGCGCCGCCGCCAAGCGCGCCATCAATCGGGCCATGAATTCACGCCTGGTCGAGGAGAAAGTCCATCCGTCCTACGGCGAGCGGAACGCCCCATGAAAAAAGGGGCGCGTAAAGGCAAAACCGGCGCACGGCGCGCGGCGCGGCAGGCGCCGCCGCGGCAGGCACAACGGCAAGCGCCGGCGCGGGCGCCGACGCAACCAGGCGCGGCGAGAGCGGCAACCCCCGCCCGGGAGCGGGAAAACACGCGCTTCGCCGCGCAGTTGCACAAGGCCTGGCGGCTGATCGCCGAGCGCCGCGTCGAAGAAGCGGAGACCGTCATCCGCTCGGTGCTGGCCGCCGACCGCAACGTTTCCGAGGCCTGGAAAGCGCTGGCCGCGGTGCGCGATTTGATAGGCATGCCCGGCGCAGCGAAAACCCTGGAGTTGCGTGCGCGCCAGACCAGCGGCCGCGTGCTGATGGTCGGCGCCGAACTGGTCTCGGTGTTGCAGGACAGTCAGCATCTGGCGGCGGCGTTGGACCTCGATTTTCTCGACCCTAACGGCCTGGTGAACACGGCGCTGTTGCCGCCCTCCGTCCGTGCGCAGTTGTTGCGCGCCCAGGGAAAACCCCGTGAAGCGATCAGCTGGTTTCGCCGAGCGCTGGAGGAACAAGACCAACCGGGATTGCGCTGGGAGTACGGCCTCACGTTGCTGGAAGCGGGGCGCCGCGAGGAAGGGTTCGCCCAGCTGGACGGCCGCTGGCAGCTGGCCAGGTGGCGCCGCAAGAAGCTGTCTCTGGGACTTAAAAACCGGTGGAAAGGCGAGGACCTGAACGGCAAGACGCTGGCCGTTTGCACCGAACAGGGGCTGGGCGACATGATTTTCGCGTTGCGCTTCGTCCCGTTCGTACGGCAGTTGCAACCGCAACGGCTGGTGGGCATGGCCAGTGCGCCGCTGGCGCCGTTGATGCAGGCCACGGGCTTTTTCGACGAGATGACGCTAAAACCGGAGTTCGATCCCGAGTCCGTGGATTACTGGACGACGGACGCCGATATCATGGCGCGCTTCTGGAACGAGGGCGCGACCAAAGACGCCGGCAGGATAGCGTTTGAAATCGCGGCGGAGCGTCGGGCTCGCGCCGCGAAACTGCTGGCGGGCGCGCCCGCCGACGACTTGAAAATCGGGCTGTGCTGGACCACCGAGTCGGGCTCCACCCTGAACCTGCGCAAGCGCATCCCGCTGGACGGGTTGCAACCGTTGCTGGAGGCCCCCGGCGCCCACTTCGTCAGCCTGGTCAAACATAAAAAATACCCGGGCGACCTGGAGCGAACGGGATTTGGCGGCTTGGTCATTGATTCCGGGCGACAGGAGCGGGACCTGCTGGACACGGCCGCCGTCATCCGCAGCCTGGACCTGGTCATCACCATTGACACGGCGGTGGCGCACCTGGCAGGCGCACTGGGCGCGCCCTGCTGGATGCTGACGCCGGAACCGCCCTACTGGTACTGGCGCGGCATCGGCGAACGCACGCCGTTCTACGCTTCGCTGCGGCTGGTGCGCCAGGCAACGCCCGGACGCTGGGACGAGGTGGTGGCGCGGCTGGCACGGGACCTGGCCAACCTGCGCCAAGGCATGAAACTGCCGGCGCACGGCGCCGCCGCGCCCGCGCCCGCCGCCGCGCCCGCGGCCGCCGCCACACCCGCGGCCGCCGCCGACGGCTGATTCCGGCGCTTCGGACGCGCCGCATCAATCACCGGGATGCCGAACAACGCCGTCACCGACGGCGGCTGATGGTCTCCCACGCCCCGTTGTCGCGTTGGCGGCGCGGCATTGCGGGCGCGGTAGCCGCCGGCAACGGCGCCTGATGCGTCAGCACTGCCGCCGGCGCTCTCCGCAGTTTTACAACTGCGCCGCCTTGTCTCCCCGATGCGCCGAGAAACCGGGGCGGGACGCGGCAACCACCGGGAACGACGCCTGCGGCATCAGCACTGCCGGCAACGCACTTCGCAGTTCTACAACACCGCCGCCGCGCCGACCCTAGGCGCCGAGAAACTGGGGCGGGACGCGGCAACCACCGGGAACGACGCCTGCGGCCGCGCCATCCTACAATACTGCCAACGCCGGCGGTGCGGGCCGCGACAGCAGGGAAAGAAGCCCACTCCGTAGTTTTACAACCGCGCCGCCTTGTCTCCCCGATGCGCCGAGACACAGGGCGGGACGCGGCAATCGCCGGGAACGACGCTTACGGCGTCAGCACCGCCGGCAACGCACTCCGTAGTTTTACAACCGCGCCGCCCCCGCGGCCGCCGCCGCGCCCGCGCCCGCCGACGCCGACGGCTGATTCCGGCGGTTCGGACGCGCCGCATCAATCACCAGGATGCCGAGCAACGCCGTCACCGACGGCGACTGATGGTCTCCCACGCCCCGTTGTCGCGTTGGCGGCGCGGCACTGCGAGGCGCAGCAACCGCCGGGAATAACGCTTGCGGCATCAGCGCCGCCGGCAAGACCGGCGCCGGCGCTAAGACGACGCCTTGCCGGCCTCCGACAGCCGTTGCGCCAGCAGCTGGTTAACTTGCTGCGGGTTGGCGCGTCCCAGGGACTTCTTCATCGCCTGCCCAACGAAATAACCCAGCAGTTTCCGTTGCTTGTCCGGCGGCGCGGCCCGGTACCGCGCCGCTTCCTCGCTATTCTCGGCAATGACCGCCGCAACCAATTCGTCAATGGCGGCGCTGTCGCTGAGTTGTCGCAAGCCGCGCTTGTCGATGATCGCATCGGCGGCGCCCTCCCCTCGCCACATGGCCGCGAACACCTCCCGGGCGAGCTTGTCGGAGACGGAGTTGTCGGCAATGCGCCGAAGCAACCCCGCCAGGGCCTGGGCGTCTACCGGGGAAGCGGCGATGTCCAGGTTGTCCCGGTTCAGGGCCGCGCCCAGCTCCCCCATTATCCAGTTCGCCGCCGGCCGGGCGTCGCCGCCGGCGGCAACGACGGCCTCGAAATAATCCGCCGTACGGCGGTTTGCCGCCAGGTAGTCGCCGTGGCGCTCGGACAAGTCGTAGTCCGCCATGAAGCGTTGCCTTTTCTGCTCCGGCAACTCCGGCAACTCCGCCCTGACGCCTTCGATGAACGCCTCGGAAATCTCTACGGGCGGCAGGTCCGGGTCTGGGAAATAGCGATAATCGTTGGCGTCTTCCTTGGTGCGCATGGAACGGGTCTCGACGCGCTCTGCGTCGAACAACCGGGTTTCCTGCACCACCTGGCCGCCGGCCTCCAGCACGCCGATTTGCCGTTGGATTTCGTAGTTAATGGCTTGTTCGACGAAACGAAAGGAGTTGATGTTCTTGATCTCGGTGCGGGCGCCCAGGGCGGTCGCGCCGGCCTCCCTGACGGAAACATTGGCGTCGCAGCGAAACGAGCCTTCTTGCATGTTCCCATCGGAGATCTCCAGGTAGCGCACCAAGGCGTGAACCTGCTTCATGTAGGCCACGGCGGCGGCGGCGGAGCGCAGGTCCGGCTCGGAAACAATTTCAATGAGGGGAGCGCCGGCGCGATTCAGGTCGATGGCGGCGGCCCCGGCAAACCCGTCGTGAACGGACTTGCCGGCGTCCTCTTCCAGGTGCGCCCGGGTGATGCGAACCTCCTGGACGCCGCCGTCTTCCAGCGGGATGCGCACCCGCCCCCCGCTGACAATGGGCGCCTCGTACTGGCTGATCTGGTAGCCCTTGGGCAGGTCCGGGTAAAAATAGTTCTTGCGGGCGAACACCGAGCGCCGCGCAATGGCGGCATCGATGGCCAGGCCGAACTTTACCGCCATGCGAACGGCCGCCGCGTTGGGGACGGGCAACACGCCGGGCAGGCCCAGGTCAACGGCTGCGGCCTGGGTGTTGGGGGCGGCGCCGAAGCGGTTGGCCGCCCCCGAGAAGATCTTGCTTCGGGTCGCCAGTTGCACGTGCAACTCCAGGCCGATGACGGGTTCCCAGTCCATGCTCACTCCCAGCCCGGCGGCGCCTGCTGATGCCAGTCGGTCAGCTGCTGGTACTGGTGGGCGGCGTTCAGCAACCGGCCCTCCTGGAAATAGTTGCCGATGAGCTGCAGGCCCACGGGCAGGCCGGCGGCGAAGCCGGCCGGTATGGAAACAGCCGGCAACCCGGCCAGGGAGGCGGACACGGTGAACACGTCGGAAAGGTACATGGCCACGGGGTCGTCCAGCAGCGCGCCCAGGGGGAACGCGCCGCCCGGTGCGGTCGGGGTGATGATTACGTCCACCCGCTCCAGGGCGCGGCGAAACGCATCGCGCACCAGCCGCCGCACGCGCTGCGCTCTCAGGTAATAAGCGTCGTAGTAGCCCGCGGACAGCACGTACGTGCCAATCATGATGCGACGCTTGACCTCGGCGCCAAAGCCCTCGCCCCGGGAGCGGCAGAACAGGTCGTCCAGGTCCTGCGGGTCGGCGCAGCGGTGGCCGAAGCGCACCCCGTCGTAGCGGGACAGGTTGGAGGAACATTCCGCCGGCGCCAGCACGTAGTAGGCCTGTATGGACAACTCGGCGTCGGGCAGGTCGATGTCCGTCAGTTCCGCGCCGGCCTGCCGGTAGACGTCCAGGGCCGCGTCCAGGACCGCCGCCGCGGCCGGCTCCAGCCGCGCGGCGAAATACGCCTCGGGAACGCCTATTTTCAGTCCCCGAACGGGCGCGTTCAGGGCCACCGGGTAGTCATCGACCGGCACCGCGGCGCTGGTGGCGTCGCGGCGGTCATGCCCGGCCATGGCCGCCAGCAACAGGGCGGCGTCCTGCGCGGTGCGGGCAATGGGGCCGCCCTGGTCCAGGCTGGAGGCAAACGCGATCATGCCGTAGCGGGACACGCGCCCGTACGTGGGTTTCAGGCCGGTCACGCCGCACAGCGCCGCCGGTTGCCGGATGGAGCCGCCGGTATCGGTGCCGGTGGCCGCCGGCGCCAGCCGCGCCGCCACCGCGGCGGCAGAACCGCCGGAAGAGCCGCCGGGGACGCGGTCGCGGTCCCACGGGTTGCGCGCGGGGCCGTAAAAACTGGTTTCGTTGGACGAGCCCATGGCGAACTCGTCCATGTTGGTCTTGCCCATCACAACGGCGCCCGCCGCCCGCAACCGCTCCACCACGGCGGCGTCGTAGGGGGCGATGAAGTTGTCCAGCATCTTCGAGGCGCAACTGGTTTTGGCGCCGGCGGTGCAGAAAATGTCCTTGTGGGCGATGGGCAGGCCCGCCAGGGGGGGCGCATCGCCGCCGGCCAGCAACCGGTCGGCGCGCTTCGCCTCCTCCAGCGCCTGCTCGGGAAACAGGGAGATGAAGCAGTTCAGGTCGTCGTTGAAGCGCTGGGCCCGGTCCAGGAAAGCCTGGACCAATTCGTTGCTGCTGATTTCGCGGCGGCGCAACAGGCGGGACAGTTCCGCCAGGGAGCAATCATGCATGGCCGGCGTCAATCCATGAACTTCGGCACCAGGTAATAACCGTCCGCAACGGCCGGCGCCCCCTGCTGAAACCGCTCCCGCTGGTCTTCCTCCGTCACTTCGTCGGCGCGCAGGGGGGAGGCGATTTCCAGGGGATGGGCCAGCGGTTCGACGCCGGCGACGTCCACGGCCTGCATGCGCTGGACCAGCTCCAGGACGGACGCCAAGTCCCCGGCGTAGGCGGCCGCCGCCTGCTCATCCAGGTCCAGGCGCGCCAGCCGGGCGATTTTCATCACTTCTTTTTTGTCGAACGGCACGGCAACAATAAGTGGGGCGGAGTGGGACGGCAATTATGCCATATTTTTCCGCTTGTCCAAAGCCCCCGTTGCTGGTAGAATGTTGCTTTACGCGGCGCGCACAGGATCCGGCGGCGCGGCGGCGGGTGCGCCCGCGACCCGGCGCGGGCGAATGCGCCGCGGCGTTTTCCGGGCGCTTGTTGTAATCGGCGCCCCGTCCTGTTCATCAAACAACGCAACGAGGAACCATGTTCAGCAGGATAAGAGGTTTTTTCTCCAGCGACCTGTCCATTGACCTTGGCACGGCCAACACCCTGATCTACGTCAGGGACAAGGGCATCGTGCTGAACGAGCCGTCGGTGGTCGCCGTCGGCAAGAACGAATACGGCGCATTCGACACCCGGGCGGTGCGCGCCGTCGGCAGCGCCGCCAAGAACATGTTGGGGCGGACGCCGGACCACATACAGGCCGTGCGCCCCCTGAAAGACGGCGTTATTGCCGATTTCGTGCTCACCGAAAAGATGTTGCAGTACTTCATCCACGCGGTGCACGGCGACACCTTTTTCAGACCGTCCCCCCGGGTGCTGGTGTGCGTTCCCTGCGGCTCCACCCAGGTGGAAAAAAGGGCCATACGCGAGTCCGCCCTGGGCGCGGGCGCGCGCAAGGTTTACCTGGTGGAAGAGCCCATGGCCGCCGCCCTGGGCGCGGACATGCCGGTGAGCGAGGCCACCGGCTCCATGGTGCTGGACATCGGCGGCGGCACCACGGAAATAGCCATCATCTCGCTGAACGGCATCGTCTATTCCGCCTCGGTGCGCATCGGCGGCGACAAGATGGACGACGCCATCATCAGCTACGTGCGGCGCCACCACGGCACCCTGATTGGCGAGTCGACCGCAGAGAAGATCAAGCAGGAAATAGGTTGCGCGTTTCCGCCGGACGACAGCAAGGAAATGGAAATCAGCGGGAGAAACCTGGCGGAAGGCATACCGCGCAGCATCGTGCTGAACAGCAACCAGGTGCTGGAGGCCCTGCAAGAACCCCTGGCCAACATCACCATGGCGGTGAAAAACGCCCTGGAGCAGACCCCGCCCGAACTCAGCGCCGACGTGGTCCGGCACGGCATCGTGCTGGCCGGCGGCGGCGCCTTGTTGCAGGGGCTGGACCAGATGTTGACCAAGGAAATGGGCCTGCCCGTCATCGTCGCCGACGACCCGTTGACCTGCGTTGCGCGCGGCGGCGGGCGGTTCCTGGAGCTGCTGGACGAAATTGGCAGTGAAGCGCTGACTTTCGAATAACGCCCGGCGGGAGGATCGGCCCATCAAGCCTCTCTTTCTAAAAAGCTTCTCGTCCCGCGTCCGCCTGCTCGGATTCGCAACGCTGGCGCTGGCGCTGATGGCGGCCGACCACTGGCTGAACGGGCTGGGACACGCGCGCACCGCCATTGCGGCCGTGGTCTATCCGGCGCAACACGCGGCCGGAGCGGTCGCCGCGTACTACCGACAATTTTCCTCGACGCTGGCCGTGCGCGACGACCTGCTGGAGGAAAATGAAACGTTGCGCCGGGAACAACTGCTGATGCGCGCCCGGCTGCAACGGCTGGACAGCCTGCAAGCGGAAAACCAGCGCCTCAAGACCCTGATGGGCGCCGCCGCCGTTGTTGCCGGGCGAACGACGGCAGCGGAGTTGACCGGCGTTGCGCTGGACCCGTTCCGGCGCCAGGTCGCCGTCAGCAAGGGACTGCGGGAGGGGGTCTACCGGGGACAACCTGTTATCGACGCCGACGGCGTCATGGGGCAGGTCATCCACGCGGGGCCGTTCTCCAGCACCGTCCTGTTGATCACCGACGCCAACCATTCCATGCCGGTGCAACTGAACCGCAACGGCCTGCGCTCCATTGCGGTGGGCGCCGGCCGCAACGACGCCCTGTGGCTGGAATACCTGCCGGTCAACGCGGACGTGCGGGTGGGCGACCTGGTGGTCTCCTCCGGCCTGGGCGGCCGGTTTCCCAGGGGCTATCCCGTGGGCGAGGTGGCGAGCATCACCCATACGCCCGGGGAGCCCTTTTTCAACGTGAGCGTAACGCCTAGCGCCCGCTTCGAGCAAAACCGGGAAGTCCTGCTGGTCTGGCCGCACGCGCGAACGCGGCAGGCCGCCGCGCCCAACTGATGGCCGCCGCCAGGCGCAGTACCGGATGGATCATCGTTGCCAGCCTCATCGCCGCGTTGTTGCTGACCAGCCTGCCGTTGCCGCGGCGGGCGGTTGCCTGGCAACCCCTGTGGGTCCCCCTGACGGTAATTTACTGGTGCCTGGTTCGCCCCGAACGGCTGGGCATCGGCCGCGCCTGGCTGATCGGGCTGGCGCTGGACGCCGCGACCGGCGCACTGCTGGGACAGAACGCGCTGGGATTGTCCCTGGTCGCCTATCTGGCGCACAACGCCCGCCGACAACTGCTGGCGGCGCCGGCGGTGCAACAGTCCCTGTTCGTCTGTTTTTACCTGTTGCTGTTCCTGTTGCCGGGACTGGGCGTGCGCGTCCTGGCGGGGGCGCCGCCGCGCCTAGGGACGTTCTGGTTGCCGGCCGTTGCCAGTGCGCTCTTGTGGCTGTTGCTGCTGCTCATTCGGCGCCGCGCCCGGCCGCGGCGGTGAGGGCGCGGCGGCAACCGGGGCGCGGCAGGACTGGGCGGGACAACGCCGTGAACGCCCCTGGTTTCATCGCGGTGCGCGTCTCCGCAACAGGGCGGACAGAGCGCCGGGCGGACCCGGTGCGGCGGCGCATTCACCTAATGGGGCTGCTGGCCCTTGCCGGCGGCCTGGCGGTCATCGCGCAGGTGTTGTACCTGCAGATCGCCCGGCACGAACATTTCACCACCCTGGCGCACGGCAACTCCATAAAAATTCTGCCGGCGCCGCCGCCGCGAGGGCTCATCTTCAGCAACGACGGCGTGCTGCTGGCCGACAACCGACCCACGTTCACTCTGGAAGTGGTGCCGGAACGCACCGGCAACCTGGACACCGTGGCGGCGCAGCTCAGTGAACTGGTCAGCGTCAGCCCCGACGACCTGCAACGTTTTGCGGAACTGCGCTTGCAGGCGCGGCAGTTCGAAGGGATTCCGCTCCGCCTCAACCTGGACGAGGAAGAAGTGGCGCGCTTCATGGTCAACCGGCACCTGTTTCCCGGCGTGGACGTGGTGACGCGGCTGACCCGCTACTACCCCCTGGGCGAGAACATGTCCCACGTTATCGGCTACGTGGGCATCATCGCTGAAAACGAACTGGCGCAACACGACCGGACCAACTACCTGGGCGCCGCCCACATCGGCAAATCCGGCATTGAAAAGGCCTACGAGGCGCTGTTGCACGGGCATGTCGGCTACCGGCAAGTGGAGGTCAACGCCCAGGGCAGGAAAATCCGGGAGCTGGAAAGCAAGCCCGCCAGCTCGGGAAAAAACCTGTACCTGACCCTGGACGCCTCCTTGCAAACGCTGGCGGCCCAGACCCTGGAGGGGAAGCGCGGCGCCGTCGTTGCCCTGGAAGCGAATACCGGCGCCGTGCTGGCGGCTTTCAGCGCCCCCGGCTACGACCCCAACCTGTTCGTCAACGGCATTGATCGGCAATCCTACGCCGCCCTGTTGCGCTCCCGGGACACGCCCCTGCTGAACCGGTTCTTGCAGGGCGCGTACCCGCCCGGGTCAACCATTAAACCGCTGTTGAGCCTGGGAGCGTTGCGCCACGGTGCGCGGGCGCCCGACCAGCAGACTTTCTGTCGCGGCTGGTATTCCCTGCGAGGCAGTTCCCGGCGCTACCGGGACTGGAAGAAGGAGGGCCATGGACACACGGACATGGAAAAAGCCATCGTACAGTCCTGCGATGTGTATTTTTACGCGCTGGCGCACGAGGTCGGCATTGACGAGGTGCACAACATGCTGACGGCGTTCGGCTTTGGCGCACCCACCGGAGTGGACATCGGCGGCGAGGCCGCAGGCCTGGTTCCCTCCACGAAATGGAAAAAAGAAGCACTGGGGGAGCGCTGGTACCCGGGCGAGACCCTGAGCGCCGGCATCGGCCAGGGGGCCACCCTGGCCACGCCCATACAGCTGGCCGCGGCGACGGCGGCGGTGGCGAACGGCGGCAGGCTGCTGCGCCCCTACCTGCTGGCGGAGGCCCGGGACGCGCTGACGGGGCGGGTGGTGATTCAGGCGCCGGACTCCCAGGTCAACCAGCTGGTGTCCGCCGATGACGAGCAGTGGGACATTATTATTCGCGCCATGCGCGAGGTGGTGCACGGGCGGCGCGGCACGGCGCGGCGCTCCGGCGCCGGCGCCGCCTACGAGTTCGCCGGCAAGACCGGCACCGCGCAGGTCATCAGCATCGCCCAAGGCGAGGAATACGATGCGGAAAGCATTCCAGAGGAGTTTCGGGACCACGCCCTGTTCATTGCATTCGCGCCCGTGAAAGAACCGCAAATCGCGCTGGCCGTCGTGGTCGAGAACGGCGGGCAGGGCTCCCGCGCCGCCGCGCCCATCGCCCGCACGTTGCTGGACCATTACTTCGCCGAGCGGGAGGCCGGCAGTGGCTGACGAGCGCATGCGAGGCGCCGGCGGGGCGCAACGCCAACGGGACGCCGCTCCCCCCGCGCCGCCGCGCCAACGGGACGCCGCGCTACTCGCGCCGCACCGCTTCTCCTGCACTGCCGCACCGCACCCATCGCCCGCACGCTACTGGACATGATGCTGAGGCTGTCCGCCAATCCCGGAGGGTATGAGCGATGAGTTCGTTAGAATGCTGGGCACAAGCGGCGGCGATACTGACTTTCGTTTTTCTGGTTTTGCCGAAGTTTATACCAGGGAGATATAAGCCGACGTTTTTCAGATATTCGGGCGATGCCCAGATGAGGGATGACCCGCTCAATTACAATCCTGCTTACCTCCCAACTTGGGAGGGGGCTTATTGGCCGCTTTACATATTGGCCGTTTGGCACGGGCAACTCAGGGCTAAATGGGCCGGCAAGTCGCGGAGCGTTTTTTACTTGGAAATTTTGAACAGCGCCGGAATGAGCATGGGCAAGCAGTGGAAGTGTGAAAACGGCAAGCTTACGAAAACAGCAACGAGTAAGTGATGATTGAACTGGGCATCGCGCCGCTTCTCCCGCGCCGTTGCGCCGCACGACCACGCCAGCGGCTCGCGCCCGCCGCGTTGCCGCGCCGCACCGCACTACTCGCGCCGCACGCACCACTCGCGCCGCGCCAATTCCCCCGCACCTCGCCAACGGGACGCCGTGCCGCACCCACTACGCCGGCGCACCGCGTGAACAACGATGATATCCCTGAAAAACATTCGCGTTGACGGGCCGTTGCTGTGCGGCATCGTCCTGCTGAGCCTGGCGGGCTTTTTGGTGCTGTACAGCGCCGGCGACCAGGACGGGGGGTTGATCCTGCGCCGCGCCGTCCACCTGGGCATAGCGCTGGCGCTGATGTTGGGCGTCACCACGATCCCCCTGGAGCGCTTGTCCCGCCTGTCTCCATGGGCCTACCTGGGCAGCCTGGCCCTGCTGGTGCTGGTGTTGTATGTGGGCGAGACCGGCAAGGGCGCGCAACGCTGGCTGAGCCTGGGCGGGGTGCGCTTCCAGCCGTCCGAGTTGATGAAGCTGGCCCTGCCCATGGTCATCGCCTGGCAGCTGGGCAAGGGCAAGGAATCGCCCGTCCCCTCCGCTGGACAGGTCATCGTCACGCTGTTGCTCATCGCCCTGCCCGTGTGGCTGGCGGCGCAACAACCCGACCTGGGGACGGCGGTGCTGATCGGCGTCATCGGCTTCTCCGTGCTGTTCGTCGCCGGCATCAACCGGCTCTGGCTGGGCGGCTTCGCCGCGGCAACCCTGGCGGCGGCGCCCATACTCTGGGGCGCCATGCACCCGTACCAGCAAAAGCGGGTGTTGACGTTTTTAAACCCGGAGCAGGACCCCCTGGGAACCGGGTATCATATAATACAGTCCCAGATAGCCATCGGCTCCGGCGGGCTGTACGGCAAGGGCTGGCTGAACGGCACCCAGTCCCACCTGGAGTTCCTGCCCGAGCGCTCCACGGATTTCGTGTTTGCCGTGCTGAGCGAGGAGTTCGGGGCGGTGGGCGTGCTGGCGCTGGCCTGCCTCTACCTGTTCATTATCGGCCGGGGGCTGTATATTGCATCCCGGGCGCAACAGGTTTACGGCAAGTTGCTGGCGACGGGCGTCATATTTGGCTTTTTCATCTATACGCTCGTCAACATCAGCATGGTGTCGGGGTGGTTGCCCGTGGTCGGCGTGCCCCTGCCGCTGATCAGCCACGGCGGCACGTCCATGATAACCATCATGATGGGATTTGGAATACTGATGTCCATACACGCAGACAAAAAACTATTACCGGGGTGATATGAAAATTTATACAACCATTGCTTGCCTCGTTTTCTCGTGCCTGGCGCCGGTTGCGGCGCAGGAAAACCTGGCGGCGCGCCCAGAAGTCGCCGCGTTTATCCAGGACATGGCGACCCGACACGATTACGACGCCGCCCGGCTGAATGCGATTTTCGCCGCGGCGCGCGTTTCGGAAAGCGTGTTGGAAGCCATCTCCCGGCCCGCCGAGGCCCTGCCGTGGCATCGCTACCGGGACATCTTCATCAAGCCCGGGCGCATTCGCCAGGGCGCCGCGTTCTGGCTCGAGCATGAGCGGCAATTGGAGCGGGCCGCGCAAGTTTACGGCGTTCCCGTGGAAATCATGGTCGCCATTATCGGCGTTGAGACGAAGTACGGGCGCAACACGGGCGGCTACAAGGTCATCAACGCCCTGGCGACCCTGGCTTTCGACTACCCGAAGCGTTCCAGTTTCTTCACCAGCGAGCTGGAGCACTACCTGTTGCTCACCCGGGAGCAGTCCCTGGACCCCCATGCACTGAAAGGATCTTACGCCGGGGCCATGGGCATTCCGCAGTTCATCTCCAGCAGTTATCGCAACTTCGCCGTGGATTTTGACGAGGACGGCCGCACCGACATCTGGGAGAACCCGGCGGACGCCATCGGCAGCGTCGGCAACTACCTGAAAGAACACGGCTGGCGGGCCGGCGAGCCCGTCACCGCGCCGGCGACCGTGGACGAAGAGGACGTCTCCGACCTGCTGACCACCGGCCTGGAACTGAAACGCACCATGGCGGAGATGACGCAGGGCGGAGTCAGCGCACAGAAGCCGGTGGACGCGGCGACCATGGTGAAGCTGCTGCAACTGGAAAACGAGGACGGCTACGAATACTGGCTGGCGTTGCATAATTTTTACGTCATTACCCGGTATAATCACAGCGTGCTGTACGCCATGGCGGTGTGGCGCCTGGCGGACGCCGTCAGGGAGAAGCGGCAGGGCCGCCGCTGAGGCGGTGGCGGGCAGCGAGGCCGGCGCCGGCGGCGCGGCTGACGGCGGACAACGGCAACAAGCGACATCCAAGCCAACCATGAAACGGCCGACGGCGCGGCGGACAACGGGGCCGGTGGCGGGGCTGGTT
>CAZDXS010000093.1:0-1991 GCA_964509455.1 uncultured Enterobacteriaceae bacterium | reverse complement strand
ACGCAATACCGCGAGGAGAATAATGATAAAACCACACGGTTCCGATGAGTTGCACCCCCGGTTCGTTGCCGACGAGGCGCAACGCCAGGCTCTGCTGGAAGAAGCCGCCGGCCTGCCGCAACTGTTGCTCAACTCGGCGGCGGCGGCCAACGCGGTGATGTTGGGCGCCGGGTATTTCTCGCCCCTGCCCGGCTACATGAACGCCGCGGACGCGCTCAGCGTCGCCGCCGATATGCGCACCGCCGACGGGCTGTTTTGGCCGGTCCCCTGCCTGAACCTGGTTGCGGACGCGAGCGCCGTTGCCGGGGCGGAGCGGATAGCATTGCTGGATCCCAACGTCCCCGGCCGGCCGGTGCTTGCCGTACAGGATGTTGCCGCCATTGAGACCCTTGCCCCCGCCCAGGCGGAGGAAATCATCGACAAGGTCTTCGGCGTCCGGGACCGGCAACATCCGGGCGTGGCGACTTTCGCCGCCGCCGGCAGGACGCTCATCGCCGGCCCGGTGCAAGTGTTGAACTACAGCTATTTTGAGCAGGATTTTCCCGACACTTTCAGAACGGCGCCGCAGATACGCGCCGGCATTGCCGCCAACGGCTGGGAGCGGGTGGTCGCCTTCCAAACCCGCAACCCCATGCATCGCGCCCACGAAGAGCTGTGCAAGATGGCGCAACAGGCAGTCAACGCCGACGGCGTCTTGATACACATGTTGCTGGGCAAGCTAAAGCCGGGGGATATTCCCGCCGCCGTGCGGGACGCGGCGATTCGCCGCATGGTGGAGTTGTACTTTCCTCCCAATTCCGTCATGGTCGCCGGCTACGGCTTCGACATGCTGTACGCCGGCCCCCGGGAAGCCGTGTTGCACGCAGTGTTTCGCCAGAACGCGGGTTGCGCCTACCTCATTGTCGGGCGCGACCACGCCGGGGTGGGCGACTACTACGGCCCGTTCGATGCGCAGTCCATCTTCCGCGAACAAGTGCCGGCCGGCGCCCTGGAGATCGAGATCTTCGAGGCGGACCACACCGCGTTTTCAAAAAAGCTGGGGCGGGTGGTGATGATGCGGGACGCCCAGGACCACGGGCCGGATGATTTTGTCCTGCTGTCCGGCACGAAAGTGAGGGAAATGCTGGCGGCGGGGCAACCGTTGCCGGCGGAGTTCGCGCGCCCCGAGGTGGCGCAAATCCTGATGGCGCATTACCAGCAGTCCGCCTGAACGGCCGGCGGCCGCGCCGGGTGCGCCCCCGCCAGAACCGGGGCAAGACCGCCGTTGCCGGCTGTCCAGTTTCCTGCCGCTAGGCGCATCCCTGCTTTGCGTTGCCGGCGGCGTTCACTCCCCCTCTCCCGCGTTGCCGGCTGTCCAGTTTCCTGCCGCTAGGCGCAGCCTCGCCATGGATGGGGCAAGACCACCGTTGCCGGAGGAGTTCGCACGCCCCGAGGCGGCGCAAATCCTGATGGAGCATTATCAGCAGTCCGCCTGAACGGCCGGCGCCGGGTGCGGCGCACCACGGCTAGCGGCGCATTGCCCGCTCGGCTTCCCGCCACCGGGCGCAACGCCGCCAGGGCCGGCGGCGCACGGCCGCCCGTGCGCCCCGAAACCCCGTTTCACATTTTCCCTTGACATCCGCCCCACGCGCCCCTATATTATTAGCACTCACTTGCTTAGAGTGCTAATAACGGCACTGTAAGTTTGAAAAAACAACAACTTACCCAATACGGAGGTAATCTGCGTTATGAAAGTCAGACCGTTACATGACCGGGTGGTCGTGCGGCGCCTGGAGGAGGAGAAGACGTCCGCCGGCGGAATAGTCATCCCCGACAGCGCCGCCGAGAAGCCGATCCAGGGGGAGGTCGTGGCCGTAGGCAACGGCAAGATCCTGGACAACGGCGAAACGCGCGGCCTGGACGTCAAAGAGGGCGAGCGAATCCTTTTTGGCAAGTATTCAGGCACGGAAGTAAAAATTGATGGTGAAGAACTGCTGGTGATGCGTGAAGAC
>CAZDXS010000092.1:0-9966 GCA_964509455.1 uncultured Enterobacteriaceae bacterium | reverse complement strand
AACAGGGCCGGGTCTTTCATGTCGTACAGCACCGCTTTCGGTGCGGCGATGATTTCCGGAAAGCGTTTCAGGTCGGCGTCCGTCAGCCGTGCGGCTGACTTGCTTGGGCGCAACAGGTGGCGCTGAATGCCGCGCGTGGTGACCACGGCCGCATTTTCCACCTCCACATTATGCCTGTCCCCCAGGTATTTCAGCACGCCAGGTTCCTGGCGACGGGATTTTGCGTGAGAACGCGGCGGCGCACGCCCGAACAAGGGAGGCGTATATGTAATACGCCGACTGCAGTGAGGGGGTGGCGCCAACAAAGTTATCGCGCAAAATAACAAGCCAGGCCAGTTCGAATGCATGATGTTGCCTCCCCCCTGCAACCGTCGTGTCGCCCGACCAATCTGTCCATGTTTCCATGATGCCTCCCAGAATACACGAATGTTGCCGCGTTGTCTCCTAGTAGTTGCCGGCGGCGGCGGATTGCCGGGCACGGGGGTTGAAACCCCCGCTCCGGATGCTGTTCACCAACCACCTAAAACGGCAAATGTTATGGACCGGCGGTTGCGTTTGACATGCCCCCTCATTCCCAGTATGATCATCGGAACAATGCGGCGCCGATTTGACATTTCAGCTTGCGGGCGCGTTACAAGTACGGCTAAAGAGAACCAACCTGCTTTAGCCGCCGGGCTGGATGCGGGTTTTTTTGTGCCTGCCTTTTGCTCCTGCTTGTTGCGCCTGCGGGGCGAAAACAACGAGCGTCCTGCCGGGCGCATCCAGCCGGAAGCGCCGCCGGGGGTGCGCCGCCGGGCGTGCGCCGTTGCAACAGTGCGCCGCCCAAGTTAACGACAAGCTTAGCGACATGGCGATGAATTCTGACAAGCACCGGATGAACACCCTAGCCGTACGCGCCGGGCGGCGTCCCACCGAGGAGGGCGAAAACAGCGAGGCGCTGTTTTTGACCTCCAGTTTCGTGTTCGAGAACGCGGCACAAGCCGCCGCCCGCTTCTCCGGCGACCAGCCCGGCAACGTGTACTCGCGGTTCACCAACCCCACGGTGCGCATTTTCGAGGAGCGCCTGGCCGCCATGGAGGGAGCGGAAAGATGCATCGCCGCCGCGTCGGGAATGGGCGCCATCCTGTGCGCCTGCCTGGGCCTGTTGCAAAGCGGCGACCACGTTGTCGCCTCCCGCAGCCTGTTCGCCTCGACGGTCAACCTGTTCAACCGGATCCTGGGCAAGTTCGGCGTGACAACCACGTTCGTTCCCTTGGACGACTACCCGGCCTGGGAAGCCGCGATTACGAAAAAAACGCGCCTGCTGTTCTTAGAGACCCCCTCCAACCCGTTGACGGAGGCGGCCGACATTCAACGCCTGGCGGACCTGGCCCACGGGCGCGGTTGCCTGCTGGCGGTGGACAACTGCTTTTGCACGCCGGCCCTGCAACAGCCGCTGCGCCTGGGCGCCGACCTGGTGGTGCACTCCGCCACGAAGTACCTGGACGGCCAGGGGCGGTGCGTCGGCGGCGCCGTGCTGGGCAGCGAGGAGTTGTTGGGCGAGGACGTATTCAACGTGCTCAAGTTCGCCGGCCCGGCCCTCAGCCCGTTCAACGCCTGGGTGTTCCTGAAAGGACTGGAGACCCTGAACCTGCGCATGCGCGAACACAGCCGCAATGCCGCCCGCATCGCCGCCTGGCTGGAGGGGTGCGAGGGAGTGGAAAAAGTGTATTATCCGGGACTGGCCGGGCACCCGCAACACGAGCTGGTGCAACGGCAACAACAGGACTTCGGCGGCATCATCAGTTTTGTCGTTGCGGGGGGGCAGGAAGCGGCGTGGCGCCTCATCGACCGCACCCGGCTGTTCTCCATCACCGCCAACCTGGGCGACGCCAAGAGCACCATCACCCACCCCGCCACCACCACCCACTACCGCTTGACGGACGAGGAGCGGCAAGCCGCGGGCATTGTTCCCGGGCTGGTGCGGCTGTCCGTGGGGCTGGAAGACGCGGCCGACCTGCAAGACGACCTGCAAGAGGCGTTGACCAGGGCCCGGGGCTGACCCACTAGAGTACACGACCGAACGCAGAGCATGAACGCAAGCCGATGGAGGGCGATGACGCTCCGGCAAGCCGCCGCGCCGTCTTGCAACCGAACGCGGCGTATGAACAACCTCAACGCGGGCCGCGCCCGGCGCCCCCTGGGCTTGCTCCTGGCCGCGCTTGAAAAATCTGCGCCGCCGGGCGCACGGCTTTCCCGCACCCGGCGCCCCCTGGGACTGCTCCTGGCCGCGCTCCGGCAGGCCGCCGCGCCGCCGGGCGCACGGCTTTCCCCCACCCGGCACCTCCTGGGACTGCTCCTGGCCGCGCTTGAAAAATCTGCGCCGCCGGGCGCACGGCTTTCCCGCACCCGACGCCCCTTGGGACCGCTCCTGGCCGCGCTCCTGCTGACGCTCGCCGCCCCGCCCGGCGCCGCGGCGGCGGACTTCGAGGAGATGATTGTCACCGCGCAAAAACGCGAGGAGTCCGTGCAAGACGTGGGCATCACCATCACCGCGTTCTCCGCCGAGCAAATGGAGACTTTCGGCTTCACCAACAGCATGGAAATCGCGGCGTTCACGCCGGGCATGTACGTCTCTGGCGACAACGCCGGGCAAACCTCGCAGTTCACCATACGCGGCGTGACCCAGAACGACGTGGCCGACCTGCACGAGGGCCCCAACGCCGTGTACGTAGATGAGGCCTACGTCGCCACCAGCCAAGGCCAGCTGTTCGCCAACTTCGACATGGAGCGCGTCGAGGTCCTGAAAGGGCCGCAGGGCACCCTGTTCGGGCGCAACGCCACCGGCGGGCTGGTGCACTTCATCACCGCCCGGCCCACGGCGGCGTTCGAATCCTACGCAGACGCCGCCTACGGCTCTTATGATTCCGTGCGTTTCGAGGGGGCGGTCAGCGGGCCGCTGTCCGCCGCGGCGCGCGGACGCCTGGCCGGGTTCTTCAACCGCTTCGGCCCCATCTGGGAGAATGTCTTCCCAGACCAGTTGCCGAGCGGTTACCAGGGCTCGGAGGCGGGCGCCGCCGATGTGTGGGAGCTGGACCAGTTCGCCCTGCGCGGGCAACTGGAAATGGACCTGGGCGCGGCGGCGCGCCTGTGGCTAAAAGGGCATTACGCTGAGCGCAACCCCGGCAGCGGGGCGTACCAGAGCATCCCCACCGTGGCGTACGTGGACGACACCGACGGCGACGGCGCAGTGGACGACCTGCTGGACACCCGCTTCGCCGACGACGTGCGCACCACCTGCGAGCAGGTTCATTTTCGCACCGGCGCCTGCGTGGCTTCCACCCTGGACCAGGACGGCAACGACCAGCGCCCGGGCCCCGTCACGGATTTCTTCGGCTACGACGACCGCGACGGCGAGGGCCCCACCACCTCCACCGACCACGTGGTGAGCGACTACAACCGCATACGAACCTACGGGTTCACCGCCAGCCTGGGCTGGGAGCTGGACAACGGCGTCGCCCTGACCTCAATCAGCAGTTATTCCGAGCAGGACAAGCGACATTCCTTGGACGTGGACGGCGGTCCCGCGCCCCAGTTCCTGGTGGTGAACGAGTCCGCCCACAACTGGTTCACCCAGGAGTTGCGCCTTCACGGCGCCTTAGAGCGGCTGGAATGGGTGGCGGGATTGTATTACCTGTCCATCAACGCCGAGTACAACGCCGCGCTGACCGACACGCGCGGCGGGTTGAACGTGTTCGGCGCCGGTCCCCATCCCTTCGGGGCGGACAACCCCAATCTCAATGCCGATGCGGGCGTAACGTCCCGCCTGAAAACGGACTCCTACTCCGTTTTCGGCCAGGTTGACCTGCGCACGGCCGACCGGCTCACCCTCATCGCCGGCGCCCGCCTGGTCCAGGAGGAGAAAGAATTCAGCTACACCAACCGCCTGTATGAAAACCTGGACGACCGCACCGTCGACAATCACACCGAGCCCATTACCCTGAGCACGGGCGGCATTGAGTTTTTTCCGCCCCACGATGAGACGCCGTCCAGCACCCTGTGGTCTGCCAAGCTGGGACTGAATTACGCCGCGGCGAACGACCTGCTGCTCTACGCCACGCTCAATCGCGGGGTGAAGGCCGGCAGTTGCAACGCCCCGTTCCTCACGCTGCTGGCGCCGGAGCAGTACTGCTACGCCGACGAAGTCTTGCTGGCGTACGAGGCCGGCTTCAAGGCGACCCTGCCGGCCGGCGGTATTCGCATCAACGGCGCCGCCTTCTACTATGATTACAACGACTACCAGGCCTACCAGTTCATCGGCACCTCCGGGGCCATTCTCAATGCGGACGCCGAGTACTACGGCGCCGAGCTGGACCTGGCGGCGGCGCCCCTGGAGAACCTGACCCTGGCGCTGGGCGCCTCCTGGACGCACGCGCGCATTCACGACCTGGAAGTAGCGGCCGACGTCACCCGCGACGTGAAGCCCGCGTTCACGCCGGACTGGCAGGCCTCCGGGCTGGCCCGCTACGCCTGGCCCGCGGCCCTGCAAGGCGGAGACCTGGCACTGCAACTGGACTTCAGCTACGCAAGCGCGGCGTTTTTCAACATCAACAATTTCGGCACCCACAAGATGGACGGCTACGCGGTGGGCAACGCGCGGCTGGACTGGAGCAGCCCCGACGGCCGGCTGGAGTTGCAACTCTTCGTGAACAACCTGGCGGACGCGCGCTACCAGACCGTCGGCTTCGAGCTGTCCACCATCTGCGGTTGCGACGAACGCGCCTACGGACTGCCGCGCTGGTTCGGCGGGCGCATTCGCTACAACTTCCGCGCGGGCGGCGGGTAGCAAAACTGTTGTTATGCGATTGACCCGCCGCCGCGATGGGCGTTGTTGCGGGCGCCTCTGCGGCCGCCGCCGCAACGCCGCACGGCGTATGGAATTGCATGGGTCCGTACAAGCGCTTGCTTTGCGCGCGCCGCTGGAGTACCTTGAACAACCCGACGGCGGCGCCTGATTTTATCTCACATGTTTTATGAGCCAAATAACGCCTGGAGTTCTCCCGGGCATGTCCGGCCGGCGCCCGGAGGCGGCAGTCGCAGGACTCCTGCGTTGATAAGATTGGTTTCTTTGGTGCGTCAAACTTTTATGAGCGGATTTCATCGATGACGTCTTCCATATCCTTGCCATTGCTCTCTGAGCAGCCCTGGGGAACTGCGGACGTCTTGCCGGCCGCAGACGTCATGGAGACCCTGGCGGCTGTTGAATCCCCCGTGGATGCCGTCATACTGGATCCCTGGTACAACCGGGGAACCGGCGGCGAACGAAGCGATTACAACCAATGGCTCAACGGGGTGGTCGCGGCGGCGTGCGCCGTATCCAGGCATGTCTATCTTTGGGGTTTTCCGGAGATTTTGGCTTACCAGGTGCTGAACATTCCCAAGGGCTTCAAGTTGGTCGCCTGGTTGACCTGGTACTACAAGAATTGTCCGTCGGTGATACGCGGCTGGCGCTCCGCCCAAAATACCTGTTTGCACCTGGCGGCAGAAGACGCTTCCGTGCATCCGGAAAACTTTTTGAACGACGAACAGTTGTCCAGGTTGCAAAACAACAAGATGCGTTTCATCCCCGGCCCGGCATCGGTCCTGGAAGCTCCCCTGAACATAGGATTTGTCGGGCGCTCGGAACAGACGGGACATCCTGCCCAGAAGCCGCTGGCGGTCATCGAGCCGTTGATTTTGATGTCCACCAAGGCAAACGGCGTAGTGCTGGACCCGATGTGCGGCTCCGGCACGACCGGCGAGGCCTGCATTCGTTTGGGTAGGCGCGCAATCCTATGCGACAGCTCAGATGAATACCTGACAATCGCTGAAAAGAGGATTGCCCGATATGGGTAAAGATCGAAACGCACGCATTCGAAAGAAATACACCCAATCCTCAATCAGGGCAAGAATCGAGGCATTCTTCCTTGACAATCTGGGAAAGGTAGCCACTCGAGACCAGTTGCTCCAGGTTGCAACCGATCCCAATACCGGGCGTGTTCCTGAAAACTGGCACCAACGGTTATCAGAGCTTAGAACGGACAAAGGTTACACCATTTTGTCCTGGCGCAATCGCGGCGACCTCAAAGTGAGCGAATACATGATGCCTAATGCGGAACGCCGCAACACGGCTTCGAAACGCACACGCCCCAAGGCCGCAACGTGGGAGGCAGTACTCGCTAGCCATGGCCGCCAATGCGCCTGGCGAGAAGGAACATCGACCTGTGGATTACAGGACGGCGATATTGATCCCGTCGGCGGCGGCACGGTTAGGTTAACTCCGGATCACAAAACCCCCCACGCAATACATGCAAATACAGACCCTTCCGATCCAAGTAAATGGCAACCATTGTGCGGCAGGCACCAGGTCATGAAAAAGAACTACTGGGATGACGAAACAGGTTGGCTGAACGTGTCGGCAATCGTACAAGCGGCATCCGAAGATCAGAAACGGGAGATATTTGATTTTCTGAGGTGTTATTTTGAAGGAAAAACCTGATTGATCGAACGCTCCGACATTGATCAAACTACGGTTGCCCCCATCGTGCGGCCCTGTCGTAGAACAACGCACCACGAATATCGCAAGTTTTATATGTTTTCTGTGTTGTGTCCCCTGTGCGCCGAGCATCGCCACAAACATTGCCGGCTCCTGATATTGTCCCATCCCGCCAGGCATCCAGATAGCCCCTTGTTTTTGCGCCGCAATACCCATATAATACAAGGTATGAACGCCGCGCCGCGGCCCGACCCGTACTGAAATCAGCCCATGCCGTTTATCGTCACAGAAGCCTGCATCAAGTGCAAGTACACCGATTGCGTGGAAGTATGCCCCGTTGACTGCTTCCACGAAGGCCCGAACATGCTGGTCATCGACCCGGACGAGTGCATTGACTGCACCCTGTGCGAGCCGGAGTGTCCCGTCGAAGCCATCCTCTCCGACGAAGATGTGGACGAGAGTCAGCAACAATTCATCGCCTTGAACGCAGAGCTTTCCAAGGAATGGCCCGTCATCAACGAGATCAAGGACGCGCCCGCCGACGCGGACGACTGGAAAGACGTCAAGGACAAGCTGAAGCACCTGGAGCGCTGAGGCGCCTGGGTGCGCCGCTCGGCGGCGCCCGGGGCAACACGGCCGGCGCCGCGCCGTGCGACCCGCGTCCCGCTACTCCGCCCCCGCATTACTCCGCAACACCGGGCAACGCCCGCCCGGGGCAACACGGCCGGCGCCGCGCCGTGCGACCCGCGTCCCGCTACTCCGCCTCCGTCTCCGACTCTGCCGCCGCCTCTGTCTCCGACTCTGCCGCCGCCTCTGTCTCCGCCCCCGCCGCCCGCTCCTCCATCATCTTCGCCAGGGTAATGTAATCCACTTTCCCCGTGCCCAGCACCGGCAGGCGCTCTAAACACACCACCTCGCGGGGGATGTACAACTCCCCGTAGCCGCGGGCCCGCGCCTGCTCCTGTATGTCCTTGCGCTCTGCCGCCGGGTGGTCCGTGACCAGGATGATTTTCTCTCCCTTGCGCTCGTCGGACAGGGCGACGGCGGCATGGGCGCCCTGGGGCCAGGCGCCGCCCGCCAGCTCCTCCACCGCGGCGAGCGACACCATCTCCCCGCCAATCTTGGCGAAGCGCTTGGCGCGTCCTTGCAACTCGATGTAGCCGTCTTCGTCGATGGTGGCAATGTCGCCGGTGTCGTACCAGCCCGCGCCGCGCTCTGCGGCGGGCGGCTGGATTTTGCCGTCCGCGCCTGGCAGCAGGTATCCCAGCATGACGTTCGGGCCCCGCACCACCAGCCGGCCGCCGCGAGGGATGCCGGGCACCGGCGCCAGGTACGCCTCCATCCCCGGCAACAGCTTCCCCACGCTGCCCATCTTGTGGTTGATGGGCGTGTTCACCGCCACCACCGGGCTGCATTCCGTCACCCCGTACCCCTGCAGGATGCGGATGCCGAACTTCTCCATCCAAGTGCGCTGCGTCTCGTCTTGCAGCTTCTCCGCCCCCGCCAGCACGTAGCGCAGGAAGTGGAAGTCGTACGGGTGGGCGTAGCGGGCGTATCCCCGCAGGAACGTGTTGGCGCCGAACAGGATGGTCGCGCCCGTGCCGTACAGCAACTCGGGAATGACCCGATAGTGCAAGGGCGAGGGATACAGGAACGTGCGGCACCCGCCCAGCAGGGGCAACAAGGAGCCCACGTTCAGGCCGAACGAGTGAAACAAGGGCAGGCAGCTGAAAAACACGTCCCGGGATGTGAAGTCCAGGTAGCCGCGCACCTGGGCAAAATTCGCCAACAGGTTGCGGTGGGACAGCACCACCCCCTTGGGCGCCCCCTCCGACCCGGAGGTGAACAGCACGGTGGCGGGCGCGCCCGGGTCCCGTTGCCGACAGGACCGGCGATAATGCAGGCGCGGCCAATAACTGCGCCACAGCCCCAGCAATTTGTCCGCCGCGCCGATGCGGCCGGCAAGGTCTTCTAAGCACACCAGGTTCACCCGGCCGCCCAGGGCCTCTGCCAGCGGCTCCAGCTCCGCCTCTTCGAGAAAACGCCGCGAGGTATACACCGTCTTCACCGACGCCGTCTCGCAGGACTGCAACAACACCTGGGCGCCGGTGGTGTAGTTGAGCATGGCCGGCACGCGCCCTGCGCTCTGCAGTGCCAGGTAACTCACCACCGCAGCCGCTACGTTCGGCAACAACAGGCCCACGGTCTCGCCGGGCGCCGTGTCCTCCCGAAAAATCCGCCCCAGGATGAACGCGCGGGTGAGCAACTGCCCGTACGTCAGCGGCTCGCGCTTTATGTCCTCCAGCGCGACCTGCCCCCTGCCGAACAGGGCGGCGGCCTCCAACACCGCGGTGAAGATGGTCTTGTCGTGGTCGTAGCAGGCGAAGGACAGGCGGTGCATGACGTCTTGCAGGGCCGCGGCCGCCGCCCGGCGCCGGCGGGCGCCCTGCAAGGACGGATCTACGACAATCTTCTCCGGCGGCAGGATGCGCATGCTGATGCGGGGGAAGCGCAGGAATTTGCCGCCGTTCCCCTCCAGGTAGGCGAACCCGCTGTGTTGCGCCCCGTCGATGGCGATGGGCAGGACGGCGGCATCGGCGCGGTCCGCTATCAGCCCCGGCCCCTCATAGACCTTCATCAGGGCGCCGGTCACGGTGACGCGCCCTTCTGGAAAAATCACCACCTTGTTGTCTTCTTGCAGGAACCTGACCATGGACTTCACCGACAGGGGGCTGGTGGGCTCCATCGTATAGACCTCTGCGAACCACAGGAACGGGCGGTACAGGCGGCGCTCCGCAATCTGCGTGTTGACCGCAAAACGCGGCGTCTCCGGCAACCAGGCGTACAGCAACACGCCGTCCAGCAGGGAGATGTGGTTGGCGATAATCAGCACCCGCTCCCCGGCCCGGTGATAATGCTCCATGCCGGTGACCTCCACCCGGTACAGCAGGCGCAACAGGCAACGCACCAGGAATTTCAGCACCTTGATGACCATGGGGCGATTCTACGGGAAACCGGCGGGAATACCAATGGGTTGTATGGGTTCATATCGCATTGGCGTCCGGGAGTTGGTTCAGCGCCGGCAACTACAGGAGACAACGCGGCAACATTCGTGTATTCTGGGGGGCATCATGGAAACATGGACAGATTGGTCGGGCGACACGACTGTTGCGGGGGGCAGGCAACATCAAGCATTCGAACTGGGCAGGCTCCTGCCAAGCATCCTGAAATACCTGGGGGACAAGCATAATGTGGAGGTGGAAAATGCGGCCGTGGTCACCACGCGCGGCATTCAGCGCCACCTGCTGCGCCCAAGCAAATCGGCCGCACGGCTGACGGACGCCGACCTGAAACGCTTTCCGGAAATCATCGCCGCACCGAAAGCGGTGCTGTACGACATGAAAGACCCGGCCCTGTTCTACGTGTTCGACTCGGCGGACAAATCTGAGGTG
>CAZDXS010000091.1:0-5059 GCA_964509455.1 uncultured Enterobacteriaceae bacterium | reverse complement strand
GGCCGTGGCTGTTGCGGGCGCGGCGGCAGACCGCAGGGCGATGGGCGGTGGGCGGCGGGTCGCGCCAGGGGCGGGGCCTCGGCCGCACAGGGTCTGCGCGGCCGGGCGACTGCTGTTCCGGGCGCCGACCCCAGCGAGCGCAAAGCGCGAACGCGGGGCGCTGAACACAAACAGCCAACGCCCCACGAGGTCGCGTATCCGCACGCCAGCGTCGCAACAAGACAACGCCGGGAAACCCTGTACAGAGCCGGGCGGACGCCGCGCTTCACGCCTGCGTGTTGGAGCGGCCACCGCGCGCCGAACAGGGCCGCGACAAATTCAGCGACGCGCTTCGCGCCTGCGTGTTGAAGCGGCGCCCGAAAGCTCCCCCGCCTCCTGCTACGCCGTTTCGCCGAACCTACCCTACCTGATCTGGTGGTCGAATACATGTAAAGTCGCTGGTAGGGATGCCATCGACATTGAACTCTTTTAGGCACGCCAAACAACTTCCTTTCCCGTCGTTTTCCGTGTATTCCGCTACCAAGGAATAAGGTTTGCTCTCATCGAACTCCTGGATGAGCGGAGGGCGTCTCCCGCAGACAAGCCTATCCAAATCATACGGTTCGCAAACCATCAGGCGGAGCGTGGGGTTGCTGTTTTCTCCCTCGTGTCTGAACGGACCGTCACCTTCCGTCCAAGTTATTTCGAAGCACCACTCTCCCCAGGCGGAGGCGTCTGATTTCACGCGGGCTGAAAAGCCCCGTAACGAGCCACGTTCATTCAGGTCTTTCAGAAGTTTACTGCCCCACTCAGTGTCGGTATTATCGTCTTTCCGAAAGCGGGCTACGAAACCTTCCAGGATGTCTTTAACGACAAGTTCTTGTTGCTTACGATTCTGACTCATTTTGCGTTCCTCCTAATAAGGATGATTGTAAATGGTTGTAGCCGCGTTATTAGTTGCGGCCCGGCCCGACGGTAGCACGCTTTCTGCTATGGCGTCAAGCGCTTTGTGTGGGTTCATAGGTACTGGGGTCCGGGTGTTGCCCAAGCAACGCTTGGGCCGGAGGATTTATCGCTGGCGCTGGCCGGCGCGGGCGGGGTCGCCCGGTGCTGTGGAACACCAGCTAGTTGCCAAGGGCGTTCAGCAGCCAAGCGTTCACTGTTGGCATCAGCCGGATGCGAACGCCCTGTTTTGTCCTATACGACCGCCTCTTAACACGTCCGTCCGACGGCATACAATCGCTTGTGCCATGAGTGAAAAATTGACTGGCCGCCGCCGAACAGAAAAATGGCAATCCGCCGCGCCCGCCGAGCGCTTGGCTGACACCAACGCCGCCGTGTGCTTGCCGTAACACTGCCGCGGGTGGATAGTGATGACTTGGGACAGCATCGTTTACGGGCTCGGCTGGGTAACGATCATTTACCTGGGCTACACCTGCCTTGTGGTGCACCATTACCCGCCCGCCACCCTGCTTCGCTGGGGCATCGCCATTGCCGCCGCCCTGTACTTAACTTTACGCGCCGTGGCTGGTGTGCCGCCCCTTGAGTGGGACAAGATCGTTTACGCTACGGGCTGGCTGTTTGTCACCTACTGGGCCTGGGTAGCGGCTGTTTTGCTATGTTGCTTTTGCCTGGGGATACGCCACTTGCCGCCCGCCGCCTTGTTTCGCGTTGGATTGTTGCCTGCTATCATTGTCTTCGTTCTGTACCTGACTTTATGGGGGAAACCATGACGGATGCCGCGCAGTACAATGCGACTGAGCCAATAGCCAATGCCTCGCGCCATGGCTGACGCAATGAGCCGCGCCCGCGAACTGGCCGTAACCACCCTTGCCTGGGGGCTGGCCGCGCTGGTGCTGGTGGTGGTGTGGCTGGGACTTGCCCTGCGGATCTTTGCTGGACCACTACGGCATAAAGGGCTTGGCGAACTGGTGGCGGCACCTGGGAAAATGACCAGAAAACCACAAAAGCACAAGCGGATTGTCAATCCTTGCTACGGGCCGAGCATCTGTCCCACTGGTTGCACCGGTACAACCGGCATCGTCCTCATGCCGGCATTGGACATCAACCACCCATCAGCCGGGCAGGTCTTTCCGTGAACAACCTTATGGAGTTGCACACCTAGACGAACCCCTGCTTAATCTGGGCTGCCAACTGGCCAACTGGGATAAACGCGCGGCGGCGGAGAGGTCGCTGGGATTGAAGTCTGATGGCGAATCTACCCAGCCTGCCGCCCCGCAATAAAATCAATTAGACCTCCCGGGGAGATTAAAAATCTCACCTTGATTTGCCAAGTCAGCAAGCTGTTCCCGTAATTGCAACATCCCATTCCTGGAAGCGCCGGCAAGTCCTACTATCACCGAATGACAAGGGTCGTCTTCCAAGCCGTCTTCCAACACGTCTAGCTTGGTTTCTTCATTGAACAATTGACGGACTTCCCCCACATTCAGCTTACATACTTTTTGTTCCAGGGACAACGTCTCTCCCAGTCTTCCCAGCGCTGCTTGATCCTTGTTGCCGGCAACAGGCGCACACGGGCACTCAACCCAAGCCACGGATAATTCATACTCATCCTGACGACGCGGTTCGAATGCCGCCACGGTGACTTTATTGCTCCTGTTTATTCCACGGGGGCCGCACCCGCGAAGCACGTGGTCTTCGTTCGGCAGAGGGTCTCCTTTCGCCACCTAAATTATCCCTGGAATTGGCAACAGTGACTTTCTTAGAAGCACGTCTTCAATACTGACTTCCCATGATTCTGGGTCGCGTTTAGCTCCTGACAACGCAACCCAGATGGTGCCGCCGCTGGGACAAAATTCCGCCGTAACCCTGGTCCCCGGTTCAGGAAGCCAGGTGGCATACAAGGTCCCGCTGTGGGAGGCGCTCAGTTCCGGCAATTTCTCCGTGCGGGGCATGTTTGTGAAGCACTTGAGAAAGCACTCCACGGAGCCGGGGTTCATGGGTTCTTCGCCGCCTTCCGCATCGTAGGGCATTTCGTCCAACTCGCGGATGCGGGCGGCGGTCTCGGCAGGCAACTGCGCCGCGTAAGCATCCAAAACAGTGCCGGCAGAGCGTTCGGGCAACGAGGAAAGCGTCACCACCTTGACTTCCTGCTTGCCCAACCATCCCGCGACAGGACGTTCAGTCAACGAGGGAGTCGCTACCACGTAGAGCATAGGTGACTGTGGGTCGTCCCGGTGGAAGATTAGATGTGTTGAAGTTTCGCCCATCAGCACGGCGTGGTGCACAGCCGATGCTTGCCGGCTTGCCTCGTCTGCCGGCAATTGGTTCCCAGTTGCCATCTCCCAAGTTATCTCGTCTCCCGCGGAGGGCTCCGTAACCGGCGGCGACCGGAATTTCCCGATTGGATTGAACAATGGAGTACCGGGCCTGCTGCTCTCATCCACATCAGTCGTTGTAAGTCGGTTCATGGGTTATCTATCCCAATCTTCTTTGCAGTTTCAACCGCGAGCTCGGAAAGTTCATCAAACAATTTCCCCAGCTCAGTTTTGGGAAACATCCCTGTAAATTCGTAGTCTGTATTGACATCCAATTTTAACCTGCACGCATCCGTCGGTGCCTGCTGACGAGGCGTAATGTCGTTTTGCTGTACGGGCATGGGTGCGTAAGCGAACGTTCGCACGGCCCATTCCGTAAGGTGGTTTAATGTCAGGCCCTCGATATGCCTGCTCTTTTTGCGTCGATTCGCCTGGTACAGGAAATCCCGGCAGTCCTGTTCTATTTTTATCTCGGGCAATATCCGGTTGAGCACCGCGTTGCCTTCCTCCTGGTTGCTGACTGGGAGCACAAGGACCGGGCCGTATCCGACTCTCTTCAGGCCCGGCGCACATTTTAGCCATTCTTTCACAGACCGGAGGAACTGAGCCGCTCCCTCAGGAAACTCCCCCAAGTTGGGAATGCCATCGCCCGTCGATTGGGGCAGATAGCGCCAGTCTATGCGGGTCGGATTTGCCTCATACACCAGCGTTCCTATTTCGAATTGGCCGGATTCGTGTACCAGCCATTCCTGCGGGTTCGCTTGTCGCCCGGCTGGGGGCTTGCCCGTCAGGGTTTCCCAAGCGTTTTCCTGCGGGATCTGGGGTTTCCCGGGGAAAGCCGTGAAGCGAAGACCTTCAATCTGCCATTTTCGTTCGGACATTTGACCTTGTATCTTACCACAAGTTGCCGGTTGCGGCTATCGGTTTTCCAAAAATGCTTGGGCGGAACTCCACAGAAGCCGGGTTCATGGGGTTTTCGCCGTCTCCTACATTGTTGGGTTGCCTGGGCGCATAAATCTGGGCGATGAAGCCAGGCGCAGGCGCAAAGCGGGCCATCATACACCATCGGGGGATGTAGCGCGAGCGGTTTTTTGCGTCTGCGGCGGAACGGCGTTGCAAGCGGGGCGGCGGGCGCGGCGGCAGAGGCGGCGGCAACGCATTGGGCGCATTCCCGCCCCTGGCGTAAGCCGAGTGTGCGCCCCACTGCTTGCCGCTACGCCGGTTGCTTCGGCTACGCTGGCGCCCGCGATACCTGTGAGCGACGGCGATTGCCCGGGTTCTACGTACGGTCGGAGTTGATTTTGCCCTCCTCGTAGATGTTGGCTTTGCCCTCATCGTCAACCACGATCACGGCATACTCCAGCCACCAGGGGCGTATGTTCGGATCCCGTACTGACAAGTCCCCATTGAGGGCGATCAAGAAATAGGTATCGCCCAGCGCCTTTGGTTGGAATGTCTGGATGTGTTCTTTCAGTTCCTCGGTGATGCTGTACGTATCCCATGTCCCATCCCCCACAGGATTGTTGGGGGCATCGTAAACCAGCAACCGAACAGACGCCCGGGCAACCACAAGTTTTTGAAAACTTTCCAGTATGAGTTCAGGCCGGCTCGGGCCCTGCGCGCAATCCTTCCCCCACTCATCCTCGCAGGCAAGCACGAGTTCCTGCATTTTGGTTTCCGCGTCCCGGCCGCCTTTGCCGTCGTCTTTTTTGCCGGGGCTGTCATTTTTTGTCCAAGACATATCGAAGAGGAACTTGCCGCTGTCGGCATTTTCAAACTCGCTTTTCTCAGCGCACACTGAA
>CAZDXS010000090.1:0-10090 GCA_964509455.1 uncultured Enterobacteriaceae bacterium | reverse complement strand
CCAATGCGAAGCAGTTGCTCGAAGAGCGCCTGGGGCGGCGTCTCGCCTGGACCTGGGTCGCGTATCACCGGCCTGGGGCGGCGCTGGCAAGAGCGGTGGCGCAGGCCCTGCAGTGCGCGCCCGGCGCCGACCTGGTGTTCTTGCAAAACCACGGCATCCTGGCGGGCGGCGCTGACGTTGACGCGGCGGCGCGGCTCATCGGCCAGGCCGTTGCGGCCTTGAGGCAGGAGTTGCACGCGGCGGCGCCCTCGGTTGCGCCGCCCCCCGCGCAGCCCCTGGTGGTGGGAGAGGCGACCTATGACGCCATCGAGGACGCGCACATTCAGGGTCTGGCGCATCTTCCGGATCTTTACCGGCGGCTGTCCCGGGGCTGGGCGCTGTATCCCGACCACGTGGTGTTCCTGGGGGAGCGGGCGGCCGCATTCGACCGCCGCGACCAAGCCGAGCGCTGCGGCGGCCGGCAGGCGCCGCCGCTGTTTTTCATACGCGGCGAGGGCGTTTTCGCGCCGCCGGGGTTTGACGCGGCGCGGCGAGCGCAACTGGAATGTTATTACGAAGTGCTGGCGCGACAGGCGCCGCAGGACGACCTGGTGGAGCTGACCCCGGCGGAAAGAGCGGAGCTGACCTCCTGGGATGCGGAAAAATACCGCAAAAGCCTCTCTAGCGGCGGACTGACGGCGGCGGCCGGCGCAGGACGCGACGCCTGATGGCGGGCCGGCCGGCCGTTCGCTCCCGGGCACCGTTGCTGTTGTTGCTTGTTGCGCTGTCGACGGCGTTCTGGTTCGGCAACGAACGCCGGCATTTTTATCGCCATAATCCCCATCACAACTGGATTTCCTCCCAATCGCTGACATTGGCGGAAAACCTGTCGCCGGAGCATCGTTTTTTGCTCTTTTTCGGACAATTCAGACGAGGGCCGGGGCAACCGCCGGAGTACGCCCCCTATCACAGCTTTCCCATCACTGTCTTTGCCCTGGTGAAGCTGGTCATGTTGCCTTTCGGCGAGAATGTTCCCGCCAAGATCTACGCGGCGCGCCTTTTGATGCTGACGTTTTTTGCCGGAGCGGCGGTACTGGCGTTCCTTTCTCTCCGCCGCCTGCTCGCCAGCGACGCCGCCGCGCTGTTTGCCTCCTTGCTGGCTTTTTCCTCGGCGCGCGCCCTGTACTACAACGACATGGTGTCCATGGAAATCCCCAGCCTGTGCGGCGTCCTGCTGGCGTTTCACGGCATGGTGGTGTTCGCCCAGGAGGGGCGTTTTCGCCGGCTCCTGCTGAAAACCGCCATCGGCGTTGCCTTGGGCTGGCAGACGGTGACCCTGGCGCTCACGTTCGCCGCCCTGGGCGGCGGGCGCCTGCTACGGCGCCGTTGCCGCGGCGGCGCCCCGCCCGAGAAGCCGAACGCAAGCCGCGGAAACATTACGCTGAGTCATTACGCGGCGCCGGCGGGCGCAGCCGTCCTGGTTTTCACGCTGTTGTTGGGCGGCGGCCTGTTGAACGAATACCGGTATTTTAACGGCGAGCGTTCGTTCATCCAGTTGCCCACCGTGCGTTCCATCTTGGAGCGCACCAGCCTTGACCCCCGCCTCATCGAGGGCTTGCCGGGGGCGACGAGCTGGGGAGCGTTCTTGCCCAGGCAACTTTCCCGCCTTGGGGATCTGATGTTGCCCAACATACTCTTCGGAGTTCCCCCCGGCGACCAGGAGTATTTCAAGTTGCGGGAGTGGAACCACGCGTGCCGGCTGGCGCCCGTGGGCGCGGCGGCGCTTGCCGTGGCGTTGTTAGGCGCCGCCCGCATGCGCCGGCGACTGCCGGCGCTCACCCTGGCCCTGTTCGGCCTGACCTGGTCCCTGCCCATGCGCGCCCACTCCGCTTTTCACGATTACGACGCCTTGTTCTATGTCGGCGTCCCCTTGCTGTGTTACGGCCTGGCGTTCGGAGGCATCGTGACTTTTATGGAGCGCCTGCGGATAGCGCCCGCGGCCGCCCGGACCGCCCTGATCGCCGTCGTCATGATCGTGTTCGGCAGCTCCGCCTGGGCCATGGCGAAAGTCGCAAATTACCGCCCGGGGGACGTCCAGTTTCAACGGGACACGGCGGCGGACTTTCAAACCATACGACAGGTCACCGCGCCCGGGGACAGCATCCTGATCGTTCGTCAGCCCCGCACGCCCCTGACGGGCCTTACCGGCGCCGTCCATGGGTTGAATTTCTACTTGTCCGGCAGAATAATCGTAAGAAGAACAGGCAAGAGACGTTCCCGGCCCCACGTCGGCGACTACGACTTCGTGCTGGCGGACCAGCGGCTTGACGACCCGTCCCTGCTCACCCCCGGCAACCGGCGGGTGTTTCTTTACGACGGCGCGGCGCTGAGCCTGGAAAGACTGCGCAACACCCAATCATCAGGGAGGCCGCGGGAAAAGAACGCACGGACAACGGTGATGGAATGAGCGGCATCATCGCGCCGGCGGCCGGGGCGGCGGCGCGGGCCTGCCGGCCCCGACCAACAACAATCCGGCTGGTTTCGAAAAAATGTTAGAATGGGCGGGATGACTGGTACCGAAAAATTCAGCAGCCGCTCTTGCCGGCTGTCGTTATTCCTGTTGCTTCTCGCGCTGTCGACGGCGTTCTGGTTCGGCAACGAGCGCGGGTATTTTTATCGCTACAACCCCCATCACAACTGGATTTCCTCCCAGTCGCTGGCGCTGGCGGAAAACCTGTCGCCGGACCACCGCTTTTCGCTCTTTTTCCGTCAGTTCAAGCGGGGGCCGGACCGGCCGGCGGAGTACACCCCTTACCACAGCTTCCCTATCACTGTCTTTGCCGCTGTGAAGCTGGTCATGTTGCCTTTCGGCGATAATATTCCCGCTAAAATATACGCGGCGCGCCTTTTAATGCTGGCGTTTTTTACAGCGGCTGCGGTGCTGGCGTTTCTTGGATTGCGCCGCCTGTTCGCCGACAATGCTACCGCGCTGTTCGCCACCCTGCTGGCTTTTTCCTCGGCGCGCGCCCTGTACTACAACGACATGGTGTCCATGGAAATCCCCAGCCTGTGCGGCGTCCTGCTGGCGTTTCACGGCATGGTGGTGTTCGTCCAGGAGGGACGGCTGCGCCAGCTCCTGCTGAAAACCGCCGCCGGCGTTGCCCTGGGCTGGCAGACGGTGACCCTGGCGCTCACGTTCGCCGCTCTGGGCGGCGGCTGCTGGTTATGGCGCCGCTACCGCGACGGCGCACCACCCGAGTCTCCGAACGAAAGCCCCAGGGGCATCACCATCAAGCATTACGCAGCGCCGGCGGGCGCCGCGATACTGACTTTCACGCTGTTGTTAGGCGCCGCCCTGTTGAACGAATACGGGTATTACAAGGGTCAGCGTTCATTCACCCGGTTGCCTACCGTGGCTTCCATAATGGAACGGAGCAGCATTGATTCCAGCATTCTGAAAGCTCACGCAGAAGCAACGGACTGGGGAAAGTTTCTGCCGCGGCAACTTTCCCGCCTTGGGGATCTGATGTTGCCCAATATCGTTTTCGGGGTTCCCCCCGGCGACCAGGAGTATTTCAAGCTTCGGGAGTGGAACCACTCGTGCCGGCTGGCGCCCTTGGGCGCGGCGGCGCTTGCCCTGGCGTTGTTAGGCGCCGCACGCACGCGGTATCGACTGCCGGCGCTCACCCTGGCCCTGTTCGGCTTGACTTGGTCCTTGCCCATGCGCGCCCACTCCGCTTTTCACGATTATGACGCCCTGTTCTATATTGGCATCCCGTTGCTGTGTTACGCCATGGCGTTTGGACGCCTCATGGCTTTTCTGGAGCGCAGGGGGGCAACGCCCGCGTCCGCCAAGGTCGCCTTGGTCGCCGTCGCCGTGGCCGTGTTCGGCAGCTCCGCCTACGCCATGGCGAAAGTTGCGAATTACCGCCCGGGAGACGTCCAATTCCAACGAGAAACGGCGGCGGACTTTCAAACCATACGGCGGATCACCGTGCCCGGGGACAGCATCCTGTTTGTTCGCCCATCTCAGGGCAAGGGTCTGCAAGAGGCGTTTACCGGCGCCCGACACGGATTGAATTTCTACCTTGCCGGCAGGGTAATCGCTTATGGCGAAGAACTCTCACGGCATAAGGGCGAGGCCCATAACTACGTGCTTGACAGCGAGCGTCGCGATGTCCACGCCCTGCTCACCCCCGGCAACCGGCGGGTGTTTCTTTACGACGGCAAAGTACTGAAAGACCTGCGCGGCATCCAATCTTCCCGGGGACGCGTCGGGTCGCCGCGGCCGGGGAAGCCGCGGGAAACGAAGTAGAAAACGCGCCGACAACGACGCGGGGCGGCGAGTGCGGGGGCCGGAGATCCCAGGTCGCCGGCGGCGCCGGGGAACCGGGGCGACAGGCACAGATTCAGGCTGAGCGCCGGCCGCACCCGCCGTTACAGCGCCAGGGCTCCCGGGCCGGCGCCGCCGCAGATATACCAGGTCTGCCCGGTGATGAACCCGCTGTCCTGCTCGCACCAGAAAGCAATCACGCGGCCGATGTCCCCGGCGCCGGGGAACCGGGGCGACAAGCACAGATTCAGGCTGGGCGCCGTCCCGCCCGCCGTTACAGCGCCAGGGAGCCCAGGCTGGCGCCGCCGCAGATGTACCAAGTCTGCCCGGTGATGAACCCGCTGTCCTCCTCGCACAGGAAAGCGATCACGCGGCCGATGTCCCCGGGCTCGCCCAGGCGTTGCACGGGAACGCCGGCCGCGATTTTCTCCTCCTGCTCGCCGCCCTTCGGAACCAGCTCGTGGAACATGTCCGTCGCCACCGGACCGGGGGCGACGCAATTCACGGTAATCCCGTCTTTTGCCAGCTCCAGCGCCCAGGTGCGCACCATGGCCAGTTGGCCGGCCTTGGTGGCCGCGTAGCTGGTGCGGCTCGCAAGCCCCAGCACCCCCCGAGACGACACCAGGATGATGCGCCCGAAGCGGGCGGCCCGCATGGCGGGAACGAACTGTTGCGCCAGGACAATGGCGCTGCCCAGATGCAGGCGCGTCAGGTACTCCAAGTCTTCCAGCTTCACCTGGTCCAGCAGGTCGGGCCTGATGACGCCGGCGTTGTGCACGAACGTCGTCACCCGGTGATGCGCCGCGATGACGCCGCCCACTTTCCGGGTTGCGTCCTCGTCCGCCAGGTCCGCCTCGTAACTGGACAGGCGTTCATGGTCGATGATCGGCGCCTGCCGGGAGATGTTGATTACCTGGTAACCGGCGTCCAGGAAACGCTGGACCACATCGGCGCCTATGCCCCGATTGCCGCCCGTAACCACTGCTGTATCAGTATTTCCCATGATTTTACTCCTCTTGTAAAAGTGCGTTGAATTCGGTTGCCGGGTCGCCCCCCGGCGGCATGGCGAAAAAAACGGCGCGGCCGGACCGGTCCAGCCTGCCGCTGACCCGCACCCGGCTGCCGGCGGCCCGGGCGGCCGCGGCCAGGTACGCCATCAGCACGGGACCGCAATCCAGCTTGATCAGCCCCAGGTTCAGGGGCAGTTTATCCTTGAAAAACGGCTCCTGGCTTGCATGCAGGATGGTCCAGGACAACACGGCGCCCTCCTCCGATACTTGTTTCCAGGATACCTGGGGGCCCAGGCAATGCCGGCAAAAATCCTGCGGCGGATACTGAACTTCTCCGCAGGCGGTGCAGACCGGCAACTTGAACACGCCTTCCTGCGCCGCCTGGTCAAGATGCCGCCACAGGCGGGAGCACCCGGCTGGCGGCGCAGCAGTGCTCATGTCTCCTCCCGCGCCAGGATCACGGCGCCGGCGCACAGGCGCCTGTCGTCGTTGACCATGCCGTAACCGCTGACCAGCCCGGTCCTCGCTCCGGGGACCTGGTTGGGCAGGTCTGTAGCCGTCAGCCGGCGAAGCGCCGCCGCCATCCCCAGGAAACCGCCGGCGGCGACCGCTTGTCCGGCGGACAGCCGGCCGCCGACGGTGTTGTGCGGCAGGCCTCCGCCGTTCCAGCTCAGCGGCGTGCGGCGCACGAATTCCGCCGCGGCAGTGCTCATGTCTCCTCCCGCGCCAGGATCATGGCGCTAGCGCACAGGCATCGGTCGTAGTTGACCATGCCGTAACCGCTGACCAGCCCGGTCCTTGCCCCGGGGACCTGGTTGGGCAGGTCTGTAGCCGTCAGCTGGCGAATCGCCTCCGCCAGCCCTAAGAAACCGCCGGCGGCGCCCGCTTGCCCGGCGGACAGCTGGCCGCCGCAGGTGTTGTGCGGCAGGCCGCCGCCGTTCCAGGTCAGCGGCGTGCGGCGCACGAATTCCGCTGCCGCGCCTTTTTCGCAGAACCCCAGGTCCTCCATCTGGATCATGGAAATCACCGGGTAGTCATCGTAGGTCTGCAACAGATCAATGTCCCCGGGGGCAAGCCCGGCGCCCTGGTACAGCGCCTCGCGGAAACACTGCCAGCCGCCGCGAAAATGCACATCGTCCTCAGACCAGGCGTTGTGCCGTTCGCCGGCGCTCAAAATTTTCGCATGGGGCAGGCCCAGGGCCGCGGCCCGCTCGCTGCTCATTACCAGGAAACCCTCTGCGCCGGCGCCGGGCATCACGCAATCGAACAGTCCCAGGGGTTCGCTGACGGGACGGGCGCCCAGGTACTCCTCCATGGACAGGGGCTTGTCGAAAGCCGCAGAACCCGCGGCCAGGGCGTTCTCGCGCTGGGCGATGCAGATGCGCCCGAAGTCCTCCCGCCGGGCGCCGTATTTCTCCATGTAGTTGCGGGTGATCATGGCGAAAATGCTGTTGGGGCCGCCGCCGCCGTGGGGATGCGCCGCATCCGCCGAGAAGCGGCTGAAGTTTCGCACCAGGTTCGCAAACGCGGCGGCGTCCGCCGCGTCGGCGCCGATGCAGGCGATGATTTCCGCATCGCCGCATTGTACGGCGCGGGCCGCCCGCTGCGCCGCCACCGGGCCGGCGGCGCCGCCCAGGGGCAACTGCTCCAGCCAGGACGGAGCGATGTCCAGGTACTCGGTCATGCTCGCCGCGGTGTCGGGCGCCAGGGTAAAACTGGCCAGGGCCAGGCCGTCGACGTCCTGCTTGCGCAACCCCGCCTTTGCGAGCAAACCGGCGAACGCCGCGGCGATGAACCAGGCGGCACCGCGCTCGCTGCGCCGCTGGAACGGCAGGCTGGTCGCGGCAACCAGGGCGACTCCGTCGTATGAACGGGCCGCCGTCACGGCGCCGCGCCCCCGCCGCCGCCAAACGCCGCGCAACCGGGCATGGAAGGCCCCCGGTTACCTCTTGCGCCGCGGCGCCCGCTTGGCGCGGCGCGTCAAAACTGCTTGCGCAGCGTTACGCCGAAAGTCCTTGGCTCGCGGGCGTAGGAGTTCAGCTTGCCGGTCTGCAACGGCACGTCATACACGGCGCCGTACCAGTGCTTATCGAACACGTTGCGCGCCCACAGGGCGATGTCCAGGTCTATTTTCTCCAGCACCAGGCCGCCGCGCAGGTTCACCAGGTCGAATCCTCCCGCCAGCTTCAGCGGGTCGGCGTTGCCGTCCCGCATGATGCTGCTTCGATAACTGTAATCAACATGCAAGTAGGCGCTCAGGTTGTCGCTGAGGCGGCGGGCGCCGGACGCCAGCAGGATGACGGTGTGCTCCGGGTTGCCGGACACCCGGTCGCCGGAGCGGTCGCAGAGGATGCTCCCCTCGCGGCTCCCCGGGTCCGGGACGCCCGTGTGAAAAGGCGTCGCCACCCAGCAGTTGCCTTGGTCGAAAGAATCATACTCGGCGTCGTTGTAAACGTAGGCGCCGCTCAGCGTCATGCCGCGAAGCGGTTGCCAGGTCACTTCCAGCTCTCCGCCCCGGGTGTTCACCTTGCCGGCGTTCTGCAGGCTGAACCCGGTGCCGGTAAACGTGTTGTTCTGGTAGTCCTTGGTGATGGTGTAGTGCAGGGACAGGTTGGCCCGCAGGTTCTGGCGCGGAAACTCCAGCTTGGCGCCCGCCTCGAAAGACTCGGAGGTTTCCGCGTCAAACAACTGGCTGAGGTTGGCGGCAATGCGGTCGGTGTTGGTGCCGCCGGCCTTGAAACCGGTGCCGTAGCCCGCGTACAGCATCATGTCGTCGGTGACAAACCAGCTGACGTCCACATCCCAGGTGACCCGGCTGTCGTTCAGGGTTTCATCCACGTCGGGGCGCGGCGCGAACACCGGCAACACGTAAAAGCCCCAGCCGGGGGCGAACAGCGGCGCCAGCAGGGCCGTGTCCGGCCGCGCCGTGCCGGCGCTCACGGCTTGCAGGTGTGCGCCGATGGCGGCGAGTTGCGGCGGCGGCCCCTGGTTGCCCTGGGTGAACTCGCCGTGCAACTTCTTGCGCTCGTCGGTGTAGCGCAGTCCGGCGGACAGCTCCAGGCGCTCCAGCGGGCGGAAGTCGACGCGGCCGAACAGGGCCCAGCTCTCGTGCTCCTGGCGCATGACGTCCAGCGAGGAGGCGCCGGCCGGAATGGAGGCGGCGACCATGGGAACCGCCCCGCCGGTGGCCGCGGACAGGGCGTTAACGCCCGCCACCACTTGGGTCAGGCCGTCGTCAACGCCGGTCTTTATGAACGAGTCCACGTGCTCGCCGAACGACAACTGCGCCCGGCTGTCCAGGTCCTGGGTGAAATAATAGGCGCCCGCCAGGTAGTTGAAGCGCTCGAATGCGCCGGCGAAGCGCAACTCCTGGGAAAAGGTATTGGAATCGCCCTCGCTGGTGCGCGACAGCACGTCCCCCTTGCTGAAATCGGCATCCAGCTCCTCGCTGACGTCAAAGCCGCGCACCGCAGTGATGGAGGTGAGCGTGCCGGCGCCGCCGCGCCAGTTAATCTCCACCGAGGCGCCCTGGTCCCGGGTGTACGAGAGCGGCAACGAGTTCAGCGACACAATGTTGTCTTCGAAGCGCTCCTCGTTCAGCACCGGCACGCCCAGGCGGGCCAGCAGGGCGTCGGAGCCGGCGCGGTTGCCGACGCCGGTGAAGTTGTTGAGAAACGTCGGCGAGGCGCAACACACCTCGTCAAGTTCCGCATAATCCAGGATCAGGCGCGCGGACAGCTCTTCCCGGGGCGTGTACAGCAACTGCAACCTGCCGCCCATGCGGTCGCGGTCGTTGATGGCGTTGCCGTGGGGGTCGCCGTCGTTGTCAACGTAGCCGTCCCGGTTGGCGGTGAACGCGGTGATGCGCGCCGCCAGCAGGTCTTCCACCAGGGAGCCGCCGAACGCGCCGTTGACGCTGAACAGGTCCAGGTTGCCGTAGGTCAACTCCAGGTAACCGTCGGTCTCGTGGGAAGGCGCCCGGGTGTTGAACAACACGGCGCCGGACTGAGTGTTGCGGCCGAACAGGGTGCCCTGCGGTCCCCGCACCAGCTCCACCTGGTCAATGTCAACCAGTTCATTGATCAGCGCCGCCTGCCGCGAGCGGTATACCCCGTCCACGTACAGCCCCACCGATGACTCCAGGCCGAAGTTCTGGGCGCTGGTGCCGATGCCGCGCACCTGGAAGTTGGCCGTGTTGGCGCTCTGGCTGCTGTCGACAATGAGCCCCGGAGTGGTCTGTTGCAGGTCAAACACGTCGGTAATGCCGTACCGGGCCAGCTGCTCGCCGGTGCGCACGGTGACGGAAACCGGAACATCCTGCAGGTTCTGCTCGCGCTTTTGCGCGGTGACCTTGATTTCGTCCTCCAGGATTCTTTCCTCCTGCGCCGCGGCGGCGCCGCCCAAAACGCACAGCCAGACTGTGATGGAAAAGGTTTTAAACCAGCGGGTTCTGCCAGGCGTCATAGTTAAATCCCCGTATTGAGTCGTTGTCTTGGATTATTCGTGGAACAGCGCCGCCGCACCGGGCAGACGCACAATGATCAAGCTGCAATAATAGTATGTTTGGGGTTGCAAAACAAATGCCGCGCACCCCTGGCGCCGCCCGTTCAAGGCCGCGCTTGCTTGATCGCTCCCCGCAGGCGGCCCCGCGACCGCCGGGCGGGCGCACGGCGTCCAGGCGCTCCGCCGGGGGGAGGCAAGCGCGGGTTGTCGCAACGCCCGCCAGGTCAGGGGTGCGCCCGCTCCGACAGGGAGGCCGGCCGCGGGA
>CAZDXS010000089.1:0-4452 GCA_964509455.1 uncultured Enterobacteriaceae bacterium | reverse complement strand
CCTCGGCCCGGTCGGCGAAGTGGATGCGGGACCACCTGTGGGGCGTGGCGTTGCCCGACGCCCTGTTGCAACGCCTGGAAGACAGCCGCGACCCGAAACAGGAGGGCAGGCGCATCTGCGTTGAACTGGTGGAGGGGTTGCAGCAAAGAGAGGGCGTCGCCGGCGCCCACCTCATGGCGCCGGGGCAACCCGTCGCCGCCATTGCCGCGCTGTTGTCGGAGTTACCCTGAGGGCGAGACGGCGCCGCTGTGCGCTTGCCGCGCCGCGCCGCGCCCCGCTCCCGGCGGAGCGTGGCCCCCTGCCAATAAACCCCCGGCACTATTCGCCGCGGCCCCCGGGCGCCGCCGGCGCCCCTCAGCCGCAGTAGTTCTCCAGCAGTTGCTGTTGCGTGTTGCGGGGCTTTTGGTTGCCCGGCCGCAGTTGCTTGTACGTCCCGTCCGCTTGCAGCACCCAGGCCTGGGTGTTGTCGCTGAGGTAGTTCAGCAACCCGAGCTTGGTGACCTGGTCCTTGGTGCGTTTTTCCTCTATGGGGAAGCAGGCCTCCACGCGGCGGTGCAGGTTGCGCGGCATCCAGTCGGCGGACGAGCAGAACACCTGCGCATCGCCGCCGTTCAGAAAATAATAGGCGCGGGTGTGCTCCAGGAAGCGCCCCACCACGGAGCGCACGTGTATGTTCTCGGACAGCCCTTTGATCCCCGGCCGCAGGCAACAGATGCCGCGAATGATCAGGTCAATGCGCGCACCGGCCATGGACGCCCGGTACAGGGCGCGGATGATTTCCGGGTCCACTAGGGCGTTCATCTTGGCGATGATGTGCGCTTTTTTGCCCGCCGCCGCATTTTCCGCCTCCCGCTCGATGAACGCCAGCAAGGACTTGTGCAGGGTGAACGGCGATTGCAGCAGTTTTTTCATCTTCGAGGCCCGCCCCAAGCCGGTCAGCTGCAAAAACAGCATGTTGACGTCTTCCGCCACGGACTTGTCGCAGGTGAACAGGCCGTAGTCGGTATACACCCGCGCGGTGCGGGCATGGTAGTTGCCGGTGCCAAGGTGCACGTAGCGCCGCAGGCTGCGCCCTTCGCGGCGCACCACCATGATCATTTTCGAATGGGTCTTGTAGCCGACCACGCCGTATACCACGTGGGCGCCGGCTTCTTGCAACTCATTGGCCAGGTCGATGTTGGCCTCCTCGTCGAACCGCGCCCGCAACTCGACCACCACTGTGACTTCCTTGCCGGCGCGGGCCGCGTCCTTCAGGGCGTTCACCAGGGTGGAGTCCGCCTCGGTGCGGTACAGGGTCTGCTTGATGGACAGCACGTTCGGGTCGTGCACCGCCTGGCGCACGAAGTCGATGACCGGAGCGAAAGACTGGAACGGGTGGTGCAACAGGATGTCGCCGTTCTTGAGCGCATCGAAGATGCTGACGTTCTTTTTCAGGCGCGGCGGCAGGTCCGGCGTGAACCCGGCGAAAGTCAGCTCCGGCTTGTCCACCAGCTCGCAGATGGCCATCAGCCGGTTCAGGTTGACCGGGCCGTTCACCTTGTACAAGTCGCCCTCGTCCAGTTCGAAGCGTTGCAACAGGAACGAGCTGAGTTCGTCGGGACAGTTGTCCGCCGCTTCCAACCGCACCGCGTCGTTGAAGCGCCGCGACGGCAACTCCCCCTCCAGCGCTATCAGCAGGTCGTCCACCTCCTCGTCGTCCACGAACAGCTCGCTGTTGCGGGTGACCTTGAACTGGTAACAACCGGTGACCTCCATGCCGGGGAACAGGGCGTCCACGTTGGCGTGAATGATGGACGACAGCAACACGAAGTTCCACTGCCCGCGGCTGACGTCGTCCGGCAGGCGCACCAGCCGCGGCAAGGAGCGGGGCGCTTGCACAATGGACAGGCGGTTCTCCCTGCCAAAAGCGTCCTTGCCGTCCAGCGAGACGATGAAATACAGGTTCTTGTTCAACACCCGGGGAAACGGGTGCGCCGGGTCCAGCCCGATGGGACTGAGCACCGGCAACACGTTGTCCTTGAAGTAGCGCTTGATCCAGCGGGAGACGGCGGGTTTCCAGGCGTTGCGGCGCAACAAGTGGATTTTCGCGCGGGCCAGCTCCGGCAGGATGCTCTCGTTCAGCACGGCGTACTGGTTGCTCACCAGCTCGCGGGCGACCGTCCCCACCTGCTTTAGCGTCTCCGCCGGGCTCAGGTTGTCCGGCCCGGTCTGCACGGAGCCGTATTTCACCTGTTGCTTGACGCCGGCCACCCGAATTTCAAAAAACTCGTCCAGGTTGGTGCTGGCAATGCATAAGAACCGCAACCGCTCTAACAACGGCAGGGACGCATCTTCTGCTTGGGCGATGACGCGGCGGTTGAATTCCAGCAGGCTGAGTTCCCGGTTGATGTAGAACTCGGGATTGGTGAGATTGGTCGTTTCCATGGTCGTTTATGTCGGCCCGGCGCTCCCGCAGCCGGCCGCGGCGGTTACGGCTTGTTCACCTCCTCTTCCATCTGTTCTATGCTGATGTGGCGCACGTCCTTGCCTTCTACGAAGTATATCACGTATTCGCAGATGTTGCGGGCGTGGTCGGCGATGCGCTCTAAGGCCCGCGCCGCCCAGATGGCCTCGATGACGCTGGTGAGCGCGCGCGAGTCCTCTATCATGTAGGTGGTCAGCTGGCGAATGATGGCGGCGTACTGGTCGTCGGACTCCGGCTCCTTGCCGGCTGTGACCAGCGCCGCCCCGCTGTCCATGCGGGCGAACGCGTTCAGCGCATCGTGCACCATCTGCTTGACGAAGTAGCCCATGGCGCTGATGCCGACGTAGTAGGACTTGGGGCCGGACTTCTCCGCCAGGCTGATGGTCATCCTGGCGATTTTCTCCGCCTCATCGCCGATGCGCTCCAAGTCGGTGATGGTCTTGATGATGGCCATCACCAGGCGCAGGTCGCCGGCGGCCGGCTGGCGCCGCGCCAGCAACGTGGCGCATTGCTCGTCAATGGCCACTTCGTGGGCGTTCAGCCGGAACTCGTTTTTCAGCACGTCGTCCGCCAGCGGGATGTTGAATTCCCGCAGGGCCCGCACGGCGTTTTCCAGTTGCTGCTCCGCCAGCCCGCCCATGGCCAGCACCTCGGAGCGGATTTTTTCCAGCTCGTTGTCAAACTGCTTGGAGATGTGTTGCGACGTGTTGTTCAAAGCGGCGTCCTCGTTGGCGTGTCGGCAGGCGGCAGGCGTCAGCCGTAGCGGCCGGTGATGTAGTCTTCCGTCATTTTTTCCTGGGGATTGGTGAACAGGGTGTTGGTGTCGTTGAACTCCACCAGTTTCCCCAGGTACATGTAGGCCGTGTAATCCGACACCCGGGCGGCCTGTTGCATGTTGTGGGTGACGATCAGGATCGTGTAGTTGTTCTTCAGCTCGTAAATCAGCTCTTCGACTTTCAGGGTGGAGATGGGGTCCAGGGCGGAGCAGGGCTCGTCCAGCAACAGGATGCGGGGTTCGATGGCAATGCAACGGGCGATGACCAGCCGTTGCGCCTGGCCGCCGGAAAGCCCCAGGGCGCTGTCGTCCAGTCGGTCTTTCACCTCGTCCCAGAGGGCCGCGCTCTTCAAGGATTTTTCCACCACGGCGTCCAGCGCGCGGCGGTCGTTGACGCCCTGGATGCGCAGGCCGTAGGCCACGTTTTCATAGACGGACTTGGGGAACGGGTTGGGTTTTTGAAAGACCATGCCGACGCGCCTTCTCAGCTCGGCCACGTTCACCGACTTGTGCAGGACGTCCTCGCCGTCTATGCTGATTTCCCCTTCCATGCGCACGCCGTCAATGAGGTCGTTCATGCGGTTGAAGCTGCGCAACAGGGTGGACTTGCCGCAACCGCTGGGGCCGATGAACGCGGTGACCTTTTTCTCTTGCAGGCGCAGATTGATGTCGCACAGGGCCTGCTTTTCGCCGTAATACAGGTTGAAGTCCCTGGTGCGCACGCAGTAGTTGGCGGCGGCGTCCGCCGCGGCGGGGGCGGCGCCGGCAATGCCTGGCGCAGAGGCCGCGCCCCCAGCGGCGCCCGTTGCGCCCGGCGTGGGAGCAGCCGCAAGTGCGGAATCCGGCGGCGCAGGCGTTGCCTCAGGCGCGGCGCCCGGCGCAGGCGCGCCCGCAGGCGCGGCATTCGCCCCGGGAACACTCGCGGCGCCCGACGCAGGCGCGCCCGCAGACGCGGTATCCGGCGGCGCAGAGGCAACGGCCGCAGGCGCGGCGCTCGCCCCGGGTGCGGCATTCGCCCCGGGCGCGGCCGCAGGCGCGGCGCCCGCAACGGCGGCTTCTCCGGCGGCGGCCCGCTTGTCTAACTCATTCATCATGCCTTACTCTATCACTGATCGCTCGTTCACTGCTGTTCGGCGACCCGGTACTTCTCCCGCAAGGTGTTGCGGATCTTGATCGCCGCCAGGTTCAGGCAAATAATGATCAGCACCAGCAG
>CAZDXS010000088.1:0-2271 GCA_964509455.1 uncultured Enterobacteriaceae bacterium | reverse complement strand
GCTCAGAAGCGCCGCTCAAGGTGACGACCCACGATTCCTCGTCCGCCCCCGCCAGGAAGTCCGCAGCGATCCAGAGGCCCGCCACCATGGCCACGCGCTCGTCCAGATAGACCAGGGGCGTACGGCAGCGTTGCCAGGGCGGCACCCCCGCTTCCTGGAACAGCTTTTTCACCCGGCGCCGCCCGGCGCGCCCCGGCAAGCGAATGGTCTCCCCGCCGGCGCGGTAGCGCACTTGGGCGGCGGCTTGTTCGCAGGCCGCACGCCGCAACCCGCCGCCGCGCCCCGGCACTGCGGTCAACTCCCCGTGTTGCAAGCGACACGGCCCCTGGAAGTCCCAGGAATGCACCGCCGTCCCATCGAAAGAACCCAGAGGGGCGCCCAGGCAGACGTAATCTCCGTAGCGGCGCAACTCCGCTCCCCGCCAGCCCGTCAGGGCCCTGGAGTCGCGCCGGGCATCGATGAGCCTGACAACCTGGGACAGTTGCCGCTCGCCCGGCAACGGCAGTCCCAAGGAGCGGATCCAGTAACGCAACAGGTTTTTGCGCCGCGCCGCCGGCAACGCCGCCAGGCCGCGCACCGTCAGTGCGCCCGCTTGCCCCGCGGCGCAGGACGCCAGGTCCTGTTGCGCCATATCGTCCAACAGGGACTGGGTTTCAGCATGAATCGCAGCGGTGCGGCTGAGCGGCAGGGCCAGGGAGGGCCATCTCTGTTTCAGCAACGGCAGGACTTCGCGGCGCAGAAAGTTGCGATCCAGGCGCAGGTCGGCGTTGCTCGCATCTTCCACCCACTCCAACCCCTGGCCGCGGGCGTACGCCAGCAACTCCGCCCGGTCGCAACCCAACAACGGCCGCGCCAGGCGTCCCCGGCCCAGCGGCCGCACCGGGCGCATGGCCGCCAGTCCCAGAACGCCGGCGCCGCGCAACAGCCGCAACAGAAGCGTCTCCGCCTGGTCGTCCCGATGATGGGCGGTCGCCAGGACGTCTCCCTCTTCCAGCAACTCCGCCATGGCCGCGTAACGCAACGTGCGGGCGCGGCTCTCCGGGCTTTCTTTCGGGCCGCCCGCGACGCGGGAAGCGTCCACGCTGAGCACTTTCAGCTCCACGTCCAATGCCCGGCAGACGGCGCGGCAATGGCGGGCCCAAGCGTTGCTTTCCGGGTGCAGGTTGTGATTGACGTGGACTGCAGTCAGCGTCCAGGGAGCGTCTTGGCGGGCCGCGGCCAGCAGGTGCAACAATGCGTGGGAGTCTGCGCCGCCGCTGTAGGCGACCGCCAGCCGCCGGCACTGCGGCAGGGTCGCCAAGAACGCCGAAAGCGCCGCGGCAACGCCCTCGCAGGGCGCAGTCCGCTTACTGGAAGTAGCCGTAGGAGCGCAACCGCTGTTGCCGGCCTTCCAGGAGATCGGGCAGTTCGATGCGCTCGAGCTCGCCCAGTTGCCTGCTGATGACGGCGCTGACGGCGTCTGCGGTTTGCCGGTAGTCCCGGTGCGCTCCGCCCAGGGGCTCCTCGATGACCTGGTCGATGACCTCCAGGCGGCGCAGTCGCTGCGCGGTAATGCCCAGTGCTTCCGCCGCTTCCCCCGCTTTTTCCGCCTCTTTCCACAGGATGGAGGCGCATCCCTCGGGGGAGATGACCGAGTAAGTGCTGTACTGCATCATGTTCAGCCGGTCGCCCACGCCAATGGCCAGGGCGCCGCCGGACCCCCCCTCGCCGATGACGGTGGCGATGATGGGCGCGCCCAGGCCCGCCATGGCCGCCAGGTTGCGGGCAATGGCTTCGCTTTGCCCGCGCTCTTCTGCGTCTATGCCGGGAAAAGCGCCGGGGGTATCGATGAACGTCAGCACGGGCAGTTTGAATTTCTCCGCCAGGCGCATCACCCGCAGGGCCTTGCGGTAGCCCTCCGGCTTGGGCATGCCGTAGTTCCTGCGAATTCTTTCCTTGACGTCCCGCCCCTTCTGGTGGCCGATGACGGCGACCGGACGCCCCTCGAACCGGGCGAGGCCGGTCAGCATGGCGGGATCGTCGGCAAAACTGCGGTCGCCGTGCAACTCGGTGAAGTCGGTGAACATTCCGGCGATGTAATCCGCGGTATAGGGGCGCAACGGGTGGCGCGCCAGTTGCAACACCTGCCAGGCGCTGAGGGATGAGAAAATCGACCGGGTCAGCTCGTTGCTGCTCTTTTGCAGGCGGGCGATTTCGGCCTGTATGTTGATTTCGCCGTTGGCGCTGACGCGGCGCAACTCCTCGATTTTCGCCTCCAGCTCGGCCACGGGC
>CAZDXS010000087.1:0-3806 GCA_964509455.1 uncultured Enterobacteriaceae bacterium | reverse complement strand
GGGCATCGTGCGCACGGACCAGCGCTTGCAACGGGCGTGGCAACGCAGCAGCCTGTTGCAAGACGAAATCGATGAGTATTACGGCAGGTTTCGCCTCAGTAACGACCTGCTGGAGTTGCGCAACCTGTGCCTGGCGGCGCGCTTGATCATCGAGTCGGCACGGCGTCGCAAGGAAAGCCGGGGACTGCACTACACCCTGGATTACCCGTCATCGCAGGCGCCCGCCCGCAACACGGTCTTGCAACGGGACGCGGCCTAATCGCCGTCGCCGTCGGCGCCTGCTCGCAACGCTTGTTCAGCAACAGGGCGCGGGCTAATCGTCCTCGCCCCCGTCCAGCAGGGTCAGCAACCGCGCCTCGTCAGTGACTTCCACGCCCAGTTCCCGGGCCTTGTCCAACTTGCTTCCCGGGCTTTCCCCAGCCACCAGGTAATCGGTTTTGCCGGAGACGCTGCCGCTCACCTGCGCCCCCCGCTCCCTCAGCCCGTCCCGGGCCTGGTTCCGGCTCAGGGACTGCAGTGAACCGGTGATGACGAAAGTCTTTCCCTGCAAATCCGCCGCCGCCGCGCCGCGCTCGTCCTCCCAGCGGACGCCGGCCGCGATGAGCCGGTCAATGACGTCGACGTTGCGCTCGTCCTGGAAGAAACGGACAATGTTGCCCGCGGCCACCGGCCCCACGTCGCGCACCCGGCAGAAGTCCTCCTCGTCGGCGGTTTTCATCTCCTCCAAGGTGAAATGCCGCGCCAGGTTGGCGGCGGTGGCCTCCCCCACTTCCCGAATGCCCAGAGCGTACAGGAAGCGGGCGAAGCGGGCGGACTTGCTGGCCTCCAGCGCCTGCAACAGGTTCTCCGCCGACTTCTCCCCCATCTTCTCCAGGGCCGCCAGCGGCTCTTGCTCCAGGCGGTACAGGTCTGCTACGTCGCGCACCAGCCCTTCGTCAAACAGGCGCTCGAGCAGCTTGTCTCCCAGGCCGTCTATGTCCATGGCGCCGCGCGCGGCAAAATGCGTCAGGGACTGGACCGCCTGAGCGCGGCAGTGCAGGCCGCCGTCGCAGCGCAGCGCCGCCTCGCCCTCGACGCGCTTCACCGGCGCACCGCAGGCCGGACAGCGCTCCGGCATGGTGAACGGCCGCGCCGTCCTGGGGCGCCTCTCCGGCAAGGCCCGCACCACCTCGGGAATCACGTCCCCGGCCCGCCGCACGACCACCGTGTCGCCGATGCGCAGGTCCTTGCGGCGAATCTCGTCCTGGTTGTGCAAGGTGGCGTTGGTGACCTGGACGCCGCCCACGCGCACCGGTTTCAGGCGCGCCACCGGCGTCAAGGCGCCGGTGCGCCCCACTTGCACCTCTATGTTCAACACCTGGGTGAGTTCCTCCTCGGGCGGAAACTTGTAAGCCACCGCCCAGCGCGGCGCCCGGGCGACAAACCCCAGCTGCTCCTGCAAAGCCAGGTCGTCCACCTTGAACACGATGCCGTCTATTTCGTGGGGCAGGGCCGCCCGCCGTTGCAAGACGTCCTGATAAAAATCCAGGCACTCGCCGACGCCGGTCACGCGCCGAGTCGCGGCGTCCACGGGCAGTCCCCATTCTTGCAAGGCTTGCAGTACGTCAAAATGAGAGCGCGGAGCCCGGCCGCCGTCAACAACGCCGACGCCGTGCGCGCAAAACAGCAGGGGGCGTTGCGCCGTGATGCGGGGGTCCAGTTGCCGCAGGCTGCCCGCCGCGGCGTTGCGGGGATTGGCGAACAGCTTCTCTTCCCTGGCTTGCTGGGCCGCGTTCAGCTCGGCGAAGCCGGCTTTTTCCATGAAGGCCTCGCCCCTGACCTCCAGGCGCGCCGGGTAGTCGTCGCCGCGCAGCGCCAGGGGCACGCTGCGGATGGTGCGGACATTGGCGGTGACGTCCTCGCCGGCGGCGCCGTCGCCCCGGGTCGCCGCCCGCACCAGCCGGCCCTGCTCGAACAGCAGGCTGAGCGCCACGCCGTCCAGCTTGGTCTCGGCGGCGTAGCGCAACTCGTCGCGCTCCAGCCGCTCCCGGATCCGCTTGTCGAACGCCGTGAAGCCGGGCGCATCGAAAACGTTGTCCAGGGACAGCATGGGCAACTCGTGGACCACTTGGGAAAACCCCTCGATGGGACGGTCGCCGACGCGCTGGGTGGGCGAGTCTGCCGTGACCAACTCGGGATGTTGCTCCTCTATGGCGACCAGGCGGCGGTACAGGCGGTCGTACTCGGCATCGGGAACCTGCGGCTCGTTGCGAACATGGTAATGGTAGCCGTACTCATTGAGTTGTTGCCGGAGCGCCTGCGCCTGTTTCGCGGGAGAGTCAGCCATGGTCGGGGGCGGCGCGGCAACGGCCGGGCGGAGGTTGCGCCATGCGTGTCGGTGCTTGCCGGCGGCGGGCTCAGGCGGTGGCCGCCATCTCCACGGCCTGCTCGATGTTGACGGACACCAGCCGCGACACGCCCGCTTCGCGCATGGTCACGCCCAACAACTGGCGAGTGATTTCCATGGTGATCTTGTTGTGGGTGATGATGATGAACTGCACGTCTTCGGACATTTTCGTCACCATTTCGCTGAAGCGCCCGGCGTTGACGTCGTCCAGGGGAGCGTCCACCTCGTCCAGGATGCAAAACGGCGCCGGGTTCAGCTTGAATATGGAAAACACCAGGGCGATGGCGGTCATGGCTTTTTCACCGCCGGACAGCAGGTGAATGTTGGTGTTCTTCTTGCCCGGCGGCCTGGCCATGACGGTGATGCCGGTTTCCAGCAGGTCCTGGCTGGTCATCTCCAGGACGGCGCGGCCGCCGCCGAACAGCACCGGAAAAATATCTTGCAGGTTGTCGTTCAGGCGGTTGAACGTCTCCTTGAAACGGGCGCGGGTTTCCTGGTCGATTTTGCGTATGGCGTTTTCCAGGGTCTCCAGGGCGGCGCTCAGGTCCTGGTGCTGGCTGTCCAGGTAGGCTTTGCGCTCGGCCTGTTGCCGATGCTCGTCTATGGCGGCCAGGTTGACGGCGCCCAGGCGTTGTATGCGGCGCGCCGCGCGGTCGATTTTTTCCTGCCACTGGTCCTTGTCGGCATCGCCCGGCAACTCCTGCAACAGGGCCTCGGGCGTCAATCCCGCCGGCTCCAGTTGCTCCGCTATGGTCTTCAACCGCACCTGGGATTCACTCAGCGTTATCCTGGCCTGCTCCAGCTCGGCGCGCCTTTCCGCGGTTCGGCGCTCGATCTCGCCGCGCTCCTGCTCCTGCCGGCGGATGGAATCTTGTTGTTGCTCCACGGTCTCCCTTGCCTTGGCTACCGCGGCTTCTGCGCCGGTTTTCGCCTCCAGCAGGGTCTCCAGGGAACGGCGCAACGCCCGGGTCGGCTCATCCTGGGCGCCGCCATCCTCTTGCAAGGTCTGCAGGCGCTTGCCGGCGGCGGCCAGTTGCGTCTTGACGCGCGTCGTGGACTGTTCCGCGAATTCTTTTTGGGTCCTGGCCTGTTGCAACCGCAGGGCCGTCGCATGGGCCTCCTCGCGTTGGTCCTCCCACTGCTCCCGCGCCTCGTCCCGCAGTTTTCTGTGTTGCTCGCGCGACTGTTCCAGGGTTTTGCGCCGCGCCTCTTGCTCCTGCCCGGACTGCTCGCCCTGTTGTTGCTCGTTCTGCAATCGCGTGATTTCCGCCTGGTTGTCGGCTTCTTGTTGTTGCAGGCGCTCCAACTCCTCGGCGATGCGGGCGGCGCGTTCTTCCGCTTGCTCGCGGCGGGCGGCGACTTCGGCGCGGCGCGCCTTGACTTGGGCGGCGTTTTCCTGCTGTTCGCCCAGCCGTTCCCG
>CAZDXS010000086.1:0-10418 GCA_964509455.1 uncultured Enterobacteriaceae bacterium | reverse complement strand
CCACCCCGCCGGCCGGAAGCAGGCGCCGGCATGAGCCGCGAGTCCATGGCGTATGACGCGGTCATCGTCGGCGGCGGCCCGGCGGGGTTGGCGACCGCCATACAACTGAAAACCCTGGCCCCGAACGTCAGCGTCTGCCTGCTGGAGAAGGGCTCGGAAATCGGCGCCCACATCCTCTCGGGAGCGGTGTTGGACCCCCGCGCCCTGGACGAGTTAATACCGGACTGGAAGCAACGGGAAGCGCCCTTGCACACGCCGGTTGCCGAAGACCGGGTGTATTTTCTCACCGGTGAGAAGTCCGCCGTCAAGGTTCCCTCCTGGCTTGTTCCCGCCTCCATGGGCAACCACGGCAACTACATCGTCAGCCTGGGAGACGTCTGCCGCTGGCTGGGACGCCAGGCAGAGGCGCTGGGGGTGGAAATCTACCCCGGGTTTGCCGCCGCCGAAATTCTCTACCATGAAGACGGCGCGGTGGCGGGCGTGGCCACCGGCGAGGCGGGACGCTCCGCCGCGGGAGAGCGCAAGAACGGGTACGAGCCGGGCATGGAGTTGCGCGCCCGTTGCACGGTGTTCGCCGAGGGTAGCCGAGGGCATCTTGGGCGGCAACTGGTTGAGCGGTTCCAGCTGGACCAGGGGCGCGACCCGCAACACTACGGCATCGGCGTCAAGGAGCTGTGGGAGGTGGAGGAGCAAAAGTCCCAACCGGGGCTGGTGGCGCACGGCTCCGGCTGGCCGCTGTCCGGCGGCGCCGGCGGCGGCTTTTTCCTGTATCACCTAACGGGAAACCAGGCGGCGGTGGGGTTGATCGTCGACCTCAACTACGCCAATCCCTACCTGGACCCTTTTGCGGAGTTTCAGCGCTTCAAGCACCACCCCATCGCGGCGCACACCCTGGCGGGAGGGCGGCGCCTGGGGTACGGCGCCCGCAGCATCACCAAGGGGGGCTTGCATTCCCTGCCGCGCATGCACTTGCCCGGCGCCCTGCTGGTGGGTTGCGACGCCGGCACGCTGAACTTCGCCCGGATTAAAGGCGCGCATACCGCAATGAAATCGGGCATGATCGCCGCGGCCGCCCTGGCGCCGGCGCTGGCAGACGGCGCCGGCGTCATCAGGGAACTGGACGCCTTCGAAGAGAACTTGCGCGCCTCTTGGGCTTATGACGAATTGCATCGCGCTCGCAATTTCGGCGCCGCCCTGCACCGCTTCGGGTTGTACCCGGGGGCGGCGTTTAATTTTCTGGACCAGTCCGTGTTTGGCGGCCGGTTGCCGCTCACCTTGCGCGACGCCAGGGCGGACCGGGAGTGCCTGTTGCCGGCGGCGGACTGCAAGAAAATCGACTACCCGAAGCCGGACGGCAAGCTGAGTTTTGACCGGCTGTCCTCGGTGTTCATCTCCAACACCAACCACGAAGAGGACCAACCCTGCCACCTGGTGCTGAAAGACCCTGCTGCGCCCATAGACCTCAACCTGCCGCGGTACGCGGCGCCGGAGCAGCGGTATTGTCCGGCCGGCGTCTATGAAATCGTCACGGAGGACGGGGCGCCCAAGTTGCAGATCAACGCGCAGAACTGCGTGCATTGCAAGACCTGCGACATCAAGGACCCCGCCGGCAACATCACCTGGATACCGCCCGAGGGCGGCGGCGGGCCGAACTACTCCGGCATGTAGGGCCGGCGGCGCCGTCCCCCGGCGGCGCCGTCTTCCCGGCGCACAGGGCGATTACTCCAGCACATTCACCGCGGCGCATGCACAGGCATGGCGATTATTTCGGCAGGCAAGGCCGGCGCCCGGCGGCGCCGTCTTCCCGGCGAACGCGGCGATTATTCCAACGGATGCCCGGCGGCGTCTCCTCGGCGAACGCAACGACTATTCCAGCAGACCCGGCCGGCGCGTCTGCCGATGCCGTCTGCCCGGCGTACGGGACGATTATCCCAGCAGGTAAAACCAACGCCTGCCGCGCCGCCCCGGCGCTCGCGGCGATTGTTCCAGCAGGCAAGATCGGCCGGCGGCGCCTCCTCCTCGGCGCACGGGGCGATTATTCCAACGGATGCCCGGCGGCGCCGTCTTCCCGGCGAACGCGGCGCTTATTCCAGCGTATTTACTCCGACCCCTGCGCGAACGCGACGCCTACTCCCATTCCAACTCGGTGAAGGCGCGGGTGACGTTGCGCCGGTGGTCTTGTTCGTGCAACAACCAGTCCTGTTTCGCCTCGTTGCCCACGGTCTCCACCACCTCCTCCATGAACGCTCCTGCGCTGAGCTTCTCCCGCACGCCGGTCAGCAGTCCGCGCAGGTAACTCTCCTGCGCCGCCAGGGCCTGGGGCCAGGGCAGGGACACGGGCCCGTGCCCGGGAACAACGCGCTGGACCCCCGGCAGGGTTTTCAGCTTCTCCATGACGGCCAGCCAGCCCTTCAGGTTGCCGTCCAGCACTGGGATTCTCTCGCTGAACAGCAGGTCCGACAGCCACAAGGTGCCGGTCTTGCCGTCATAAGCGGACAAATCGCTGTAGGAGTGAGCAACCGGGTGCGCTGTCAGAGTGACCGTCCTGGCGCCCAAGTCCAGGTCCAGCCGGTCGCCAACAGTAATGTCGGGGCCGATGACGGCGGCGGCCGCGGGAAGCCCTCCCAGATTGGCGGTGAACTCGGACTGAAAGAAATCCCGATTGCGCTCCACTTCCAACGCCAGGTTTTCATGGCCGACGAACGCCGTCCCCTCCTCCTTGAACGCCGCGTTGCCCAGTAGGTGGTCGTAGTGCGCGTGGGTGTTGACCACGTAGCACACCGGCAGGGAAGTCACCCCCCGCAAGGCCTGTTTCAGCGCCGTGCCCACGGCGACAGAACCGCCGGTGTCAATGACGGCTGCGCAACGCTCGCCCACGATGAAGCCAATGTTGGCGATGTCGTCCTGATCGGCGTGTTCAAAACCCACGTGCTTGCCCTGGTGGACGTACACTCCCGGCGCCGCCTCCGTTATGTCAAAGCCGCGCTCGCCGGCCTGGACGGCGCCGCCGAGGATAAGCAACGCCCATCCCCGGAACAACGCGCCGACCACCCGCGCCGGGCGGTCGTTCAGGGCCGGCCTGTGGGTAAATATTGTCATCATCGGCATATTTCGCTTGTAATACGAACGATTTTACACTAACTTTGCAGGTGAGGGTTATGCGCGTGGTTCATACGTACAATCGACAATTCACCAGGGCGTTGTTCGCCGAGTGCGCTTTCCGCACCGCCCGTCATTCACCAGCAGCATTTTCCAGGCTGTTTCACCTGAATCCGCAAGGGGGTTTCCATGTTTGAATTTGATCAGGCGATTGTTGATGCGCTGTTGCGCGAGGATAAGAATTTCAAGCGCCTGTATGCCAGGCACGGCAAACTAAAAGAACAGGTCAACAACGCCAATAACGGCGTTGAACCGCTGGAGGATTACGCGCTGGAGGCGTTAAAAAAGGAAAAACTGCAACTCAAGGACCAGCTGGCGGCCATGATTTCCCAGTATCGCCGGGACCACCCCGGCTGACCAGGGGGCGGCCGCTGCGCCTCAGGCGTCCCCGGCCATGCGCCCGCCGCTGAGCAACAGCAGGGGGCGTCTCTTGCGCCTTAGGCGGCAGTGACTTCCCAGTATCGCTACGACCGCGACCGCTGACCAGAGGGCGGCCGCTGCGCCTCAGGCGTCCCCGGCCATGCGCCCGCCGGCAGGCAACAACAGCAAGAGACGTCTCTTGCGCCTCGGGCGGCCGTGATTTCCCAGTATCGCTACGACCGCGACCGCTGACCAGGAGGCGGCCCCGGCGCCTCAGGCGTACATGGCCATGCGCCCGCCGATAAGCAGCAACATCAGGGCCAGCGCCCCCCGCAGGTACTTCTCCGGCAAGCGGCCGCCGACGTGGCTGCCCAGATAGATCCCCGGCAACGAGCCGATAATCAGGGCGAGCAACAGCACAAAGTTCACCGAGCCCAGGTACCAGTGCCCCATGCCGGCGATCAACGTGATGGGAACCGCATGGGCCAGGTCCGTGCCGACAATCTGCACGGCGCGCATGCGGGGATAAAGAAAAAACAATATGGCCGCGCCCAAGGCGCCGGCGCCCACCGACGAGAGGGTCACCAGTATGCCTATGGCGACGCCGCACAGGGTGGTCATGGGTGCGCGCAACCTGCCGTGAATGTTGCGTATGAACTGGAACGGCTCCGTCCTGCCCAGGGACAGCAACGGCTCCTTGAACAGGATGACCAGCGCCGTCAGCACCAGGGCGATGCTGAGCGTGGAGGTGATGAGGCGCTCATAATCGATACCCTGTTGCGCCAGTTTCCCCAGGATGAACACGGCGCACAAGGTGGCGGGAATGCTCCCCAGCGACAACAACCGCACCACTCGCCAGTCGATGTTTCCCTGGCGCTGGTGGGCGAAGATCCCCCCGCCCTTGGTAATGGCGGCATAGAGCAGGTCGGTGCCTACCGCCACTGCCGGCTTGATGCCGAACAGCAACACCAGCGCCGGCGTCATCAAGGAGCCGCCGCCAACGCCGGTGAGACCGATAATGAAACCGACCGCAAAGCCGGCGAGTGTGAGCGTTATATCCATGGGAAAGCGTGGGAATGTCACTGTAACGGCATTTTTTGATACATAAAAGTAATAATATGCTATATTTTTAGAACTTTTTGCTATAAAAGGCACTGCCGGGGCTACCATTTATGAGTGACGCACTCCACGGGCACCGGCCGGGTGCGCCGGGCGGCGGCCGGCCGGGTGCGCGCGACAACTGCCCGCACCGGGACGCCTGCCGGGCCCCAAAGCACCGGAGGGCAACCGGTTCGCACGCGCCGGCATCCCCGTCGCGCCTGCCGCCTGCCAACCACGAGCGCAGGTCCTCGAAGCGAGGCGATGCCGGGCCGCCGGTCGTGGCAACCCCCCGCGGCGACACCCGCGCCGGCTTCGGAACATGACAGGAACGCAACGATGAAACGAAAACAACGCGGGCGGCGGCCTCAGCGGCGCACCGCCGACATGACAGGAGGACAACGATGAAACTAAGACAACTGCTGTACATTCAAGAAGTGCGTCGGCACGGGTTGAACGTGTCGGCAACGGCCAAGAGCCTGCATACTTCCCAGTCCGGCGTCAGCAGGCAAATCCGCTTGCTGGAGGATGAGCTGGGGCTGAGCATCTTCCAGCGCAGCGGCAAGCGCCTCACCGAGGTCACTCCGGCAGGAGAGGCGATCATCGCCGTCGCCGCTGAAATCCTGGAAAAAGTGAACAACATAAAGCAGGTCGCCCAGGAACATACCGACGAGCGCCGCGGCGTCCTGTCCCTGGCGACCACCCATACCCAAGCGCGTTACGTGTTGCCTCCCATCGTGCGGCGCTTTCGGCGCGACTACCCGGAGGTGTCCTTGCAGATGCACCAAGGCACGCCCATGCAAATATCGGAGCTGGCCGCTGGGGGCGCCGTGGCTTTCGCCATCGCCACGGAGGCCCTGGAATTGTTCGAGAACCTGGTGATGATGCCCTGCTATCACTGGAATCGCAGCGTTATCGTTCCCCTGGACCACCCCCTGGCGCAGGCGCCGCGCCCCTCCCTGGAAACCATCGCGGCCTACCCCCTGGTCACCTACGTGTTCGGTTTCACCGGTCGCTCCCAGCTGGACCACGCTTTTGACAGCGCCGGGTTGAAGCCCCGGGTGGTGTTCACGGCCGCCGACGCCGACGTAATCAAGACCTACGTGCGGGCCGGCCTGGGGGTCGGCATAGTGGCAAGCATGGCATGCGATAAAACCGCCGACGGCGACCTGGCGGCCATTGACGCCGCCCACCTGTTTGAACCCGCCACCACTTGGATTGGTTTTCGCCGCGGCATCTTCCTGCGGAACTACATGTACGACTTCATCCGGTTGTTTGCGCCTCACCTGGACCGTGAACTGGTGCGGCAGGCGGCGCAAACGGACGACAGAAAAGAACTGGACCAGCTGTTCAGGGGGCTGGAACTGCCGACGCTCTGAGGCGCGGCGGCGCGAGTCGGAAGACGGGAGAAACCAGGTGCGCCGCGCCCGCGGGCGGCCGTTGCTTTTTGCCTGCGCCCGGGACGACCACGCCGGGGCTCAGAAAAAGCAACGCCCTGTTGTGCGCCGCAGCTGCTTGGCTATATTGCCTGGCGGGCGCGGGACGGCGCGTTGTTGCGCCTGCGGTTGCTTGTCGATGTCACCTGCGCGGCGCACGGCGCAGGGCCAGCACGTTGCTGCGCCCCGCTGTTGCTTGGCTATGTTGCCCGGCGGGCGCGGGACGGCGCCCTGCTGCGCCGCGTTGCTACTTGTCGATGTTGCCGGCGTGCAACCCACATTCTTTCTGGGTCGCCTCTTCCCACCACCAGCGCCCTTCCCGCTCATGCTGGTTGGGCAACACCGGGCGGGTGCAGGGTTCGCAACCGATGCTGATGTAGCCCTTGTCATGCAACTCGTTGTACGGCAGTCCGTTCTCCCGAATATACATCCACACCCGCTCGGAGCTCCAGTCCGCCAGGGGATTGAACTTGTACAGTTGATGCTCGGCCGTGGAAAAACCCTGGTCCGCCTCCATCAGTTGCACGTTGGTCCGGGTGGGGCTCTGGTCCTTGCGCTGGCCGGTGATCCAGCCGTCCAGGGTCGCCAGCCGCCGCCGCAGCGGCGCAATCTTGCGAACGCCGCAACACTCCCCATGCCCGTCCTCGTAGAAACTGTACAGGCCCTTGCTTTTGACAAACTCTTCCAGGTCGGCGGCGTCCGGCGACAGCACCTCCAGCTCCAGATCGTAATGCTTCCTGACTTTCTCTAAGAACCGGTAGGTCTCGATGTGCAAGCGCCCCGTGTCCAGGGAGAACACCTGGGGGCGCGGTCGTATGCGGCTGGCAATATCGATCAACACCACATCTTCCGCCCCGCTGAAAGAGATGGCTACGTTATCCAGCTGCTCGTAAGCAAAGCGCAATACCTCGGCCGGGTCGTTGCCTTGCAAGGCGCCCAGGCTCGCTTCAATGTCCAGTGTTTTCGCAGTCATGGGCACCATTGTAACACGTCTTTTGCCCTGGTCAAAAAAATAATGCGCCCACGGCGTTTCGCCGCCCGCGGTTTTCGGGTCCTCTGGGGCGCACGGCGACCGCCTCCCGCCGCGCCGGCCGCCCGTCCCGCCGCGCCGGTCGTTCCGGGGCCGCATGCCGGCGGCCGCCCCGTCGCACCGGCCGCTTGATTTCGTCCCGCGCATTGCGGCCCCATACAGAAAATAGACAAGCACGGCGTTATCGCGCAAAATACCGGGCAGACATTGCGACATGGTTGCCGAACAACCTCACGGTGCGCCGCGCACAAGGGCGTTGCACGGGCAAACGGCCGCGACGGGCAACAACAACCACCGACTGGGAGGGGTAAAAAATGAGCATTCGCATAGATCGTTGTATTGACGGCGCAAGACATTTTCGCGGCGACCATGCACACAACCCTGGTTGACGCGCAAACCCTGTCTGAACACCTGCGCGACCCCCACTGGGTCGTCGTTGACTGCCGCTATGACCTGGCGGACAAGCAGGCCGGTTATCGCAACTACCGGCAGGGGCGCGTGCCGGGCGCGGCGTATGCGGACCTGGGAACAGACCTCAGCGGCGCCCCCGCAACCGACAACGGACGCCATCCCGTGCCCGACCGGCGCACGCTGGAGCGCAACCTGGGGAAGCTGGGAATTGCCAATTACCAGCAGGTGGCGGCCTATGACGACGCCGGCGGCTCCTTTGCGGCGCGCCTGTGGTGGCTGTTGCGCTACGCCGGCCACGAGCGGGCGGCCGTCCTGGACGGAGGATTGCAAGCCTGGACCCAGGGCGGTTTCGAGCTGGAAACAGGCGAGCCCCCCGCCCCACTGCCGGCGCAATTCACCGCAACGCTGGACCAGCGCGCCCTGGTCCTGCTGGACGAAGCGGCGACCCTGCCGCGGCTGGTCGATTCAAGGGCGCCGGAGCGCTACGCCGGCGAGGCAGAGCCGCTGGACCCGGTGGCGGGACATATTCCGGGGGCGCGCAATCACTACTGGAAAAACAACCTGGACGAGCAGGGGCGCTTCCTGCCGCCGCAACGCCTGCGGCAGGCGTTGCAGACGCTCTACGCCGACGCGCCGGCGGCGGAGGTCGCGTTCTACTGCGGCTCCGGCGTCACCGCTTGTCACAACCTGCTGGCGGCGGTGCATGCCGGCTATCCCCTGCCCCGCCTGTACGCCGGCTCCTGGAGCGAGTGGTGCCGGGACCCGGCGCGGCCCGTGGCCACCGGGCGGGCCGACGCGTGAACGCCAGGGCGCCCGCCGCCCCCCGCTCGGACCGGCGCGGGCTGTTGCGCCTGTTGCTGGACAACCAGTACCACTCCGGCGCCCGGCTGGCCGCCGCCTTGGGGGTGAGCCGCACGGCCGCCTGGAACGGCGTGCGGCGCCTGCGCGAGCTGGGGCTGACCATAGACGCGCGGCACGGCAAGGGCTATCGCTTGCGGGATCGCATTGAACTGCTGAACGCCGCCGTCATCCGCCGGGAACTGGGCGACACGGCCGCCCGATGCCGGGTCCAGGTGTTGCTGGACGCGGACTCAACCAACAGCCGCCTCAGTGAACGCTTCGGGCAGGCGGGACTTCACAGGTGCGCGGTGCTGGCGGAACGCCAACGCGCCGGGCGCGGGCGGCGCGGCAAGAGCTGGGAGTCGCCTTTCGCCCGTTCCCTATACCTGTCCCTGGGGTGGCGTTTTGAGCGGGCGCCGGCGGCTTTCAACGCGTTGTCCCTGGCGGCGGGCGTGGCGGTGATACGGGCCCTCGCCAGGCTGGACGTCGCCGGCCTGCATCTCAAGTGGCCCAATGACATTCTCAGCAACGGGCGCAAGCTGGGCGGCATCCTGCTGGAAACCAAGGGCGAGAGCGCCGGCGCCTGCGATGTGGTCATCGGCACGGGACTCAACGTACGCCTGCCCGCCGCGACCCTGGCCGCTATCGACCAACCCGCCACGGACCTGGCGCGCCGCTGCGGACGCCCGCCGTCCCGGAATCGCCTGGCGGCAAAGATCATCGAAGAGCAGTTGCTGATGCTGGACCGCGTAAGCGCCGCCGGCATGGGAGACTACGTGGACGCCTGGCGCCGCCTGGACGGCCTGGCGGGGCAACGCGCCCGGCTGACCTTGCCGGGCCAGACCTTGCGGGGGCTGGTTCGCGGCGTGGACGACAACGGCCTGCTGTTGCTGGAGACCGCTGACGGCGTCGCCGCTTTCAGCAGCGGCGAACTCCGCCTGGAAGCGGCGCCGTGAACCTGCTGATCGACATCGGCAATGCCCGCATCAAGTGGGCCGCCGCCGACGGCGCCGCCCTGTCCCGCCACGGCGCCGCGTTTTACACGGCAAAAACCCTTCCCCAGGTGCCGGCGGAAAACCGGCGGCTGTTGCCGCGCCCCCACAAGGCGGCCGTTGCCGGCGTGGCGGATGACGCCGTCGCCGCTTTCAGCAGCGGCGAACTCCGCCTGGAAGCGGCGCCGTGAACTTGCTGATCGACATCGGCAATGCCCGCATCAAGTGGGCCGGCGCCGACGGCGCCGCCCTGTCCCGCCACGGCGCCGCGTTTTACACGGCAAAAACCCTTCCCCAGGTGCTGGCGGAAAACTGGCGACAGTTGCCGCCCCCCCGCAAGGCGGCCGTTGCCGGCGTGGCGGATGACGCCGTCATTGAAACCGTCTGCAACTTCGTGCGCGAGACCTGGTCCTTAGAGCCGCGGCTGGCCGTAGCCGAGCGAGAGTGCGCCGGCGTAACCAACGCTTACCACGACCCGGCCGCCCTGGGGGTGGATCGCTGGCTGGCCATGCTGGCCGCCTGGAGCCGCTTCGAAAGACCGCTCTGCCTCATGGACTGCGGCACGGCCGTCACCGTGGACGTAATCCTGGCCCAAGGACGGCATCAGGGCGGATTCATCTTGCCCGGCCTGGCGCTGAGCGCGGCCGCCCTGGACCGGGGGACCCGCCGCATCCAGGTGCGCGAGCCCGCTCCGCCGGTGCTGGAATGGGGGCGCTCCACGACTGCCTGCATCAGCAACGGTTTCGGCGCCGCCCTGGCGGGACTGCTGGAATACAGCACCCGGCAAGCAGAGCAACAGGCGGGGGTGCAGCTGTTGCCGGTGCTGACGGGCGGCGCGGCCCCGTTGCTGGCGCCGCTGTTGCCGGAGCATTGCCGCCATGAACCTCACCTGGTGCTGGAAGGGTTGAACCTGGCGACTTGACTCTCCGGTCACGCTCTCCACAGGCCGGCGGCGATGCCGGCAAAAATCGCCATCCCCACCAGGTTGTTGTTGAGAAACGCCCGAAAACAGTCGGCGGGCGCCCGCCGGCGAATCAACCATTGCTGGTAGGCCATCAACCCCGCCGCCGTCAACAGAGACAAGTGGTACGC
>CAZDXS010000085.1:0-9074 GCA_964509455.1 uncultured Enterobacteriaceae bacterium | reverse complement strand
GCGGGCGGCGCCGGCGGCGCGGCCGCTGCCGACTCGGCGAACAAGCCAAAATCAAACGCGGCCCGCCGCGACTGGCGCACCCGCACAGTCTCATTCTCCTCCCAGTTTTCCACCGGCGACTTGACGCTGGTCAACAACTCTTGCAACACCGGCTCTGCGACCGGCCCGGCGGGGCGCGCCGGCGGCGGTGCGGGCGGAGCCTGGCGGGCGCGGCGCTCTTGCAAGCGCCGTTCCTGGTTCTCCAGTTGCTCTTGAAACTCCCGCTCGGGGCCGGCGGTCGTTTGCCGCCGGATCTCCTGGCGCACTTGCTCCTCTATCTTCTTCCCGCCCGCCCGGGGGCGAAACAGGGACGCATAAATCATGGCGATGACGACGAACACCAGTCCGGCGATCAACGCCAGCTGGAAGTTCCTGTTGTACGTGGTCGGCCGCTCTTCCACCTGGTTCAAGCCCTTGTCTCCGTCCGCCATGGTCACCACTCCCGCCGCGGCTCGGGGTCCCGCCGCCGGCTGATGACAATCTGCGTTTTGTTGTCCGCTTTCATATAAATGCGGTCGTAAATGCCGGTCACCACGTACAACCGCCGCGCCTCGTCGTAGCGATACTCAATGAACTGCTCCTGGCCGTGGCTGTCCGCCATCAGCGACAGCACGCCGCCCAGGTTGTGCCGCGTCCGAATATAGGTGAAACGCCCGTCGTCATAAACGTCGCTGACCAGGCGCCGGTCGTAGGGTGCGCGTCCCCCCTGCCAGTCGTAGCCGGTGAACAGGTGAGTGCGGTACTCGTCCAGGGCGGCGGCGGCCTGTTCTGCGGCCGCGCCGGCCTGCCGTTGCACTTGTTCTTGCAACCGGGCGACCCGGCGCCGCTGCCGCGCCTCCTCCTGCGCCTCCTGCCGGGCAAAACCGCCAAATGCGTTCTCCGGCAAGAACTCGCCGTCATGGGTGACCACCACGCACAGGTCAAAATCCGCGGCGGAACGCTCCACCAGGAAGTGGTAGGCGTTGTTGCCCCGGGAAACCGCGGTCACGGTGGTGCTGCTTCCCTCCTCCGTGCCGGGGTCGTTGGGCTTGACGAAAATGTGCCGGTCCTCGCCTTCCACGTCCCACAGGTCGCGGTTGCCCGTGACGGGCCGCGCAATCAGCGCTTCCGGCAGTTCAATGTGAGTGCCGTGGTGCAACCGGGACTTGATGCGCACGAACTTGTGGCGCTCGTAGCGCACCACGCGGCACGGCTCGCCCTCGGCATGGGCGGCCGCCGGCGCCGCCAGGGGCAACAACAGGAACATGAGTTTAAGCCGCATCGTCCAGCACCTTTTCCTCGACCACTTTCAGCCCTATGGGGTTGGCCATCAGCGCCTTCCGGTCCCGGGGGAGGGCGCGCCGGGGGGTGAGCCGCCAGCGCAGCGCGATGATGACCCGCCTGCTGCCCAGCACGGCGTTGTCCTCCGCCGACCGCAACACCTCGTTGACGTACACGTTGGTTCTGTGGGCGGTGTCATCGGGATGCCCGCCCGCCAGCCGATCCACGTCGAAGTGGTGGATGTTGCGCACTTCCACCTCCTTGACGTTGCAACTGGGGCAGGACCTGATTTTTGCCGCCCGGCCCGCCGCATCGAAGCCGGCCGGCGACTTGAAAAAACGCGCCAGCTTCCCGTCCATCAGCGCCAGCGCATAGCCGTAGTCGTTGCGCACCGTGGCGGGGTCCTCGCGGAACCGGCGCATCACGTAATTGCCCAGCAAGTGGTCAATGGTGGCGGGAAAGAACTCCGTCTCATCCTTGTGGGCGAAGCGGCTGTCTATGAACCAGGAGCCGTCCGGGGACAGCTTCACGTAGATGATTTTCTCGTTGTTCTGCGCCGCGCGGGTGATGACGACGCCGTAGGCGACGGCGCCCAGGAACGCCAGCAACAGCGCCAGGTTGATGACCAGCAACCGGTTGTTGGTCACCACCAGCCCGGGAATATTGTCCGGGTTCAGTTGCCGCGCCAGTCCCGCCGGCGCCGCCCCTATGGTTTTTCCCGTCAGCGCCACGGCTTACCTCACCATTCGCAGAGACAGCATGGAGGCGGCGTTGCTGATGGCCCCGGAGGCGCTCACGCCGCCGTGCACCAGGTCGCTCACCACCCGGTCGGTTCTGAACATGGCGAATATCGCCACCACCAGCAGCCCGGAGTAGCTGAGCAGCCGCAGGAAATCATTGGCGGTGAGGGACAGTATTTGCCCGGCGACGATGACGGAATCGAACAGCTCCATGATGATCAAGGTGGTGAACGCGATGTTGATCTGGGCGACGATGAAGTACAAAACGGCGCCCAACATGAAGTTCAGCCAGCTGTCGAAATACGAGTTGGCGCGCTTGAGAATGAGGAACGGGATGAAAATGGGCCCCAGCACCTTGCCCAGCAGCAGGCTCCACAGCCCCACGACCGAGATAATCCAGGAGACGCAGAAGACGACGAACAGCACGATGAAGAACAGCCCCAGGAAAATCGTATCGCGGATGTTGACGGCAATGTTGGTGAACATGGAGAAGAAGCCGGAGCGTCCCGGGTCCGGCTCGAAAGTGAGGCGCTCCATGATCTGGTTGATCATGTCCAGCAGGAACACGCCGGTGGAGGCGACGCCCGCGCTGTGCAGGTTCAGCGCATGGTAGGTGTTGCGATTGACGTCGTCGGCCAGCACCGTGGCGATTTCCCAGAGAACGGCCAGCACGTAATCGTAGGACTGCATCAGCGATTGCGCGATGAGGATCATCAGGACGATGAAGATCACGTCTTTGGCGGCCGCCGCGCCCAGAGCCCACTTGATGAGGACAATCACCAGGGCGAACACCGTGAACACGGTCCATTCCAGTTCGGAGAAGCGGTACAGCTCCGTCGACGTGTCGATGAGCTGGTCGGTCAGGCGGGCGGCCTTGTTGAAAAACTGCGCCATGAAGCCGGCCGGGTCGATGGGCGCCGCCGTTGCCCGCGGCGGCAACAGGGCCGCCAGGAGGGCCGCCGGCAGGACCGCGCCGAGGCAACGGGGGCCGACTCCGGGCCTTGCGGGCCGGGCGGCGGGCCGGGCGGTCGGCGCCCGACGTTGCGGGGATTTGCCGGCAGCGAGTGCGCCGCGCCGCCGTGTACAGCCGCCGGTCATCGCCCGCCTCCCGCCGTCACGTCCAGGCTGCCCCATCGAAAAGAGGGAGACGGCGCGGCCCGCCGCACCGCCGCCTCCAGGCGCGCGGCCTCGGCCCGGCGTTGCGCCTCCGCCACCGACAAGGCGTGCATGTAGTCGTGGTTGGCATGCAACAGGCGCTGGTTCTGCACCCGGTTCAGGGCTTGCAACTCATCGATGACGTGGAAGTTGCTGGTGACTGCGGTCTGCAGGGCGTTCAAGTCGGACTTATCGCCTAAGTTGAAGTTTTGCCGGGTGATTCTCACCCGGGCGTGCCGCTCCAGCAGCTCGCGGTTGCCGTCTTTCGCCGCCTCCAGCTGGTCCCGGTAGACCTCGTAGCGCACCCGTTGCCGTTGCGCCCGGGCCGCCCAGGGGGCGGGCTCCAAGCCGATGTCCTCGACTTGCCGCCGCGCTGCGCCAACTTCGGCGGGCACCGCATACACCGCTCCCACTTCCGCATCGATGGCCTGGCGGCCGGCGCCGCCGGCGGCCCGCAGCGCGGGGATGCGCGCGTAGGCGCTGACGCCGTATTGACGCTTCAACACCTGGAACAGGCGGTTCCAGTCCTCGCGGGAAATCAGGCGGTTCAGCCCCCGCACCTGCAACAGGTAGTCGTCATATTCCTTGACGGTCTGGGCGAGTTGCCGGTTCAGCATGGTCAGCTGTTCATGGCCCAGTCCCACCTGTCGCAACTGGGCTTCGAAGTCCTGCAACTGTTGCTGGTACGAGCGAACCTGTTGCGCGATAACGCCCACGTCCACCGTGGGAATGCCCGCGGCATGCCCGCGGCCGCCCAGCAGGCACAGGGCAAGCAGCGCCGCCCCGTGCGCACCGCGGCGGATGGCTCCGGCGCAAGCGCGACCGCGGCGGCCCAGCAGGCGCAGGGCAGGCAGCGCCGCCCCGGGGAACGCCCCTGGCAGGGCGCACCTTGCGCGGACTCTCCGCCGCACCGCCCCAGCGCGACCGCCCAGCAGACGCAGGGCAAGCAACGCCGCCCCGTGCGCACCGTTGCGGATGGCTCCGGCGCAAGCGCGACCGCTGCGGTCCAGCAGGCGCAGGGCAAGCGGCGCCGCCCCGGGGAACGCCCCTGGCAGGGCGCACCTTGCGCGGACTCTCCGTCGCCCCGCCCCAGTGCGACCGCCCAGCAGACGCAGGACAAGCAACGCCGCCCCGGGAAACATCCCCGGCAGGGCGCACCTTGCACGGACTCTCCGCCGTCCCGCCCCAGCGCGACCGCCCAGCAGACGCAGGGCAAGCAACGCCGCCCCGGGGAACATCCCCGGCAGGGCGCACCTTGCACGGACTCTCCGTCGTCCCGCCCCAGCGCGGCCGCCCAGCAGACGCAAAGCAAGCAACGCCGCACCGGGGAACATCCCTGGCAGGGTGCGCCTTGCACGGACTCTCCGCCGTCCCGCCCCAGCGCGGCCGCCCAGCAGGCAAAGGGCAAGCAACGCCGCCCCGGGGAACGCCCCTGGCAGGGCGCACCTTGCACGGACTCTCCGCCGTCCCGCCCCAGCGCGGGCGCGGCGGCCCAGCAGGCGCAAAGCAAGCAGCGCCGCACCGGGGAACATCCTTGGCAGGGTGCGTCTCATGCGGACTCTCCGCCGTCCCGCCCCAGCGCGGCCACGGTCTCCCGCAGGCCGGCGGCAAATCCCAGGCGCTCTACGTTGGCGAAATACAGCGACTGCTCCACCGGGTTGGAGGTGGACAAGACGTACTGCTCCGGCTCCACCGCCAGCACGCATTTTTTCGACACGTTCAGGTCCCGTTGCACCAGGTAAAACTCCTTTTTCGGCGCCAGGCTGCGAATGGTTTCCAGCTCCCCCTCGCGCATGTTGAAAATCGCCCGGTAGGCGTCCTTGTTCAGCTCCGGGTCGGCGGTGAAGATGAACGTCGACGCGGCGCTGCGCAGGGCCTCCCAGTTCTCGATGTTGCCCAGTTCCACGCCCGATTGCGTCCACAAGCCGATGCCCGCCAGCTGCTTGCCCCAGGTGCGAACCCGGTCCAGCAGCAAGGTCTTGGTCAACCAGGGATTGGCCAGTACGTGGTGACACTCATCTATGTCCAGCCACTTGGGACGGGTGCGGTGCTCCGGGTTTTCGTAAAAGCGCAACACCCGGTACGCAATCTCCGCCATTACCAGCGGCTTCGCCACGGCGTCGTCATTGACGCCCGCCAGGTTGTAAACCGCTATTTTCTTGTCGATGGCGCCGATGGCGTCCTGCTGCGCGTCAAACAGCCAGGCGTAGGGGCCGGCGCCCACGAACCGCGCCAGCTTGCGCCGCAACGGCGGCGGGCAGTGCTTCACCAGGGTGGACAGGGAACGCAACCGCTCCGGCAGTCGCAATACCTGCGCCACGGCCCGGTCCAGGGCCAGCTGATCGGCGGCGGACAGGCGACGCAACTCCTCGGAGTCGTTGCTTTCAATCATGGCCCGGAGTTGCCGCCCCAGGTGAGCGCAGAAGCGGCTGTCCTCGGCGGCGCCGGCCTGGGAGAAAAAGTTGAAGCCGCGATCGTGGGCGCCGTCGAAGCGCACCACGCCGGCGTCGGCGCCGAAAGCATGGGCGATGGGCTCGGAGCCGGGATCAATGTCAATGGCGCGATAAAAGCCGCCGTACTTGGGCCAGTGAATCCCCAGGCAGGTGCGCAAAAAGGATTTGCCGCTGCGCACCGGGCCCACGCCGATCAAGAAACCGCGCCCGCCGGTGAACGGGGAAAAATAATACGGCGTGTCGTCGGCGGACAGGAACACGTACTGCGCCTCTTCCCCGCCCAGATCCGCCACCGTTGCCGCCCCCGGCGCCGACTTGAAAAACAAGGACAGGGTGGAGAACTGCGAGACGTTCAGCGGAATGTCCCGCAGGAACCGGCCGCGGTGGTCGGCGGCGGGTTGCAAGTCAAAAAACACGTCCAGCTGCCCCACCGTTTCCCACAGGATGCTGACCTGGTTTTGTTGCAAGGCGGACTGCAGGCGCTCCGTGGTGCTTTCCAGCTCGTCTACGTCGGAGTCAAACGCCACGGCGTGGGTGGCCGTCAGCCCCAGGTTGTCGTCCAGGGAAGCGGCTTCGTCCAGCTCCTGGAACTTGCGCACCAGGGACGGGCGAAACACCCGCATTTCCCGATCTTTCTCCGCGCCGTCGTCCAGCCCCTTGATGAAGTCCGTGAACGTCAGCGTCTCCCGCTCCAGCTCCTTTTTCCGGTTGAAGAAGAACAGGGAGCGCGAGGCCTCGCTCATGCCCTTGTAGCGGGTCGTCAGCACGTAGTTGCCCGGTATCTTGATGGGCGGCGGAGCGCCGCGAGCAAACAGGCCGGGCGTGAAACGGGCGCAGTTGAACTGCTTCACCGACAGGACCCGGGCGTAGGTGTGGCGGCGGTTGTGAATGCGCAACAGGTCCATCCCCTGCCGGGTCACCGGCAACACCTGCCCGTCGGACAGGTCCGTGTCAATATGCTCGGGGCACGCCGGCCCGGAATGCAGGTACTTCACCTCCAGGGTGGCCAGGAACTTCATCACCCGGTAGGTTTCGTCCAGGCTGAGGTTGCGGGCGTGAAACAAGCCGCCGCAATAGTTGACGATGTCCCTGGTTTGGGTCTCCAGGGTCGCCGCCAGTTTCTCCAGGGCGCTTTTCGAGGCGGCCCGGGTCGGGCCGTACATGATGAAGCGGCGCACGTACTCCCGGGACGCGGCGCTGCGCGGCCAGCGCAACAGGTGGCGCAGAAACAGCATCAGGCTGGAGCCGCCGCGGCTTTCCGGGTACATCCCCACAAACAGGATGCAACGCGCGGCCGCCAGGCGTCGGCGGTTCAAGTAGCGCGCCCGCCCGGCGTTCAGCGTGTTGCATACCGGGTTCTCGCGCTGGGCAAAGGCGATGTTGTGGTCGCGGTAATGTATGTAGTACTGCTGCAGCACGATGGACGGCGGCAAGGTGTTGAGCAGGTTGCGGATGACGATGGAGAAAGCCTCCATGTCCCGCCGCGACATGCCGTCCGGGTCGATGCCGTTGATTTCTATGGCGCCCAGCAAGGCGCCGGAGTACGACAGCACGAACCTGCCGTGGGGCCGGAACGCGCCGTGATAGCGATTGATCGGTTCTCCGTTCATAAATGTCCGTTCCTCATCGTCCGCAGCGGCCGGCTTTCCCCCCGGCCGCTTTCCCCGCCTCCGCTTGACGGGGAAACAATGAAAGTGGTTGATTATTTCAGGGTGTTCACAATTAATGTCAGGTTGAAAATGATCAGCAACACCATGATGGCGCGAAACACGATGCCCAGAGCGCCGCTCTTGGGGGCATACGCCCACATGATGCCGCCCACGACGATGGAGCCGACCAGGAAGGCCAGCGCCGCCGGGCCCGTCAGGAAGTCCACGGCCGTCTGGAATGCCTTGGTGATGAAATCCAGCGGTCCTCCCGTGGTGCCGATGTCGAATTCGACGGCGGCGCCGCCGGGAAAACCGGGTGATAAAAACAGGTCGAGCAGTTTGCGCATAGCTCCTTCTCCCGCGAGTTATTCGGTGAATGTGAACGGCCGCTCGGCGACGGCGTCCGCCGACAGGCAGGCAACCCGTTTGAACAGGCGCCGCTTGCCCGCCAGCAACCACACGGCGATGCCGTTGGGGTCGTTGCGGCAGACCAGGTTCAAGAAGAGTGCGCTGAGCGCAACAGCCGCGCCAAACAGCAACAGGGAGCGCAACTGCACACCCACCAGAATGGAAACAGCAAGGAGAAACAGCACGGGGTTGGCGGGGTACCCAAAATACTGCCTGGTCGCCGTCAACGATGCCCGGTTGCTGTATGCGTCTTCCTTCATGTCCGCCTTCAAATCCACCATCAAGTCCGCCACAAGTCCGCCAAAAGTTCCCCTGCCGGATCAAGCCGGCAGTCCAGGTTAGCCGGTCCCGCCTCGCGGGACCCATTGGACGCAACTATACCCCATCCGAAACCGGCTGTCAAACGGAAATTTCATTTTTTTTGGCGGGGCGGCGGTGCGCCCTCTCTGGGGGCGAGCGGCGGTACGGCGTTCGGGCGGCGCACCGGGGGCGACGGGCGTTGTGGACCGGCGGCCGGGCCGTGTATGGGCTCGCCTATACATAATGTGTGTTGCAACGCCGCCGCGAATGAATGGCCGCGCGCGGATCTGCCTGGGTTGTCCTGCAGGCGCAGGACGTTGGCGGACGCCTGGCGCGGAAAGGAAACGTATTAGCAACGATCATTCATCGCCGGGACTGGGATTATGCTCCAAGGGCGGAACCCGTCGCGGAAGAGGCGCACCGGTCGCCGATGCCGACGACCCGCCGCCGGAGCCGCCCCGCGAGCGCTGACCATCCCGCGGGCGCCGGCGCGCGAACGCCGCAAGCGCCGCCGGGAAACCGGCGTCCGGTCCTTGCGCCAGCACGAGCGCGGACCAGCACGGCGCTTGCCCAAAGCACGACGCAAAATAAATCAGGTCAACCTCTGAATATGCTACAATGCCGCTGTGAATGAATGGCTCCCTTTCCTGGGCCTCGCCAGCCTGATCATCGCCCTGTTCGCCTGGTTGCGTGCGGATAACCGCAAACTGCGCGAGGAGGCGCAGGAACAACGCAAGGAGTTCCGTGAAGCGTTGGACAAACAACGCGAGGAGTTCCGTGAATCCTTGGACAAACAGCACGAGGAGACGCGCGAAGAGATGCAGGAACAGCGCAAGGAGTTCCGCGAATCCTTGGCCAAACTGCGCGAGGAGATGCAAGAACAACGCAGGGAGTTCCGTGAAGCCTCGGGCAAACAACGCGAGGAGTTGCTTGGGGCGATACAAAAGCTGCACGACGAGATCCGCGAACTGCGCCGGCAAGTACAGAACATTGACAAGCGCCTGGCCAGGGTGGAGGGCGCAATGGAGTTTGCCTTTCGGATCCAGGGCAAGGACTACTATGCGCCAAAG
>CAZDXS010000084.1:0-15500 GCA_964509455.1 uncultured Enterobacteriaceae bacterium | reverse complement strand
GTTCAGGCGTTGCCGGGCGGGCGCCGGCGCGGCAACGGCCTCGCGCAAACCAATGGTCTGCCGGTTGCGGGATGCACCGGGTTGCGACCATTCAGCGGGCCGTTCAGGGGGCCGTTCAGGAGTCAATTCAGAGGCCAATCCAAGGGCCAATCCAGCAGGATGAGCGGCCTCGGCCGCGGTGCGGGGCATCGCCCGGAGGCGATGGCGGACAAGGCGATGAACGGCTGTCATTGGGTTGCGTTTTGTCATTTGTCTACGTAGTTGCCGCCCTGAACATCGACCAGCGGCGATGCCCAGCGCTTTGGGGTGGACGCTAATTCACAGGGTATGCGCCTCAGTGTAACACACCATGACCGGTTGTGTTGCACAATAACTCTTGGCTGGTCCTTTTGCGCCAGGACTGCGGGCGGGCGGCCGCCGCGCCCTTGCGCAAAATCCCGTCGCCAGGAATACAGGGATAAAACGGTCGCCGAGACGAGACGCCACCCTCGATGCAGTACGCATGCCTGCCGAAGCAGACCTGACCATCTACCGGGACAGCGGCAATTACCCGGCCTACTCGGCGACCAATGGCAAGTGTAGCAGGAAACACCCCCGGGCTTGTTATTTTGCACGATAACTTTGTAGCGCCGCGCCCTTGCGCAAAATCCCGCCGCCGGGAATACAGGGATGAAACGGTCGCCGAGACGAGACGCCACCCTCGATGCAGTACGCTATAAACCTGCCGAAGCAGGCAAACCATCTACCGGGACAGCGGCAATTACCCGGCCTACTCGGCGACCATACACGAGTATAGCAGAAAACACCCCCTGGCTTGTTCTTTTGCGCCACAACTTTGTTGGCGCGACGGCTTCACTGCGGTCGCTGTATTACATGTACGCCTCCCTTGCCTGGCGCGTCTATTTTCCGTTATGCATCGCCGGCCTGCCTCGTTCGGTCGGTCGATGTACTATATGTACACCTCCCTTGCCTGGCTGGTTCTTTTGCGCCATAACTTTGTTGGCGCTACGGCTTCACTGCAGTCGATGTACTATATGTACACCTCCTTTGTTCAGCCGTGCGCCGCCTCGTTCTCGCACAAAAGCCCGTCGCCAGGCCCGCCCTCGTTGCCCGGCTCGCTTTCCAGCAAATATCCTGCGCCAGGACTTCAGCCGTGCGTTTGCGCGTTCTCACGCAAAAGCCCGTCGCCAGGCCCGCCCTCGTTGCCCGGCTCGCCTTCCAGAAAATATCCTGCGCCAGGACTTCAGCCGTGCGTTTGCGCGTTCTGGCGCAAAATTCCTGCGCCAGGAACCTGGCGCATTATTTTACTCCAACGCCTCAGGTGTGTTGCCGGCGCCGGGCCGGGGCGGCGCACCCAGGCATCAGGAGGTTTTAAACTTCGTGAATCCTTTCAGGACGTCCGCAAACGACTGGGGGCGATACTTGTTAAAGCCCGCCTCATCTACGAAGACGAAGTCGAATTCCACCTCCTGTTGCGCCTCGTTGACGTCCTCGCACCACTGGCGCAAGCGCTCCATTTTCGGCTCTACATCAACGTCCTCCCGCCCCTTGGTTTCCACGATTACGTACTTCTCATCGGAGAGTTTAACGAAGAAATCGGGCAGGTAGTTCGATATTTCGCCAGCCGCGTTTTGGTAATCCAGCTTGAAGCCCACGGCAAGATAGTTCTTGGCGTGGGCCACCACATCGGCGCATTTCTCGAGAAACTTGCAGAACCCCAGCTCAAAACCGCTGTCCCCGATGATCCGATTGAACACGCTCTTTTTCGGTTGCACCGAATTCTGCGCTTTCGCTGTGAACGGACGGGTCTCGCTCAGCGTAATATAGTCCTTCACCACGGCGCTTCCCTTGTCATGGACGGTCAAGTCGTTTATCTGTTGCTTGAAGGTCTCAATGATCGTCCGGGTGATGCTCGGCTCTGAAAGGTTTCTCAGCGTGTTGACGTCTTCTAGGTCAACGCGGCCGCAGTCAAACAGGTCTTCTCGTATGAACTGCTTGATTTTGCCGTACAGGATGTCGTACACGCCCACCAGACTGAGGTCTTTCATAACGGCGCGCGCGTAGTACCCGATGACGGCGCTTGAATCCAGCGCCTGGTTCAAGTCCAATTCCGTTTCGTGGGAGAACTCGCCGCTTTCGTAATGCATGAAGACGATTTTCCTTTTTTCCTCGTCGCTGTACTCCTCCAGGGAAGGTTTTTGGTGCTTGAACGATTTCGGCTCAAGCGCTTCAAGGTTCTCGTACCGCCGATGAATTCTCGGCGTCAGCACGGGTATCCTCATGTCCAGCGCGGCGATGTCCTTTTGCTCGTTCTCTTCATCCACCTCGACTCGCGCCGCGCACGCGGCGAACTCCGTTCCCGCCCCCATCGCCACGCGCTCCAACTCCACGCCCTCCGCTTTGATTGACTCCACGAAATCAATGAACGCATCGGTGCCGATGACGCTCAGTTTTTCGTCAATGCCTTGTTGCCCGGGAAACATTTTCCGCAGGCCGCGCCCCAACGTCTGCTCCGGCAGGATGTTGCTTTTGGCTGAATAGGCGCGCAACCCCACGATGGTCGTGACATTGCGCACGTCCCAGCCTTCTTTCAGCATCATGACCGAAACCACGGCTTTGTGGGGATTGTCCCCCCGGTCAATCTCGTTCGCCTGTTTTCGCAGTTCCCGCAACTCCTCGGGCTTCCTGCCGGTTTTCGCCTCGGATATTTCCCCGCTCTTGTTGGTGTGAATGACCAGCACCGCATCCTCGAACTCCGGGTAGTATTTCTGCAGGTGCTGGGCGACGTCGTCGCAGTTGATGGTGTCGTCCGTCATCACGAACAGTATGGCCTTCTTCCCCGCTTTCTCACATTCCGCCCGCGCCTTGCGCCACTCCTCAACGCCCAGCGCCAGGTAGTCAAAATACCTTTCGGAAAAAACGGCGCTCTTCACCTCCCGCAGCTTGCTCCGGCTTTCCTCGTCCGGTATGACGGGTTGCTTCAATATGTTGTGATGGATGGCTTCCACCAGCGGATAGTCGCAAACGGTCTGGGCGAATATTGCCCCTGACTCGCGCTTGGGCGTTGCCGTCACGTCCACTTGGAGGGCGAGTGAGCCGCCTTTCTGAACCAGGTGATGGTGGATGTCCTGAATGGATTTGAACCATGCCAGTTTTTCGTGGTGAATGTGGTGCGCCTCGTCGTTGAACACCACCAACTCGTCCACCTCGCGGACTATATCGCCCAGGTCCGTTTTCGAGTCGGTGGTCGCGCCCGTGGGCTTTTTCCCCAGGTAGTAGTCCGTCGTGTCCTCATCATCTGCGGACGGCTCCGGGACGTCCGTCGTGTGAACGCGGTGAATGTTCGTGAGGAACAGGTTGCCCGTAGGTCTGGCAACGCGCACCTGGTCCTGTATGTGGACGGTCAAATCAAAATCATTTTGCCAGTCCCTGCCTGCAAAACCGTTCTCGGGGCGCACAGGGTCATCGTAGAAAATTTTGCGGCCGTCAAAATCCGCCCGCAACCGGTCCAAGACGATGATGTTGGGCGCAACAATGAGAAAGTTTTGGGCAAGCTCCGACCCGTCCTCGTAGTGCTTGTGAAAATACGCCCACGCCGTCAGCAGGCTCACCACCTTTGTTTTGCCGGTGCCGGTCGCCATCTTCAGCACGAACCGCCGCCACTGCTCCGGGAACATGTTGCGCGACACCTCGCCCCCTGAGTCGTACCGCATCAGGTCCATCTCGTCTTTTACCCTGGCGACCTCGTACAGGAAAATCACCGTTTCCACCGCTTCCCGTTGCGCGAAATAGTAACGAAACTCCGCAACCTCGCCGTCGGGGCCGGGGAGATAATGCTCCCGTTGAAACCACCACTTGAGGAGTGCGCGACTCGTATCGGACGCTCCCTGGTAATCGCCGTCCCGCCACTCCTTGACCGCCTCGCGGATCTTGTGGACAAGCGGCGGAATCAGCTGGGCCATGCCGGCGGCGCGAACTGTTTCAGCCTCCGGAAACCAGCGGGTGTCCGGGGCTAGAATTTCGTAGGGAGAGGTTGGGAAATTGGGATGCAGCGCCATTAGGAGATGCTATTTATCAGGTCGGCGAAATACAGTCTGCTACGTCCGTTGAATTTGCGGAAATTTTCCGGTTTATCGTGTGTTGATTTGCTCGGCTCAGGCGGCCGGACGGGTCGTTTATTTAAGCCAATGTTCACTACGCCGACAAAGCGTTCCTCGTATTCCCTGTTTTGCAGAAAGCTCGCCTGCCCCCAAAACTCCCTGCCCACGGCTCGGCAATACGCCATGAAGCATCGAGCACCTTTGAGCTGTTGCACGACTTCTTTTCGCTTGGGAGTGCCTTTTTTCAGCTCTATGTAAATAATCAATTTTTTATTGGGGGTGATTGTAATCAGGACAAAGTCGGCCCGCTTGCATTCTCCTCTCCCGCATTTAAAAATTTCTGCCGGGGCGGGAAAATTGTCGTCTACGTTGATTGCAATAGTTTCGGTTGGAACGCCGCATATCTCAAAATTGTAACCAGATCCTCCGCTTCCGGGTTCTTTCAAAGTAAAGGTTGTTTTATCTCCACTGCCCTCATCAGCGAAAACGCACGCGGTATCTTTTACCAACTCCCTCAGGATCTCCAAGTCGCCCCTCATTCCTCGCCTCCCCACACAATGGCGTCCTGAACGTCATTCATCTTATCGATGGTCTCATCAAAACTGGGGGCGTCAATCCCCCTCTCTTGGTCGATGCTTGTTGCTTCCAGAGTGGGATGTGTGCTTCGCTTCTTTTTGCCCGGCAGAAGCACGGACGCTTTTTTTGCAGTGTACATCCTGATTTTAGCCGCATCCAAAAGCTCCGAGTCCTCATATCCTTCGTTCTTGGCAATCCGTTTCAGATGCGGGGCGTCATTTTTCAACATGATCAGGGTGTTCAACTCCTTGATGATGTAGTCGCTGTGGGTGGTGATGAAAACCTTGATGCCAAGATTCACTAACTTCGCCAGGAGGCGGGCAACGCGCCGCTGATTTCCCGGGTGGAGATTCAATTCGGGTTCATCCACCATCAAGAGATCGCCGGGGCCGGCCACGTGGCGCAAATAAAAGCCAATGTCCAGCAGGGAACGCACCGCGCTGGAGCTTTCGTCCATCGTCAGTTTAACCGACTTCTTGTCGGGCTTGAAATAAAGCGTGTCGTTGCTCCCGACAACATATTCTCCGCCGATAATATCTGCAAAACACTTCAGAAGGTCGGGGTGATCTTTTGAGAGAAAGCTGTCTCGTTTGGAGATGCTTTCGAGCCTGCGAATAAAGTCCACGTTACGTTCGACCGGCAAGGCGTAATCCTGGTAGGATTTCTCCAGTAATTCTATTGGATCGATTTCCTTGTCCTTTTTGCCCATTTCCTCCAGCAGGCGGTTGCGGGCAAAATCCAGTTCCTTGCGGAAGATTGCCGAGCCTGTGCGCTCGGCGCTGGCAATGAACGGGCGGGGGAAAATGTCTCTAAATAAATTTTCAGTGACCGTCTCCGAAATGACGTCTTGAATAAAGCCGGCGGGGGGCGCTTCAACCTTTTTGGCATCTACGAGCAGTGAGACGACGACATCCCGCTCTCCTCTATTTTTGGTGAGAGATAGCGTTTCGTTTGCTTTCGTCCCAATTCCCCACGTAACTGAGATTGTTGCTTTTTCTGCGGTTTGCGCCACTGTCTCTTGCGGGATTTCAATTTCAAAGGTTGAATTTTTGAAGTACGCATCTTTCGAAGCAAATACCCGCGGCAATGCCTGGCAGTATCGTTTAAAACCCTCCACAAGAATCGAGTTCGCTTTCTGGGCTTGGTCGACCATATCAATTCGCATGGCGCCGGTGTCTATCAACTGGCTTACCTGATTGCGGGAAATCGGGATTTTTAAATTACGTTCCCAGCCTTTTAAAAAGCCGTACAGCGCATAGGTCGCGTAGGTTTTGCCGGTATTGTTTTCGCCGCAGATGATCGTCAGGTCGCCCAGCTCGAATTCTGCATACCGGAGAACGCCCAGATTTTCCACGCGTACTTTCACTCGTTTACCTCTGCGGTTTTTGTCGCGGTGTTGCCGAATATGTCCACCGCCATGACAGCGATTTTCCGGCGGTAGTTAAATGGAGGGCGTCTCCGGTTCCAGCGGCCGGCCCTTGCGCGCGCAGAAACCTTGCCGCTCGTTGCCGGATACGCGGGCGCCCATCCGCCTGCTTGCTGCGTTGGTGTGTCAGAAACGCTCATCAGGTTTGGTTCAACATTTTTTCGTTTGCGGTCAACACCGTGATCTCCCCATGCCTGAAATCGCCGTCATCCGTGACCAGCGTCAGTTTTTCCTTGGCGCAGATCGAAGAAATGATCTGGTCATTGAAATCAGACTTGCCTGCCGCGTACTCATCCATGAGCGTGTTCTCGTCCAAGCTTTCAAAGCCGCTCCCCACGCGCCGGCATTGCCCCAATGTAAGTTTGACTATATCCGCAATCTCTTTCGCAACCGCGGCGAACTCGTTGCTTTGGCGGAACTTTTTGAAATCTTTCTTTTTTGTGCGCTCATTCCTTAGCATAAGTTTGTGCTCGTTCCTCGCGTACCGATTGACGAACTCTGACACAACCAGAACATCAATAAAAATCAGGCTGCCCGCTCTGGCCATTTCCTCGAAAGCCCGCGAGTATTTTTTCAGCTTCTGCTCATTTTTCGGGGCGCGCGACCCATACATGAAAAGCCAAAAATTGGCATCAAGGAACAGCCGATCTGCTCGCGTGAAGTTGTATGTTGATATATCAATAACCTGCCCCATACGATGCTTACGCCTCTTCCCTTGCTTCGCGCAACGCCCGATCAAATCTGTCCGGGTCTTTGAAATACAGCTTGGCGTTGTCAACCACCCGCTTCAGAAGAACGAGGTCACTGGGCCCCATGTCTTTCACGGACAACAACTCACGGATCGTCTCTTCGCTGAATTCGCCGTACAGCTGGCCAATCGCTGTGTTGAGAAAGGCTGAAGTCAGCAATTCAACATTGCGAAACGACAGGGTCACACGCCGTTGCTCTTTCAAGCAACGCGCAATGCGATCATGAACTTTCTGCCCGGCATCGGAAGCGACGCACAAAGGGTCGCCCACGGCTTCAAATACGGACACATCAATTGTTTTGTTCATGGCAACCTCCACTTAGAAAATGTTTTCTTCCACCCGCTCGGATGCAAGTATATAGGAACCAGTGTCCGCCGTGTCGATTTCCAAGCTTACCACCGTTCCCGGGAAACAAGGATTGAATGTCGTTTTTTCAATTTGCCCGCCCTTGCGCTTCCAGTAGCCGGCATCGGAAACAATCCGAACACATCCGCCGTTCAGGTCAATGAACTCACAAATCAGTTTCAACCCCAGGCCGCCCGGCACGTTGTCCCGTTCGCTTTTGGTCGTGTTGTTGCCCTGGGTGGCCCATTCGATGGCGTCAGCCGCGGGCAGGTCAAGTTCCGTATGCCGCCTTATATTTTCCCGAAAACCAATGCCGAGGTCGGCCATCATGAAGTTGATTTGTTTCCTCCCGGGGAAAAACTGCCCGCAACTGAAAACACCCAGTCTCGAACCCGAGTGTATAACAGCATTGCTGAATATTTCAAAAATACTTTCCCGGAATCTCCTTGACAAACCTTCAGACATTTCCGGAAGTTCAGGGCGGCCAACCAACTCTTCCCCAACGTATCCGGAGAAAAAACGACCATCGCCAAGACCAAACCGCCTGTAGGGAATCGTTGTGTCATAAGAATCCTGAACCGCCCCGTGTCCATAGTGCCCCAAAAATCCGTTTTTTGAAAGGATGACTCTAACCTTATCTTGTATGTTCGTCAACCGGATGCTGTTCGCATTGTCTCCCAGGCGATAGAGCAATGCCCCTAACATCGCACACATGTCCGCATCGAACCAGAACGTCCTGGACATGTCCACCTCTATGCTGTCGAAGACACAATCTGCCGTCTTCTGGTGGAAATCCAGCAGGGCTTCGAAGCCCCGCTTGTCGTGATGGACGTCTTCCAGAAAAACCTTCACTTCTTCTCCGCATCCACGATTTTTATGGTGTCGTTGCCGAATATGTCCACCACCTTGACGGCAATTTTCCGGCCGTAGTCCGGATGCGGCGGCGTCTTCAACTCCAGCGAGCGGTCCTTGCGCGTGCGGAAACTCTGCCACTCGTTCTCGAATACGTAGTCGCCCGTCTGTTGCTCTTCCACCTTGCCGGTTTTTTCATTCCGCACGCGAATGATCTCGGGCCTGCTCTCGAAGTCGAAGTCCACGCTCCAGTAGTCCACCCAGTCCGACCACTGTTTCGTCAGCCTTTCACGGAACTCCACGCCTTGTTTATCCTTGCTGACTTTCACGATTTGGCCGCTGTCCGCGATGATTTTGCTTTTGCCGTTTTTAATGGCGGCGGTGGCGTTTTTGAGCGAGTCCTGTGAGTACGACACTGAAAAATCCGTAAGCGCGACAATGATGCCGTCCTTGTCGGACTGGTCAATTTCCACCTCGATGTACGCGACATCGTGGAACACCACCTCGTTTTTTTCCACTGCCCGCTTGTCAAACACCTCCGCTGGAATGTATTTCAGCGCTAGGTCGATGCCCTGCTCCCGCGCCTCTTCCTGGATCTTGGGAAAAAGCCCCATCTCGAACTCAAAGGCCAGCACGTCGACGCGAGTGAGCGACTGCCGCTGGGCCGCGGCGATGACCTCCTCGGCGAACGTGCGGCTAACAGGCAGGTTGACGGGGCCGACCACCACCATGCGCCCGGACTTTTTGCCGTGGAAAGCATCCGACTGTTGCAACGGCTCCGCCGAATACGCCGTGAGTATCAGTTGCTGATACTCCCTGGATTTCTGCTCGAGCTCCCGCGCCTGCTCCTCATCACTCAGGCGCGAGCTGACCCCTATGTAGTGCCGGCGCTCGTACTTGCCGAGGTTCAGCACTTCGAAAGCGCGGTAGTTTTTGCCGTCCGCCCTGCGCTCGCGCTGAACGCCTATCATGCGCTTGCGCGTGGTGTGAACGGCGAACTTGCCTAGGTCGGACGCGATCCACTTGCGGCCCAGCTTCTCCGCTACTGCGCAGGTGGTACCAGAGCCGCAGAAAAAATCGGCGACCAAGTCGCCCTCGTTGGAGGACGCCTTGATGATGCGTTCCAACAAGGCTTCGGGCTTTTGAGTGGGGTAGCCAAGTAGTTCTTTTGACTGAGAAGATACCGCCATAAAATCAGCCCATAAATTTTGAACCTGCTTACCCTCAATGTCACCGGCAAACTGTTTATATCTTGGAACCCCCCTAGTCGAGAAAAATATCAAACCATCAGCTAAAGCTTGGTTAATGCGTTCTTGTGACCACCTCCAATGCGTTCCTTTGGGCGGAGAAAGCAAACCATGGACTCCAAAATATTTTGCCTCACCTTGGCCCGCTGCGCTCATGGAAACGGATTTATATTTTTGCCCTGTTTTATCATCAGTGTGTGGGTATTCTTTTTCTGTCTCTTCTTCTGTCCTCGGCAAGAATACTTTCTGGTACATGTAATCTGGGGTTTTGGAGTACCAAAAAATTGAATCTGTAATAATCCCAAATTTATTTCCATCATTATGGCTATATGATCTCCTCCAAACAATTTCATTTCTAATGTTGTTTTTTCCAAAAACTTCATCCATCGCCAATCGGATAAGACTATTCACCCGCCAATCGCAATGCACATAGATACTGCCGTCGTCCGCCAGCAGGTCGCGCATGAGGATGAGCCGTTCGTAAATCATCGCAATAAAACTGTCCGCCCCCTTGCCCCAGGTGTCGCGGTAGGCAAGCTCCTCCAAAACGTTCGGCTTTTTGGTGAACGTGTCGTCGCCCACCTCGATGTCCATTGAAAAATCGGCGCCCACATCGAACGGCGGGTCAATGTAAATCAGCTTCAGCCCGCCCTGGTCCTCGATCTCCCGGCGCAGGGCGCCGTTTTTCAAGCTGGAGAGAACCAGCCTGTTGTCGCCCCAGATGAGCTTGTTGGTCCAGCCGCTGAGCTGCCGGCCGCGCTCATCAAAAGCGTCCATTTGTCTTTTGGCGTCCTCGGGAATCTCCGCTCGCGGCTCATCCACGTGTTCGATGGTCTGGAACGGCAACACGGCATTGCAGACCTCGCCGGTTTTGCCGTTCCAGACCAGCTCCACTTCGCCCTTGTCTGGAAACAACAAAAAGCGGTACTTGTCCGGCAACGGCTTGTTCTGTTCCAGGCAGTTGCGGATTTCCCGCCTTTCGTTGTCCGATAATATCAGTTTCGGTTCCGACTTCGGTTGCGGCATGGTGAGAGCGTGTTTTTCGCGGGTCGCGGCGCGGATTCTGTCAAGGAGTGGGGCATTATACAGGAAAGGCGGGGCAGGTGTATGGGGCCGTGGCGGACGGGATAAAATCAAGCGTCGCTGCCAGGTTGTCTGCGGTGCGCCGGCGGTTATGCGGGGTTGCACAGTATAAAAGGTGACCGCTATGAGCGGGCGGCGAGGGAGCTGGAATGAAACGGTCGCCGAGACGAGACGTGACCCTCGTTGCAGTACGCTGGCCCGCCAAAGCAGGCAAACCATCTCCGGGACAGCGGCGATTACCCGGCCTACTCGGCGACCATGCACAAGCATAGCAGGAAACACCTCCTGGCGCGTTCTTTTGCACGATAACTTTGTAGCGCCGCGCTCTTACGCAAAAGCCCGGCACCGGGAGTTCGTTGCGGACCGGAGACGCAGAGTCAGCGCCAGCGCGCCCGCACGTCAAACTCGATGAGCTCCTTTTTTGAGTTTCGCTTCCTGATGGGGACACATTCCACGGCGGTGAAGCCCAGGGCAGACAACATCTCGGCGCAGATGCGCTCAGACGGGACCAGTGCGCCGTAAAACGTTGAATTGCCGATGATGTAATGGACCCGCGCACCCCCGTTCAGCACACCGGTCAGCGACTTGAAGTGGCGCCACATGTCATTGAAGTATTTGAGCACGTACGCCGCCAGCAACCGCCCGTTCTTGTTCTCCGCCCGGTTGATGTTCCCGGCCGCCGCTTGCAACAACGCGGATTGGAACCCGTCCTGCGGCTCGGCCCAATCATTCAGCCTGCTGGTCGCGACGCCCCAGGTGCCGCCGATGGCCTCCCAGTCCATCTCGCCGGCGTCACGGCCGTTGAACAGGTATCCCAGCCAGTACATGTAAGGCCGCAACTCGCGAATGTACGACATGCGGTTGGCATAAGGCGGCGAGGTGATCACACAGTCAATATTGCCCACTTGTTCGGGGGCGAGGCAACGGGCGTCCGCCTGCAACGCCCGCGCCCGGCCGGCAGGGTTTTGCGCGGCGCCGTCCAGCACGAAATCCAGGGACCTGGCGAACAACTCGGGCAGGTTGCAGTCCAGCGCAAGAGGCGCCTGGGCGGCGGACTTGAAAGACAAGGACTGATGATTAAAGGCCGCGTTCGAGGCCTTGATCAAGGTGTTGCAAAAAGCGATCAGCAACAGAGAACGGCATTTTGACCCTTTGCTGAACGCCGCATCAAGCTCGCCTTTCAGACGGCGCAGAAAATCCAGGGTGACAGGGTCCCACCAACGTTCAACATTACGCATGGGGGGCGCGGGGGCGCACGGCCCTCCCTCTTCTTGTGCGCGGTGCGCCAGCTCCTTGCCCCGCCCGCGCAATTTCGCAATCAGCGCGGGCGAATAATAATCCGTCTCGGCGGCGCCCAGCCATACCAGGAAAGGGTTGATGTCCGTGGTGACGGCCTGCCGCCCGCGGCAAGCGGCGCACAAGGCGGTGGTTCCCGTGCCGCAAAACGGGTCAAGCACGGCGTTGCCCGGGGCGCCGTCGCGGGCGGTGAGAATTTCATTAACGATTTTGAGCGAATAGGCGGGGGTCAGGCGCAACCAGCCGTAACGACCCGCGCCGGCATTGTGCCGGTGCGTATAATCCGCGCGTTGCGCCAACGCCGCTCTTGACGGTGCGCTCATGCAGGCTCCAGTAATTTTCTCAACACGGCGGCCGTCTCGCGCTTGATTACTCTCTGGTTTCGCTGGAAAAAAGCAGCAAGGTCATAGCCGATAATGTTTTTCGCGAAATCATACGTAGACGTCAAGGGAGGAGTCGTGCGCCGCCTTGTTCTCACGCAAAATTCCTGTGCCAGGAATACAGGAATCAAAACGGTCGCCGAGACGAGACGTGACCCTCGTTGCAGTACGCTGGCCCGCCAAAGCAGGCAAACCATCTCCGGGACGACGACGATTACCCGGCTACCCGACGACCATACGCAAGTATAGCAAAAAACACCCCCTGGCTTGTTGTTTTGCGCGATAACTTTGTAGCGCCGCGCCCTCACGCAAAATTCCTGCGCCAAGGGAGTAGCCCTGCACCAGGACTGCGGGCGGGCGCCGCCGGCAAATTTAGGAGACAACGCGACAATGTTCGTGTATCCTAGGCGCCATGAGGAAATCATGGAAGCCGTGGCGGCGCGAAAGGCCCGTCGCAGGAGGCAATCAATACGAAGCATTTGAACTGGGCGCACTCCCGCCTGGCGTGCTGAAATACCTGGGGAACAAACACCGCATAGAGGTGGAGAATGCGGCCGTGGTCACCACGCGGGGCATTCAGCACCATCTGTCGCGTCCGGGGAAGTCGGCCGCACGGCTGACGGAAACCGACCTGGACCGCTTTCCGGAAATCATCGCCCGCCCGAAGGCGGTGCTGTACGACCTACACGACGAGGAAAAGTCGACCCTGCTGTATGTGTTCGACCCGGCGGCGGCCAAGGCTAAGCATCGTTTAGGAAAGGTGGTGGTGCGGGTCAACTTCAACACACCGATGGAGTTTGGGAAAGAAAAGCGCACGAGAATCACCGCCAACGTAGTACGCACCGCCGGCTATGTGAAAACACATAATCTGGAAGATGATCGATACGAGCTGATAGAGGGAGTACTGAAATGAAACGGCCGCCGAGACGAGACGTGACCCTCGTTGAAGTACGCTATGAACCTGCCGAGGCAGGCAAACCATCTCCGGGACAACGACGATTACCCGGCTACCCGACGACCATGCACAAGTATAGCAGAAAACACCCCCTGGCTTGTTCTTTTGCGCGATAAATTTGTAGCGCCGCGCTCTCACGGAAAATTCCGGAGGCGGGGTTCGGGCGGACGCTGTTGGGCAGGCGCGAAAGGCCGGCGGCGGGGCGTCAGTCGCGCGCCGGCGCCGGCGCCTAACGAAGCAGGTTGCCGCTGAACGGCACCTCCAGGTCCAGCCACAGGCGGTGGTCAGCAGTGCTGTCCGTGAACTCCTGGCGCTCGCCCTTGAGGTGCAACCGCCAGCCGGAGTCAAGGCGCGCCCGCGCACCCAGGCTCCAGGCGCGGCTGCCGCCCTGGCCCAGGTCCATAGCGCCGTACGGCGTCAGCAGGCCTTGTCCCACGCCGACGCCGTAGCCCGCTTCGGCGCGCGTGCGCAGTCCCAGGGCCGTCGCCTGCGCCGCGGGTGCGCCGCGCATGCCGTTGTTCCACAGTTGCGCCGTGTTGCCGCCCAAGGCGCCGTAGTCCGTCCCCAGGCTGGCGGACCAACCCAGGCCGCTCGCGCAACTTGCCAGCGCCAGGGACCCGTGTACGCCCCAGTCATGCAGGTCGCCCTCGTGCGCCAACAGGGTGCGCCCGCGCAACACCGCATGCCAGCGTCCCTGTCCGTAGTGCAGGCCCGCCAGGGTCTCGACGCCGAAGCCTGCGGCGCCGTCGCCGCCGTCATAGCGGGCGCCTATCTCCAGCTCCGGACGCAACATGCCCTCGTTCGCCAGGGCAATCTCGTAACTGCCCGCCAACGCCAGGCGGCCGCCGGTGACTTCAACATCCACCTTCTCCAGGTACTCGCTGCCGTCCAGCACCAGCCAGGTCGCCCAGGTCTCCGCCTTCAGGTCAAACGCCGCCCGGTTGCCCTCTTGCTCCGCCAGGCGCACGTTGCCGCCCGCCGCAACGGTGGTCATGGCGCTGTCGCTCTTGGCGCGCAGCAGGGAACCGCCGCTGAAGTCTTCCAGGGTCGTCTCGCCCCAGCTGTAACCCGCCATGGCCCACGCCCGGGCGTGCTCCGCCCAGGACCAGCCAAGATACGGATGAATGCCCAACATCTCTGTCTGGTGCCGGCTCTCCAGGCCGCGCCCGCGCCCGTCTGTGTAGTCGAAGCGACCGTCGAACCAGGACAGCGTCGCGCCCACCAACAGGTTGTCGCTGAGGGCGATGTTGCCGCCGCCGTGGACGGAGCGCACGAAACCGTCCCAATCTATCGGGTCGCGGCCGCTCTCATCCTTCAGGTCGCGGTACTCGCCGCCGGCGCACAGGGTGACGCCGGACGCACCGGACTCCTCGTCTTCGCCGTTATGGTCCATGGACAGGGCCAGGGACGTGCTGCCCAGGGCCCGGCGCCAGGAAGCATCGCTTTCCCCCGCCAGGGCGCGCACGCCGGACATGACCAACCCCGCCGCCGAGGACTGCCCGCCCAGCTGCATCTTGCCGGAGCCCTCCAAGGCCTCGTCTATGCACTCCGTCACCGCGTTGCGCGCGCCGGCGCTCATGGCCCGCGCCAGCTCCGGCAGGATGGTCTCGTTCACCTCGCGCAGGCGCTCCGCCACGGCTTGATCCTGAATGACCACCTCCGTCTCGTCAATGACGGCGGCGCTGTGTCCCAAGGTCGCCAGCAGGCGCACGGTCTCGTCGGACTCGGCATGGTTGTCCGCCAGCGCATTCAGGGTGAACGTCACCGCGGCGCTGGGCGTATCCGCCGGAATGGTGATGGTGAAGCGGTCGCGGTCGGCCCGGTAGTCCGCGCCCGCCGCGGCGCTGCCGTCCGCCACTGTCACCGTGACCCGCGTCTCCACCGGGCGCGTTATCCCCTCCAGCAGGGTGGCCGTTACTTCCAGGGTCGCGGCGCTGCCCTCGGTAACCCGCGCCGGCGCAACCGCCAGGGTGACGGGACTGCTGTCCAGGATGGTGACCGTCGCGCCTTCCACGCGCAGGCGCTCGGTCGTGCCGCTCACCACAACAGTCTCGTCGTCCTCCTCGTCCGCATCCGTCAAGGTAGTCAAGGTGAACGTCTCCGTCGCGCCGGCCGCCCCCGCGGGAATGGTGATGGCGAACCTATTTCGGTCGATGGTGTAGTCGGTATCCGCCGCGGCCGTGCCGGGCGCCGCGGTGACCGCCACCCGGGTGGGGACCTGGCGTATTACCCGCTCCGGTAGGGACGCCGTTACCGTGACGTCCTCAATGCTGCCCTCCAGCACGCGCGCCGGCGCAGTCTGCAAGGCGACGGCGCCGTCGCTGAGAATGGCAATCTCCGCGTTGATGACGTTGAAATCAGTTGCCGCGCCGCTCAGCACAATGGTCTCTTCCGCCTCGGTTTCGCCGTCCGCCAACGTGACCAGGTCAAACATCTCCGTCGCGCTGTTCGCACCTGCGGGAATGGTGATGGTCAGGCTGTCCACGCTGGC
>CAZDXS010000083.1:0-3339 GCA_964509455.1 uncultured Enterobacteriaceae bacterium | reverse complement strand
GATTTCCTGCCCAAGGTGAAGATTGAAATCGCCGTGGACGACGCCCAGTTGGAGCCCACCTTGGAGGCGATCTGCAAGGCGGCCGGCACCGGCAAGATCGGCGACGGCAAGATCTTCGTCGTCGACCTGGCGGACGCCATTCGCATCAGGACGGGTGAACGAGGAAGCGGCGCCCTGTAACGCCGCCGGGCAACCGGAGGATTACGGCGTCATCGGCAACCCGGTGGGCCACAGCCTGTCGCCGCGCATTCACGGGTTGTTCGCCGCGCAGACCGGGCGGTCGATGCGCTACCGGGCCGTCCTGTCTCCCCTTGACGCCTTCGCCGCTGCCGTGGAGGCGTTTCGCCGCGGCGGCGGCCGCGGACTGAACGTCACCCTGCCGTTCAAGGAGGAGGCCTGGGAGTACGCCGACGAGCGCACCGCCCGGGCGGACCGGGTAAAAGCAGTCAACCTGTTGCGCTTCGACGGCCCGGGGCGCGTCCACGGCGATTCCACCGACGGGGCGGGGCTGTTGCGCGATCTTGCCAACCACGGCATCGAGGTCGGCGACCGGCGCATATTGTTGTTGGGCGCCGGCGGCGCGGTCCGCAGCGTGCTGGGAGACCTGCTTGACCAGTCGCCGGCCGCCGTTGACGTCGCCAACCGCACGCCGTCCCGGGCGGCGCGGCTGGTCGCCTTGTTTCCCCGGTTCCGCGAGGTGCTGAGCGCGCGCGATGTTGAGCAACCGGTCGATGTCCCGTACGACCTGGTAATCAACGGCACGGCGGCGGGCCTGGCGGGGCAACGCCCGCCGGTGCCGGACGGCGCCCTGGCGCCCGGCGGTTGCTGTTACGACATGGCCTACGGCGCCGCCGCGGCGCCGTTCCTGGAGTGGGCCGCCGCCGGCGGCGCGGCCGTTGCCTGCGACGGCTTGGGGATGTTGGTGGAACAAGCCGCCGAATCGTTCTACCTGTGGTGCGGCGAGCGCCCGCGCACCGCGCCGGTGCTCGCCGCCCTGAAAGCCTGAGGCGAGCCGCCCGTCATTTCCCGGCATGCCGCCGCGGCGCGGGCTACAACCCCTGCAAGCGGTCCATCAGGTCGGGCAACCAGGTGACCAGCAGGGGGAACAGGACCAGCAGGATGATGGCGGTTGCCTGTAGCAGGATGAAGGGAACGATGCCTCGGTAAATGTGTTGAATGCGGATCTGCGGCGGCGCCACCGCCTTCAGGTAGAACAGCGAAAAGCCGAAGGGCGGGGTCAGGAAAGACGTTTGCAAGTTGATGGCGATCAGCACGGCCAGCCACAGCAGGTCAACGCCCAACGTCGCGGCGATGGGCGTCAGCACCGGCACCACGATGAAGCAGATCTGGAGAAAATCCAGGAAGAAACCCAGGAAGAAAATCAGCGCCATGCTGACGATGAGGAATCCTAAGGCGCCGCCGGGCAGGCCGGTCATCACCTCCACCACCAGGCGGTCGCCGCCCATGCCGCGAAACACCAGCCCGAAGGCGGTCGCGCCCACCAGGATCATGAACACCATGCTGGTCAGCCGGCAGGTCAGCCGCATGGACTCGCACAAGCGCGCCAGGTCCAGGCGCCGATGCAGGGCCGCCAGCGCCATGGCGCCCAGTGCGCCCACCGCGGCCGATTCCGTGGGGGAGGCGACGCCGAAGAAAATGGAGCCCAGAACGCCCAGGACCAGGGCCAGAGGCGGCGCCAGGGTGACGCAGACCTTTTTCAGCAGTTGCTCATTGGCGGCCGCGTCCATTGCCGGGGCGACCGCCGGCCGCGCCCAGGCGTACAGGGCGATATAGACCAGGAACAACAGCACCAGCAACGCTCCGGGGACCATGGCGCCGATAAACAGCCGTCCCACGGGCACCCCCATCACGTCGCCCAACAGGATCAGGACGATGCTGGGGGGGATGATCTGCCCCAGGGTGCCGGCCGCCGCGATGGTGCCGGTGGAAAGTTCCCTGGAATAGCCGCGCCGCAACATGGTGGGCAACGCGATGACGCCCATGGTGACCACCGTGGCGCCCACCACTCCGGTGGTGGCGGCCAGCAACGCCCCGACGGCGACCACGGAAAAAGCCAGCCCGCCGCGCAGGCGCCCGAACAGCAACCCCATGGTTTCCAGCAGGTCCCGGGCCAGGCCGGACTTGTCCAGCACAATGCCCATGAACACAAACAGGGGAACGGCCAGCAGGGTGAAGTTCGTCATCACGCCCCAGATGCGTAGGGGCAACAGGTTGAGAAAGTCGACCCCCAGGAAGACCCCGCCGAACAACAGCGCGACGGCCCCCAGGGTGAACGCCACCGGGTACCCCAGCAGCAACAGGAGCATCAGGCTCGCGAACATCAATACGACCCAGGCGGTCATGGGCGCTTGCCGGTGATGACGGCCAGGTTTTTCAGCGCTTCGCCCACCCCCTGTATGAGCAACAAGAGAAAACCCAGGGGAATCGCCGCTTTCAGGAGCCAGCGCCAGGGCAGGCCGCCCGGATCGGGCGAGCCTTCTGCGGACAGGTAGGACTGGACCACGAAAGGCCAAGAGCTGGTGATGACCAGCAGGCAGAAAGGAACCAGGAACAGCAGGGAGCCGCACAGGTTGATCCAGGCCCGATGCCGCTCCGACAGGGCCCGGCTGCGATACAGCAGGTCCATCCGCACGTGCTCGTCGTGCTTCAAGGTGTAGGCGGCGCCCAGCAGGAACAGCAGGGAAAACAAGTGCCACTCCAGCTCCTGTATGGCGACGGAACCGCTGAGAAAAAAATATCTCATCATCACGTCGTAGGAGACCAGCAACACCAGTACCGGCGCCAGCCACGACAGGACTTTGCCGGTGAGCTCGCTAAAGCGGTCTATGCCGGCGGCTAATTTGAGCAACAGATGCACCACGGTTATTCGTTTGTTTCTCCAGGAGGTTTCATTGTACCCGGATAACGGGTGTTCATAAAAAATTATTGCGGGCGGGCGGGGCCGGTCCGTCCAAGATTGCGGGCGCCCGGCGCAGGGCGGGTCAGTCCAGGGAGTTGGCCAGGTTGATGTAGTCCGTTACGCTGAGCTCGGCCGGCCGCGCCGTCGCTGGAATGTTCAACTGTTCCAGCCGCCGTGCATCCGCCCAGGATTGCGGGCGCTCGGTGCGGGTCGGTCCGAGATTGCGGTGCCCGGCACCGGCCGGTCATAGATTGCGGCGCCCGGTGCCGGGCGGGCCGGCCCGGGATTGCCGGCGTCTGGTGCCGGTCGGTCAGAATTGCGGGTGTCGGCGCAGAGCGGGTCAGTCTAGGGAGTTGGCCAGGTTGATGTAGTCCGTTACGCTGAGCTCGGCCGGCCGCGCCGTCGCTGGAATGTTCAAC
>CAZDXS010000082.1:0-23615 GCA_964509455.1 uncultured Enterobacteriaceae bacterium | reverse complement strand
CGGCAGGACTCTTCTACTGGCTTTCCTCCTCAAGCACTGCTACCGCTTCCTCAATTGCTTTCGCCCGCGCCTGGCTTGCCGCCTCAAGCACTACTACTGCTTCCTCATTTGCTTTCGACCGCGCCCAATCCAGCGGGGTGTAGCCTTTTTCATCTGTGGCATTCACATTCGCGCCGCCGTCCAACAGCGCCCGAATAATTTCGGGGTTTTTATTACTCCGCGCCGCCTCGTGAAGCGGGGTCTCGCCATCGTCATTCCGGGCGCTCACGTCCGCGCCGCTACCCAGTAGCATCCGAATAATTTCAGGGTTTTTATTACTCCGCGCCGCCTCGTGAAGCGGGGTACTGCCATCTTCGATTTCGAATTCTTCTCCCGTCTCTGCATCAAACCACCAAAGAAAACGCCTTTCGATTCTGGCGTTTACGTCCGCATCGGCCACCAACAACACCTCGATGGCTTGGGAGTTATATTGATACCGTGCCGCAGAGTGAAGCGGGGTTCGGCCTTTCTCATCCTCGGCTTCAACGTCTGCGCCAACCGCCAATAGCGCATCGATAATTTCGGGGTTTTTATTACTCCTTGCCGCAGAGTGAAGCGGGGTCCGGTTTTTCTCATCCTCGACTTCAACGTCTGCGCCAGCCGCCAATAACGCATCGATAATTTCAGGGTTCTTGTTGCACCCCGCCGCAGAGTGAAGCGGAGTTCGGCCTTTCTCATCCTCGACTTCAACGTCGGCGCCAGCCGCCAATAACGCTTTGATGATTTCGAGGTTTTCATTATTCGCGGCCGCACTGTGAAGCGGGGACCTACCTTTTCTTGTTCCAGCCTCCACGTCCGCACCGGCGGACAGTAGAGCCTCGATGATTCCAAGCTTCTCGTTACTCGCCGCCGCAACGTGTAGCGGAGTCATACCTCTCTCATTTTGGGCGTCAACGTCCGTGCCGGCGGACAGTAGAACCTCGATGATTTCAGGATGTTCGCCAATCCCTGCCGCAACGTGAAGCGGGGTATCGCCCTCTTTATTCCGGGCACCCACATCCGCACCGCCGTCCAGTAACGCACCGAGGATTTCGAAATTTTCGCTATATCCCGCCGCACGGTGAAGCGGAGTTTCACCATCCTCGTCAGTGGCGTGCACGTCCGCGCCGCCCGCCAGCAACGCCTGGATGATTTCAGGGTTCTCGTTGTACCTCACCGCCTCGTGAAGCAGGGTTTCGTTAGAGTGGGCTGTGGCATTCACGTCCGCGCCGCCCGCCAGCAACGCATTGATGGCTTTGGAGGATGATCCGCCGAACAATTGCGCTACCTCCGCGTGAAGCGGGGTATCGCCATCATCATTCCGGGCATTCACGTCCGCGCCAGCCGCCAACAGCACCTCGATGATTTTAGGATTTTCATTATTCGCCACCGCATCGTGAAGCGGGCTATCACCATATTTGTCTTTGGCAGCAACATCCGCGCCGCCGGCCAGTAGCGCCTCAATAATCTCGGGGTGTTCGTTGAATCGCGCCGCACGGTGAAGCGGGGTTATACCGAATTCGTCTTGGGCGTTCACGTCCGCGCCACCGCCCAGCAATTCCTGAATGATTTCAGGATTTTCGTTGTACCTTGCCGCAACATGAAGTGAGGTCTCGCCATCTTTATTCCAGGCACTCACGTCTGCGCCAGCCGCCAACAGCGCCTCGATAATTTCGGGTTTCTTGTTGTTCCATGCCGCAGAGTGAAGCGGGGTCCATCTTCCATTTGTTTCAGCATTCACTCCCGCGCCAGCGGACAGTAGAACTTTGATGATCTCGGGGTTCTCATTATTCGCCGCCGCAGAATGGAGCGAAGTTCCTCCCTCTTCGCTTTGGGCATCCACGTCTGCACCAGAGGCTAATAGCGCCTTGATAATTTCGGGATTGTTATTGGAACTTGCCGCAGAGTGAAGCGGGGTCCTGCCTCTCTCATTTTTGGCGTCAATGTCCGCGCCGCCGTCCAGCAATGCCTGGATGATTTCGGGGTATTCGCTACCTCTTGCCGCGACATGGAGCGGGGTTTCGCCATCATTATTCCGGGCACTCACGTCCGCACCGGCAACCAATAACCCCGAGATGATTCCAGGGTTTTCATTATTCGCCGCCGCATCGTGAAGCGGGATATCACCATATTTGTCTTTGGCATCAATGTCCGCGCCAGCAGTTAGTAGCGCCTCAATGATTTCAGTTTCTTTGTTGTACCACGCTGCAGAGTGAAGCGGAGTTGCGCCTTGATTTGTTTCAGCGTACACATCCGCGCCGCCAGTCAACAGCACTTGGATTACTTCGGGTTCTCTGTTGCGCCACGCCGCCGCATGAAGCGGAGTCCAGCCGCTTTTCGTTTTGGCGTGCACATCCGCGCCGCCGTCCAGCAATGCCTGGATGATTTCGGGACGCTCGTTACTCCTTGCCGCAACGTAAAGCGGAGTTCTACCCTTTTCGTCTTTGGCATTCACGTCCGCGCCACGGGCGATTAAGTCGCGTACGGCTTCGGCAGCGACATCTTCTTCCTCCAACAACTCGAACAGCGCATCAGGCGCAACCCTTTTCGCCTTCCGCCGGGCCTCCGCCGCCTCCAGCAGGGCCGCACGCCATGCCGCTACGTCCTGGGGGCGGTCGTCCTCCTCCGCTTGCAGGGCCCAGTCAACCGCCTGTAGGAACTCCGCCCCCGCCTTGCCGCGGGCCGCCTCCACGGCGGGGACTTGCGGGTCATTGCGCACCCGCTCCATCGCCGCCTCGGGCGCGTTGCCCGTCAAGGCCCGATAGCATACGCCGCCCAAGGCGTACAGGTCCGTCCACGGGCCTTGTCGGCTGCCCTTGGTGGAGTATTGCTCTATGGGCGCATAACCCCAGGTCGCTATCGCCGTCAGGGAGCGACTGCGCTCCCCAATCGCCTGGCGCGCCGCGCCGAAGTCCACCAGCACCGGCGAGCCGTCCGCCTCTCGCAACATGATGTTGGCGGGCTTGATGTCCCGGTGCAAGATGCCCTCTGCGTGCACCTGTTCCAGTCCGTCCAGCAACGGCAGGAGGATGTTGGTCAACTCTTCCTCGTCCAGTGCGCCGCGGCGCTCCAGCTTGTCTTCCAGGGTCTCCCCTTGTACGTACTCCATAACGATGTAGGCGGTGCCTTGCGCCTTGAAGCAATGCCGCAGCTGGATGATGTTGGGGTGCTTGAACTGCTCCAGGGTGCGGGCCTCGTCCAGGAACCGGTCCAGCCCCCACTGGAACGTCGCCTCGTCGCCGGGGGCGCGGGGGGCGACCACGTGGTCCCACTCGCGCACGATCAGCTCCGCCGGCAGGTATTCCTTGACGGCCACGTCGCTGTCCAGCGTGAGATTCCGACACAGGTAGGTGATGCCGAATCCGCCGTGGCCCAGCATGCGGCGAATCTCGTAGTCCTGCACCCGGGTGCCCGGCGGCAGGGCCATTCTATGCCCTTGTTGCTTCATGGGGTTATCTTACCGCAACGGGGCGATTTCCCCGCAGGATTCAGCGAGCAAACTTTTTTGCCAACCCCTTGATTCGTTGTCTCGCCCGCTCCAGGCTGGGGGCTTTCTTTGCGGCTTGGGCGGGACTCCAGACCGTTCGCACAAATTCAATCAACCTTGGATTGTAACCCGCCCCTGCTCCGCGCCCCTGGCTGCTTGTCATCTCTTCTCTGAGTTGGCGCGGGGCGCGTCGTCGAATCAAATTCAACAATTCCAGCTTGGGGTCAAGCAGGTCTTCGGGGGCCGGCGGCACTTCGGAGACCTCGGCCCCGGAGAACTCGGCAAATCGCTCACGGTCCGCCAGAACCCAGGCCTCGACTTCCCTTACCGCCACTCGAAACAGCATTCCTTCCGGCATCGGCACTCGCCTCAGCCAGCCTGCCCTCAGGGCGGCAGGACATGAACCGCTGTCCAGGTCCGTCATCAACAACACCGGCACGTTTCTCGCCAGGCGCGCGAACTTTTCAATGTTTTTTCTGAGGTATGCGTTGCCTTTTTTGCCCATGCTCGAGACAACATAAAACTGTACCCCGCTCTCCTGAAGCAAACGCAGGGCGACGGCTTCGCTCAACAGGTCTTCCGTTGCCAGGTACAGGTACAGGCATTTCTCATTCGAAGAGTCCAATCTGCTCAACTCCCTCCGGCCGCGTCTGGGGCAACACCACCTCCGCTATGGAAAAACCGGCATCGATGCCCGCCGCCTCTTTCGGGCTTACAGAACGCATGGTCGTGCCCTCCGGGCCGACCTCAAGCACCACCACGCTGTCCTTGTCAATAATCTCGTTGTCCAACAGCGCCTCGCTGTGCGTGCTGACCAACACCTGGCGCCGGGGCTTCTTGCTGTTGCGCCGCGCCCTGTCAATGATGGCTGGAACCTGCCCGACGATGGCCTGGTGCAGCGACAGTTCCGGCTCCTCCAGCAGGAGCAATCCATCCCCGTCCAGCAGGCTCCACAGCAACGCCGCCAACCGCAGGGTTCCGTCAGAAAACTGCTCTTCCCGTTGCCAACCCGCGTTTGGCCGGTGATGCTCATAGAGGGCCTCGAGGTGCGGCCGTCCCAGCTCATCCTGGCGAAACCGCAACTCCTTGAGCCTGGGAACCGCAATGGCGAGCGCTTTCTCAATGCGCCTCAGGCGCCCCTTGCGCACGTTAGCCGGCGTCCGTGCGATTCTTTCCAGGAAGCCCTGCCCGAACGGATCGTTTTCCAGCCGGTTGCCGCCGATAAGGCCGCTGTACTTCAATAGTTGCGGCACGAGGTGCAGGTAGGTGATGGAGGACAAATCCTCGACGATGCTCCGAAACTTGCGATTGGTTACGGTCTGCTCTAGGTGGGTCTTGGTCAGTTGCAGGGGATCCTGCCGCTCTTTGCTTCGCGGGCGCCGCAACAGGGCCCGCCCCCCTTCCCACACCTCTTCCGTGGTGATCAGGATGCGCTGGGCGCCTTTGCCCTCCGGCTTGAAGCCCAGCAGGTAGCGCCACCTCGGGCCGGAAGAAGCGAAACTTTCAGCCAGATGCACCTCGATGCGAACTTCCGAATCCCGCCGATGATGAAGACAGCGGAGCTTCTTGATGCCGCCGCGGTCCTTGATGGCTTTTTGCAGGCCGCCGCCCTCCGCCTTGCATACGTCCCGCAGGAACCTGAAAGCGTCCAGGAAGTTGGATTTGCCCGAGGCGTTGGGGCCGATGACGTACGACGTGCGGTCCAGGCGCGCCTCCGCCTCGCGGAAATTGCGCCAGTTTTTCAGCTTGATGCCGGTGATGACCATGGGGGCTGATTATACCCGCTTGGCAATGCGAACGATGAACTTTTGGGCAAGATTCCTCTACCGGATTGCCTCGCTAAGAACTTTTGCCGCCGCCCAGTTATTCTTTGCCCGCGCCAGGTCCAGCGGGGTCTCGCCATACTTGTTTTTGGCTTTCAAAGACGCGCCCGCGGCCAGTAACATCTTGATGATTCTGGGACTTTTGTTACGCAATGCCGCCCGGTGAAGCGGAGTGTAGCCATATTCTGCTGTGGCGCACACATCCGCGCCACGGGCGATCAAATCTTGTACGGCTTCGACGGTAACATCGTCTTGCTCCAACAAATCGAACAGCGCGTCGGGCGCAACTCTTGCCGCTTCCCGCCGGGCTTTCGCCACCCCCAGCAAGGCCGTGCGCCACGCCGCTACGTCTTGGGGACGGTCGCTCTCTTCCACTTGCAATGCCCAGTCAATGGCTTGCAAGAACCTCGTCCCCGCCTTGCCTCGGGCCGCTTTCACGGCGGGGACCTGCGGGTCGTTTTGCAGTCGGCCCGCCGCTTCCTCCGGCAGATTGCCCGTCACGGCCCGGTAACACACGGCACCTAAGGCGTACAGATCTGTCCAGGGTCCTTGTTGTCCTCGGCGGTGATACTGCTCCATGGGCGCGTAAGGTATCGTCAATATGGTCGTCAAGGAGCGACTGCGCTCCCCTATCGCCTGGCGCGCCGCGCCGAAGTCCACCAGCACGGGCGAGCCGTCCGTCTCCCGCAACATGATGTTGGCGGGCTTGATATCCCGGTGTAGCATGCCGGCCGTGTGCACTTGCGCCAGTCCATCCAGCATTGGCAACAGCAGGGCGGTCAACTCTTCCCCGTCCAGTGTTCCGTGACGCTTCAACTTGTTTCCCAGAGTCTCCCCTCGTACGTACTCCATAACAATGTAGGCGGTGCCTTGTGCCTTGAAGCAATGCCGCATCTGGATGATGTTGGGGTGCTTGAACCGCTCCAAGGCGCGCGCCTCGTCCAGGAACCGGTCCAGCCCCCACTGGAAAGTCGCCTCGTCGCCAGGTGCGCGGGGCGCGACTACGTGGTCCCGCTCGCGCACGGTCAAGTCCGCCGGGAAGTATTCCTTGACAGCCGCGTCGATATCCAGCGTGAGATTCCGACACAAGTAGGTGATCCCGAACCCGCCGTGGCCCAGCATGCGGCGAATCTCGTAGTCCTGCACCCGGGTGCCCGGCGGCAGGGCCATTCTATGCCCTTGTTGCTTCATGGGGTTATCTTACCGCAATGCGGCGGTCCCCCCGCAGGATTACAGCGGCGCAAACTTTTTTGCCAACCCCTTGATTCGTTGTCTCGTCCGCGCCAGGCTGGGGGCTTTCTTTGCGGCCAGATCGGGACGCCAGACCTTTTCCACAAATTCAGACAACACCTCGTTGTAACGCGGCCCCGCGTAACGCTTCCCCGATTTACGACCACTGCCGACTACTACTATCTCCCCCTTGCTCGGGATCTTTGAGTGTTGGTGAATCAGCCGCAACAACACATCCTTTGGATCAGGCAAGTCCTCGGGGTTGTCTGGAATTTTGTCTTTCGGGATCTTGAAAAACTCGGCGAAATTTTTACGGTCCGCCATCACCCAGGCCTCGACTTCCCTTACCGCCACTCGAAACAGCATGCTCTCCGGCAACGGCACTCGCCCCAGCCATTTTTTCCTCAGGGCGGCAGGGCATGAACCGCTGTCTAGGTCCGTCAACAACAATGCCGGCTGGTACGGCGTTGCCGAGCGCGCCAGCCCTTTAGCTTTTTTTCGGAGGTACGTATTGCCTTTCAGGGCCGTGTGCTTGTCGGCCTGAAACCCGCTTTTGCGATTCTCAACCAGTCGCCGGACGACGGCCAAACTCAACGGATCTTCCGTTGCCGCGAGCAGGGGGACCTTATTCGAATGGGCCAAGCCGCTTCACTCCCTGTGGCCGCGGCTGGGACGGCGACGGCTCCGGCTCCTTCAACAAAAGCGGTCCGTCCCCATCCGGCAGGCTCCACGACAACGTCAATAAACTCATGGCTCAATCAAAAAAACAGCTCTTCCCAGCGTCGGACCCGGCTTGCCCGGCGATGCCCGCAACGGGAATTGATGCGCGTAAGGGCCGCGGGCGCCGGCCGCGCAAGGGTGATAATGCGAAGAATAAATCCCAATGGGCTGGTCCATGCCGTTCACGGCGCTGTTGCTGTCAGGGGCGGGGCGACGCAACGCGAAGCCGGGGATAATGGGATTGTTGGTGCGCCTCGAGAATATGCACCGCCGCCTCGTTTTCTTTCGCCCGCGCCCAATCCAGCGGGGTGCGGCCCTCATTGTCTTGGGCGTTTGCGTTCGCGCCGCCGTCCAATAGCGCCCGGACGACATCCGGGTGTTCGCGCGCGTTCTCTTGCACTGCCAGATGAAGCGGGGTGTTGCCTTTCCCGTCTGCGGCGTTCACGGACGCGCCTCCCGCCAACAACGCCTGGACGGCTTCGACGTGTTCTTTGCCCCTGCCCGCATAACGCGGCGGGGATGTGTCGAATGCGCTTTCGTCGATCCCGTCCGTGCAGAAGTCCAACCGCGCCTGCAAGGGACCGTTCCAGGCTGCCGCCGAGTGGAGCGGGGTTCTCCCAGAGACGTCTTTGGCGTCCACCACCGCCCCGCCCGCCAACAGCGCCTGGATGATTTTAGGGTCCTTGTTGTTCCACGCCGCCGCGTGGAGCGGGGTTTCGCCGGATTCGCTCTTGGCGTTTACGTCCGCACCGGCATCCAACAACGCCCGAATGGTCTCAGGGTGTTCGTTGCGCCATGCCGCACCGTGAAGCGGGGTGCTTCCAAACTTGTTCGGGGCGTTTGCGTCCGCACCGCCTTCCAGCAACGCCTGGATGATTTCCGGAATGGTCTCCATGCGCGTTACCGCAAAGTGAAGCGGGGTTGCTTCATATCCATCGTTCCGGGCGTTCGCGTCGGCGCCGCCCTCTAACAACACCCTGGTAATTGCGGGGGTCTCGTTGTACTCCGCGGCGATGTGAAGCGGGGTCCAGCCGTGCGCGTCTTTGGCGTTCGCGTCCGCGCCTCCCGCCAACAACACCCGGATGATTTCGACGGGTTTGCCGCGACTCTCCGCCCAGCCCCTGCGCGCCGCCTTGTGAAGCGGGGTTCTGCCGTCTTCACCACTGGCGTTCACGTCCGCGCCGCCCACCAACAACGCCTGCACGCATTCAGGGTTTTTGTTGTACCTCGCCGCCTCGTGAAGCGGGGTTTTGCCGTATTTATCTTGAGCATGCACGTCCGCGCCGGCCGCCAACAGCATTTCGATGACCTCGGGAAAAACGCTGAAATGCGCCGCCTCGTGAAGCGGGGTCTCACCGCTTGAGGCCCTGGATTTCACGTCCGCGCCGGCGGCCAACAACACCTTGATGGTTTCCAGGCAATTGGCGAATATCGCCGCGTTGTGAAGCGGGGTGGAGCCGTCCGTCTCCCGGGCGTTCACATCAGCGCCGGCGGCCAACAGCGCCTGGATGATTTCGGGGCGCCTCTCGATGCCGGCCGCCCGGTGAAGCGGGGTATCGCCGCACTCCGCCTTGGCGTTCACGTCCGCGCCCCGGGCAATGGCGTCCCGCACGGCTTCGACAGTGACGTCCTCACGCGCTTCCAGCACATCGAACAGCGCATCCGGCGCTGCTTTCCGAGTCTGCCGGCGATGCGCCCTGGCGGGCGTGTTCAAGTGAAGACCGCTCATGGCAACAAGTGTATCACATCTCCGTCCTGGCAGGGTTGAATCCTGGCGGGCTTGTCCATGCCGTTCACGGCGCTGTTGCTGTCAGGGGCGGGGCGCGGCAACGCGAAGCCGAGGATAATGGGATTGCTGGTGCGCCTCGATAATTTGCACCGCCGCCTCGTTTTCTTTCGCCCGCGCCCAATCCAGCGGGGTGCGGCCCTCATTGTCTTGGGCGTTCGCGTCCGCGCCGCCGTCCAGCAACGCCCGGACGACTTCCGGGTGTTCGCGCGCGTTCTCCTGCGCTGCCAGATGAAGCGGGGTACAGCCTTTCCCGTCTGCGGCGTTCACGTCCGCGCCGGCCGCCAACAACGTCTGGGCGGCTTCGACGTGTTCTTTGCCCCTGCCCGCATAGCGCGGTGGGGAGGTGTCGAAAGCCCCTTCTTCGATCCCGTCCGTGCAGAAATCCAACAGCGACTGCAAGGGACCGTTCCAGGCCGCCGCCGAGTGGAGCGGGGTTCTCCCAGAGACGTCTTTTGCGTTCACGTCCGCGCCGCCCGCCAACAGCGCCTGGATGATTCTGGGGGCCTTATTGTTCCACGCCGCCGAGTGGAGCGGAGTTCCGCCGGATTCGCTTTTGGCGTTCACGTCCGCGCCGGCGGCCAACAACGCCTGAATGGTTTCAGGGTGTTTGTTGCACCATGCCGCGCCGTGGAGCGGGGTGCTTCCACGATTATTCGGGGCATTCGCGTCCGCGCCGCCTTCCAGCAACGCCTGGATAATTGCCGGAATGGTTTCCATGCGCATTACCGCATGGTGAAGCGGGGTTGCTCCGTACCCACCGTTTTGAGCATTCACGTCCGCGCCGCCCTCTAACAACACCCTGATAATTGCAGGAGTTTCGTTATACTCCGCGGCGACGTGAAGCGGGGTCCAGCCGCGCGCGTCTTTGGCGTTCGCGTCCGCGCCCCCCTCTAACAACACCCTGATGGTTTCGGGTGGATTGCCGCGACTCTTCGCCCTGCCCCTGATTGCCGCTTCGTGAAGCGGGGTTCCGCCGTCTTCATCACCGGCGTTCACGTCCGCGCCTCCCGCCAACAGCGCCCGGACACATTCGGGGTTTTTGTTGCCCTCGGCTGCTACATAAATCGGGGTCTTGCCGTATTTATTTTGAGCATGAACGTCCGCACCGGCGGCCAAAAGCATTTCAATGACCTCGGGCAGAACGCTAAACCATGCCGCCTCGTGAAGCGTGGTTCGACCGCCTGAGTCCCTGGATTTCACGTCTGCCCCGGCATCCAGCAACAGCCTGATGGTTTCCGGACAATTGGCGTATGTCGCCGCATGATGAAGCGGGGTGGAGCCGTCTTTCTCCCGGGCGTTCACATCGGCGCCGGCGGCCAACAACGCCTGGACGATTTCGGGGCGCTTCTCGATGCAAGCCGCCCAGTGAAGCGGGGTGTCGCCACGCTCCGTCTTGGCATTCGCGTCCGCGCCCCGCGCAATGGCGTCCCGCACGGCTTCGACAGTGACATCCTCATGCGCTTCCAACACATCGAACAGCGCACCCGGCGCTGCTTTCCGAGTCTGCCGGCGATGCGCCCTGGCGGGCGTGTTCAGGTGGAGACTGCTCATGGCAACAAGTGTATCACACACACGGCGCTTCCGCCGCAGGGTTCAGCGGAGCAAACTTGTGTGCGAACTTCTCGATGCGTTGTCTCGTCCTATCCAGGCTAGGGGCTGTCTCTGATGCATTTTCAGGGTTCCAGAATCCATCCAGCACAAATTCAGACAACGCCTTGTTGTAGCGCGGACCCGGGCGAAGCTTCCCCGGTTCACGGTCACGGTCGACTGTTGCTATCTCCCCCTTGTCTGGTCTCTTTGAGTATTGATAAATCACCCTCAACAACTCATCTTTCGGATTGCTCAACCCTTCGGGGTTGTCTGAAATCTTTTTGGTCGGGACCTCGAAAAACTCGGCGAAGTTCCCACGGTCCGCCATCACCCAGGCCTCGACTTCCCTTACCGCCACCCGAAACAACATGCTCTCCGGCAACGGCACCGGCCCCAACCATTCTCTCCTCAGGGCGGCAGGGCATGAACCGCTGTCCAGGTCCGTAATCAACAACTTCAGCTGGTGCGGCATCGCCGAGCGCGCCAGCTCTCTGGCTTGTTCTCGGAGCTCGGCGTTGCCTGTTAGCCCTGTGTGATTGTAAACATAAAAAAGTCCCTTACTGTCCTTAATCAGGCGCCAGGCGCAGGCCAAGGTCATCAAATCTTCCGCTGCTATGAGCAGGGGGGTCCCATTCAAATCGTCCAAGCCGCTTCACTCCATGTGGCCGCACCTGGAACGGCGCCGGCTCTAACTCCTCCAACAAAAGCGACCCGCCCCCATCCGGCGGGATCTACGGCAAGGTTAACAACCGCGTGGAGCCGGCAGGCAACTGCTCTTCCCATCGCCAGCCGGCTTGTGGTTCTACGCCAGGGCTCCGCCACACACAGCGCCGCGCTTTCACACAAAATGCCAGTGCCGGCTACGCCGGGTTGGCACTGCGAATGTTGAATCCCAATGGGCTTGTCCATGCCGTTCACGGCGCTGTTGCAGTCAGGGGCGGGGCGCGGCAACGCGAAGCCGAGGATAATGGGATTGCTGGTGTGCCTCGAGAATCTGCACCGCCGCCTCGTTTTCTTTCGCCTGCGCCCAATCCAGCGGGGTGCGGCCCTCATTGTCTTGGGCGTTTGCGTTCGCGCCGCCGTCCAATAGCGCCTGGATGATTTCGGGGATTCTCTTGTGCACGGCCGCAAAGTGAAGCGGGGTTTCGCCGCGTTTGTTGTGGGCGTTCGCATCGGCGCCTTTCGCCAGCAACGCCTCGGTGATTGCGGGAGTCTCATTATATTCCGCCGCAACGTGAAGCGGGGTCCAGCCGGACGTATCTGGAGCGTTCGCGTTCGCACCGCCCGCCAGCAATGCCTGGATGATTTCGGGGGGCCGGTTCCTGCCTACTGCTTCGTGAAGCGGGGTTCTGCCGGCTTCGTTTTGGGCGTTCGCATCGGCGCCGCCGTCCAACAGCGCCTGGATAACAGCAGGATTTTCGCCGTGCCTTGCCGCCTCGTGAAGCGGAGTTCTGCCCTCTTCAGTCCTGGCGTGCACATCCGCGGCGGCGGCCAACAGCGTGTTGATGATCACGGGAGAGGCGTTAAGCCAGGCCGCATGGTGAAGCGGGGCCCAGCCATATTCGTCTTTTGCGTTCACATCCGCACCAGCGCCTAACAACAGCTTGATGGTTTCGGGGCGTTCGTTGTATATCGCCGCCTGGTGAAGCGGGGTCATGCCGTCTGCGTCCCTGGCTTTTGCATCCGCACGGGCATTCAACAGCCCCGGGTGATTTCGGGACGCTCCCTAAGACCTACCGCCTGGTGAAGCGGGGTCCAGCCGTATTCCCCATCCACGGCTTGCAAGTTCGCGCCGCGATCAATGGCATCCTGCAGGGATCCGACAGTGACGTCGCCCCGTTCCAGAAAAAGGGTCAGCTTATTGCTATCCATACGGCGCCGCCTTCCGAGTCTGCCGGCGATGCGCCCTGGCGGGCGTGTTCAGGTGGAGACCGCTCATGGCAACAAGTGTATCATACACGCGGCGCTTCCGCCGCAGAATTCAGCGGGGCAAACTTGTGTGCGAACTCCTGGATTCGTAGGATCGTCCGCGCCAGGCTGGGGGCTTTCTCTTCGGCTTGGGCGGGACTCCAGACCTTTTCCACAAATTCAGACAACACCTCGTTGTAACGCGGCCCCGGTTCACGGTCATGGGCGACTACTACTATTTCCCCCTTGTCTGGTCTCTTTGAGTGTTGGTGAATCAGCCGCAACAACGCATCCTTGGGGTCATCTAATTTTTCGGGGTTGCCTGGGATCTTGATTTCCGGGACCTCGAAGATCCTAGCGAAGTTTTTACAATCCGCCAGCACCCAAGACTCGACTGCCCTTACTGTCACCAGAAACAGCATGCTCTCCGGCAACGGCACTGGTCCCAGCCAGTTTGCCATCAGGTCGGCAGGGCATGAACCGCTGTCCAGGTCCGTAATCAACAACTTCAGCTGGTATGGTGTCGCTGAGCGAGCCAACTCTTTAGCTTTTTCTCGAATGTCGGCGTTGCCTGTTAGCCCTGTGTGGGCATAAACATAAAAAAGTCCCTCACTGTCCTCAATCAGGCGCTGGGCGCAGGCCAGGGTCAACAAGTCTTCCGCTGCTATGAGTAGGGGGGTCCCATTCAATCGATCCAAGCCGCTTTACCCCCTGCAACCGCGCCTGGAACGGCGCCGGCTCTAACTCCTCCAACAAAAGCGACCCGCCCCCATCCAGCAGGAACTACGGCAAGGTTAACAACCTCGTGGAGTCGGCAGGCAACTGCTCTTCCCATCGCCAACCGGCTTGTGGTTTTGCGCCAGGGCTCCGCCACACACAGCGCCGCGCTTTCACGCAAAATGCCAGTGCCGGCTACGCCGGGTTGGCAATGCGAATGTTGAATCCTGGTAGGCTTGTCCATGCCGTTCACGGCGCTGTTGCTGTCAGGGGCGGGGCGAGGCTACGCGGAGTTGGGGATAATGAGATTGCTGGTGCGCCTCGAGAATTTGCACCGCCGCCTCGTTTTCCTTCGCCCGCGCCCAGTCCAAGGGAGTGCGGCCCTCATTATCCTGGGCGTTCACGTCCGCGCCGGCGTCCAGCAATGCCCGGACGACTGCCGGATGTTCGCGCGCGTCCTCCTGCACTGCCAGATGAAGCGGGGTACATCCTTTCCCGTCCGCGGCGTTCACGTCCGCGCCGCCCGCCAACAACGTCTGGGCGGCTTCGACATGTTCTTTGCCCCTGCCCGCATAGCGCGGGGGAGAGGTGTCGAAAGCCCCTTCTTCGATCCCGTCCGTGCAGAAATCCAACAGCGACTGCAAGGGACCGTTCCAGGCTGCCGCTCTGTGGAGCGGGGTTCTGCCGGACTCGTCGTTGGCATTTATCTCCGCCCCGCCCGCCAACAGCGCCTGGATGATTTTAGGGTCCTTGTTGTTCCACGCCGCCGCGTGAAGCGGGGTTTCGCCGGATTCGTTTTGGGCGTTTACGTCCGCACCGGCGCCCAACAACGCCTGAATGGTCTCAGGGTGTTTGTTGCGCCACGCCGCCGCGTGGAGCGGGGTGTTTCCAAATTTAGCCCCGGCATGCACGTCTGCGCCGCTTTCCAGCAATGCCTGGATGATTGCCGGAATGGTCTCCATCCGCATCACCGCAAAGTGGAGCGGGGTTGCGCCAGTTGCACTCTGAACATTCACGTCCGCGCCGCCCGCTAACAACTCCCTGATAACTGCGGGAGTCTCGTTATGCTCCGTTGCGACGTGAAGCGGGGTCCAGCCAAACGCATTCTTTGCGTTCGCGTCCGCGCCGCCCGCCAACAACACCCTGATGATTTCGAGCGGTTTGCCGCGACTCTTCACCCAGCCCCTGACTGCCGCTTTGTGAAGCGGGGTTGTGCCGTTTTCATTCCTGGCGTTCACGTCCGCGCCGCCCGCCAGCAACGCCTGGATGATTTCAGGGTTCTCGTTGTACCTCACCGCCTCGTGAAGCGGGGTTTTGCCCTCCTTGTCCATGACGTTCACCTCCGCGCCGGCCGCCAGCAACGTTTCGATAACCTCGGGAGAACCGCTGAACCACGCAGCCTCGTAAATCGGGGTCCATCCGCCTGTCCTTTTGGCGTTCACGTCGGCGCCGGCGGCCAACAACACCTGGACAATTTCGAGGCGCCCTTTGATGACGACCGCCCGGTGAAGCGGGGTTTCGCCGCGCTCTGTCTTGGCGTTCACGTCCGCGCCCCGCGCAATGGCGTCCCGCACGGCCTCGACGGTGACGTTGTCCCGCTCCAGCAGGCTCAGCAACGCATCCGGCGCTACTTTCCGAGTCTGCCGGCGATGCGCCCTGGCGGGCGTGTTCAGGTGGAGACCGCTCATGGCAACAAGTGTACCACATCTCCGTCCTGGCAAGGTTGAATCCTGGCGGGCTGGTCCATGCCGTTCACGGCGCGGTTGCTGTCAGAGGCGAGGCGAGGCTACGCGAAGCCGGGGATAATGGGATTGCTGGTGCGCCTCGAGAATTTGCACCGCCGCCTCGTTTTCTTTCGCCCGTGCCCAGTCCAGCGGGGTGCGGCCCTCATTGTCCTGGGCGTTTGCGTCCGCGCCGCCGTCCAACAGCGTCTGGGCGACTTCCGGGTGTTCGCGCGCGTTCTCCTGCGCTGCCAGATGAAGCGGGGTACAGCCTTTCCCGTCCGCGGCGTTCACGTCCGCGCCGGCCGCCAGCAACGCCTGGGCCGCTTCGACGTGTTCTTTGCCCCTGCCCGCATAACGCGGGGGGGAGGTGTCGAAAGCCCCTTCTTCGATCCCGTCCGTGCAGAAATCCAACAGCGACTGCAAGGGACCGTTCCAGGCTGCCGCCGAGTGGAGGGGGGTTCTCCCAGAGGCGTCTTGGGCGTTCACGTCCGCGCCCCCCGCCAACAGCGCTTGGATGATTTTAGGGTCCTTGTTGTTCCACGCCGCCGCGTGGAGCGGGGTTTCGCCGGATTCGTTTTGGGCGTTTACGTCCGCGCCGGCGCCCAACAACGCTTGAATGGTCTCAGGGTGTTCGTTGCGCCATGCCGCCGAGTGAAGCGGGGTACAGCCTTCCCCGTCCACGACGTTCGCGTCCGCACCGCCCGCCAGCAACGCCTGGATGACCTCCGGAACGGTCTCCATGCGCGTTACCGAAAAATGAAGCGGGGTTGGCCCAGAGCCATCGTTCGGAGCATTCACGTCCGCCCCGCCCGCCAACAACGCCCTGATAATTGCGGGAGTCTCGTTGTATTCCGCCGCAAGGTGGAGCGGAGTCCAACCGCGCGCGTCTTTGGCGTTCGCGTCCGCACCCCCCTCTAACAACACCCTGATGGTTTCGGGTGGATTGCCGCGACTCTTCGCCCAGCCCGTGACTGCCGCTTGGTGAAGCGGGGTTGTGCCGTTTTCATTCCTGGCGTTCACGTCCGCGCCGGCCGTCACCAGCGCACGCACGCATTCGGGATTTTTGTTGTACCTGGCTGCCATATAAAGCGGGGGGCGGCCGTGTTCATTTTGAGCATGAACGTCCGTGCCAGCGGCCAACAGCATTTCAATGACCTCGGGCAGAACACTAGACCGCGCCGCCTTGTGAAGCGGGGTCTCACCGCTTGAGTCCCTGGATTTTGCATCGGCGCCGGCGACCAACAACACCCTGACGGTTTCCGGGCACTTGGCGAATATCACCGCTTTATGGAGCGGGGTGGAGCCGTCCGTCTCCCGGGCGTTCACATCGGCGCCGGCGGCCAACAGCGCCTGGACGATTTCGGGGCGCCTCTTGATGCCGGCCGCCCAGTGAAGCGGAGTGTCGTCCCGCGCCGTCTTGGCGTTCACGTCCGCGCCCCGGGCAATGGCGTCCCGCACGGCCTCGACGGCGACGTCCTCACGCGCTTTCAGCACAGCGAACAGCGCATCCGGCGCCGCCTTTTCAGGCCGCCGGCGGGGCGCCCTGGCGGGCGTGTTCAGGTGGAGACTGCTCATGGCAACAAGTGTACCACATCAATTTATCCTTGACAAAATTTATTTTTATGGTATAATGCGATTACAGATTACTCAATCAATCATGAACGGCACTGAAAGACATGACCATCGTTGCGCCCGCGGCCTCCCTGGCGGGACCGCGCCTGGCCTCCCCATCGAGGAGGGGGTTGACACGGGTATGACGATTTGCTATGCTGTGATGGAATTACTGGAGCAAAATGTTGATGCGGCTGAAAGACATTGCTACTGTCTCGTCCGGGGTCTCCTTCCGAGACCGCGTCGTGGCATCCCCGTCGGGGAATATGAGCGTGATACAGATGAAAGACATCGGCAGAGACAACCGGGTTCGTTTCGACCGGGTCACCCGCATGGATCATTCCATGCCGAGGTCGCACCCGCGGCAACTGGCGCGGCCCGGCGACCTCGTGTTCCGCTCCCGGGGGCGGACCAACATGGCCGCCCTGCTGACGGAGGAAGCCCGGGGCATGGCGGTCGCCATGCCGTTGTTTCGGATCCGCCCGGACAAAAACAAGGCGGCGCCCGAATACCTGCTCTGGTGGATGAACCAGCCGAGCTCGCAACGCTACTTCGCCTCGCAGTCGGAGGGCACATTCGTGAAGATGATCAACAAGCAGAGCCTGGAGAACCTTGAGGTGAAACTGCCGCCGTTAGCCGTGCAACACAAGATTGCCGCGCTCTTCGAACTGGCTGAACAGGAACAGCGCCTGCTCGAAACGATCAAGCAACGGAAAAAGTTGCAAGCGCACGGAATTCTGATGCGAATGGCATCGGAAGCTCGCCTGACGGCGAGTAATGAAACGCCTGGGGTTGATTCCCCGGGATCGACTAATCTTACCAATGAGGTATATATAATGAGTGTTAAAATAGTAGGGTATGATTTTGACGGCCCTTTTGCCTCTCCCTCTCAGCTGGCGAGTGCATCTGGCGTGTACTCCATTCTCTGTAAAAAAAGGAGTGGTGAACAGGGGGATGTTGCCGACAGCAAAGGTGGACAATGGGATGTTGTCTATGCTGGGGAATCCAAGGAGGTCAGAGACCGGGTGACTAACAACCACGAGAAAGCAAGTTGCTGGCGTAGCAAATGCCTTGGGGAGCTTGGGTATGCTGCGTACTACTGTGATGAAAGTTCACGGGAAGCTATCGAATCGAGAATCATAGACCGATACGACCCGCCCTGTAACAAATAGCAACCAGGCCCGACGGGCGGGTGGATTCTTTCCACCCGCCCGCCAACGGCATAATCCCGGGATAGGTAACCCGGAAGCAAACAACGGAGGCAACTATGACCAACGCAACAATCAAACAGCAAGACGTGAACAGCGCCGCCTGGGCCGCTTGTAACACTTTCCGCGGCGTGATGGATGCCGCCGGCTACAAGGACTACATCCTCGTCACCCTCTTCCTGAAATACATCTCGGACGTGTGGAAGGACCACTACGAGAAGTGCCACGAAAAATACGGTGATGACCGTGCGCGCATTCGCCGGCAACTGGAGCTGGAGCGGTTTATCCTGCCCGAGGGCGCCGGTTTTTACGACCTCTACGAGAAGCGCAACGAGCCCAACATCGGCGAGCTGATGAATATCGCTCTGGAAGCCATCGAATCGAAGAACAAAAAACTGGACGGCGTGTTCCGCAAAATAGACTTCAACTCGGAAGCCCACCTGGGACAAACCCGGGACCGCAACCGCCGCCTGAAAATGTTGCTGGAGGATTTTAACAAGCCGCAACTGGATATGCGCCCCTCCCAGGTGTCAGAAGACATCATCGGCAACACGTACATCTACCTGATTGAGCGCTTCGCCTCCGACGCCGGCAAAAAAGCGGGCGAGTTCTACACGCCCCACAAGGTTTCGGAGCTGGTCGCCAGGTTGTGCAAGCCCAAAGCGGGGGCGCGCATTTGCGACCCGGCCTGCGGCTCGGGCGGGCTGTTGTTGGAAGCGGCCAAGGCCGTCGGCGGCCGCAACCGCTCCCTGTACGGAATGGAGTCAAACGGCAGCACGTGGGCCCTGTGCCGTATGAACATGTTCTTGCACGATGCGGACTCGGCGCGCATTGAGTGGTGCAACACCATCACTGCGCCGGCGCTGACTGAAAACAACCGCCTGATCAAGTTCGACAACATTGTCGCCAATCCGCCATTCTCCCTGCCGAAGTGGGGTGCAGACACGGCAGAGAACGACCCCTACGGGCGCTTCCGGCGCGGCATCCCCCCTAAGTCCAAGGGGGACTACGCTTTCATCAGCCACATGGTGGAGGCGGCAGTGGAAAAAGAGGGGCGCGTGGCGGTTGTCGTTCCCCACGGCGTGCTGTTTCGCGGCGCCGCCGAGGGCCGCATCAGAACGGCGCTGATCAAGGAAAACCTGCTGGATGCCGTCATCGGCCTGCCAGGCAACCTGTTCCCCACCACCACCATTCCGGTCGCCATTCTGGTTTTCGACCGGTCGCGCGAGCAGGGCGGCGCCAACGAAAGCCGCAAGGACGTGCTGTTCATCGACGCCGGCGCGGACTACCAGCCGGGCAAGAACCAGAACTTCCTGCTGGATGAACACGTCAGCAAGATCCTGGCTGCCTACGAGGCGCGCCAGCCCGTTGAACGGTACGCGCACCCGGCAAGTTTCGAGGAGCTCGAGGAGAACGACTTCAACCTCAACATCCCGCGTTACGTGGACACTTTCGAGGAGGAGGCCGAGATCGACATAGCGGCGGTGCAACAGGAAATAGAGTCCCTGGAAAGCGAGCTGGCCTCCGTGCGGACAAAAATGGCCGACTTATTGCGGAAGGAGATGGCGGCATGAGCGGAGGAGCGTGGATGGGCAACGTCAGCCGCCTTCCTGAGGCATGGGAGACGGTAATTCTTGCTGAACTTGGCAACGCTCAAATATTTCGCCGACCAATGCCAGATTCAAAAACACGGACTCAGGCAAAAACTGCTGGCCGGTCAGCGGCGCATACCCCTTTCACGAAATATTTTCCTCGGGGGCGGTAGCAATGAATGATAAAAACCAAACGCTCATCCCAGAGAGCTGGGACCTGCCCACCGTTGCCGCTTCTGTGCGCCCGTTCCGCTATGAAAGGGCCAAGAAAATTGCAAAATCGGCCTACCTCGCAGAAGGACGCTGGCCCATCATTGATCAAGGTCAGCAAGTGGTTGCCGGCTATACGGATGACAATTCAAAAATCATCACGCCACCAGAGCCCATCATCATTTTTGGAGACCACACCCGCATATTCAAGTACGTCGACTACGAGTTCGCTCTGGGCGCCGATGGCACCAAGCCATTGCTGGCCGCATCTGGCTTCGAGCCGCGCTTCCTTTTTCACGCCCTCAGCCATCTTGACGTTCCGTCAAGGGGATATAGCCGACATTACAAGGCATTGAGTGAGATGCGAGTCCCCAAACCAAGCCTGGAAGAACAACGCGAGATCGCCGACACTCTCCAAACCTGGGACACGGCCATTGAAAAAACCAAGACGCTGGTCGCCGCGAAAGAAAAGCAGTTTGACTGGCTTATCACCCGCTTTGTGAAAAACTACAAAACTACCGCCCGGCTGGGAGAAATATGCACGTACGAAAAAGGGGAGAAGATTTGTGGCGGCGAGGGTACGATGAAGTATTTAGAAATCGGGGATGTGGATATTGCCTCTAAGGATTATGATCTCGAAAACAAAAGCAAAAAACCTGTGCAGGGGGCTGTGAAAGTGCCTGCGGGAACAACGCTTGTATCTACGGTGCGTCCAACGCGAGGAGCAATCACTAAAACGAAAGCAGAAGTGTATGTCTCGCCGGCATTTTGCCGAATGAAATTGCCCAATGATTTCTTTTTCTACTGCTTGCACCAAGGGAGGTTTTTCAAATGGCTTGAAGCCAGACAGTCAGGCGGTACTTATCCCACTGTCAAAGACAAGGACATCCTCAATTTCAAGGTCCCATGTCCGCCAACATCAGAGCAAGAAAGTGTGGCCCAAACGCTGAATATGGCCAAGCAGGAAATCACCCTGCTCAAATCTCTTGCCGACCAGTACCAGATTCAAAAACGCGGCCTCATGCAAAAACTGCTGACCGGCAAATGGCGCATCCCCCTTTCACAAAATAATTTCCCCGGAGGTAACGGCAATGGATGATAAATCCCAAACGCTCATCACGGCATTCCAAGAGAAGCAATTACTGGATGCGATCATGAAGCTTCTACTGGCAAGAGAATGTTTGCCGGACACGTTAGGGCCGGTACTGTCCAAGTCGCATAACCAGGGTGATATTGACCTTGTAAAGACGTATTCATCCACCAACAAATTCGATTTGCGCTCACGTAGCTTGCTCCGCAAGGTGTTTAAGTATGCCCTGCCAACCTTGAAAGCGCAGGTGGGGCAAGTTATGGTGTGCGTTAAGCATGTTGTTGATACATTGGGGGAAAGAGACCCCTACAAAGTGCCAACCGAAGAGCTCACGAAATTCCTTTCGGCGGATGACGGGAGGCCGGGACAAGCGTTCCAGATGTTGCAGGAATCTCCCGGCGAGTGGGCCGATTATACCCGTGCAATCCTCGGTGCCGGAATGTGCGTGGATATGGACAGATATGTTCGCCACGCCATCGAATTGATTGACCATAAAATTCCACGAGTCAGCGAACAGGCCATCGTCTCCCTGATACAAACTCCCTCCCCGGTGCCTTCCTCACTCGCAGAGCAAGCTATCGAGAAAATGCTCGACCTATCAGAGACAAGACCTGACAACGACCGTATGGATGCTATGATGCTTGCGGTAGAATCGCTAGAGAAATACAAAAAACAAGGAGAAAACAACACCGGAGACATCTCATGAGTGAATCAAGCCCCTATCACGCAATGCCGGCGCACGGCTTCCACTTCAACGAGGCGTCCCTTTCCCAAGTTCCAGCCCTGCAACTGCTGATGAATCTGGGCTTTGAGTATCTGCCGCCGGCCGAGGCTATGGCGGAGCGCGGCGGGAAAACCAGCAACGTGTTGCTGGAGCGTATCCTGCGAGAGCAACTGATGCGCATCAACTGCATCCGCTACCAGGGGGAGGAGTACCTGTTCTCCGAGGCCAACATCCAGGAAGCGGTTCAAAAGCTGAAAACCGTGGAGAAAAACATCCGCCACGACGGCACGCAAAAAACCAACGAGACGATTTACGACCTCATCACCCTGGGCACTGCGCTGGAACAGACGGTGGCGGGCGCATCGAAAAGCTTCACCCTGCGCTACATCGACTGGGAGTCCCCTGAGAACAACGTGTTTCACGTCGTCGCCGAGTACTCCGTTGAACGCGCCAACTCGGAGGAAACGGCCCGGCCGGACATCGTGCTGTTCGTGAACGGCATCCCCCTGGGCGTCATCGAATGCAAGTCCCCCAATACCGAGGTCGAGCAAGCGGTATCCCAGAACATCCGCAACCAGGGGAGCGATTACATTCCGCACTTATTCGCCTATGTTCAGCTGGTCATGGCCGCCAACAAAAATAAAGTGAAATACGCAACGGCGGGCACCGAGACCAAGTTCTGGAGCGTCTGGAAAGAACTGGAAGACAGCGAAGAGGAGGTCGCCCGGCTTGTGAACGCACCGCTCAGCGACAACCAGAAAGACAAGCTGTTTTCCGGCGATTTCACGGGGTTGCGAGCACGCTTCGATGGAATGGAGCGCGGGGAAGCACGGCTCGCCACAAAACAGGACCGCGCCATCCACAGCCTGTGCCGCCCGCAACGTCTGCTGGAGCTGACCTACCGCTTCATCCTGTTCGAAAACGGGACTAAGAAGATCGCCCGCTACCACCAGTTCTTCACCGTGCGCTCCGTCATGGCGCAGGTTGAAAGCCGCAACGCGAATGGGAGCAACGAGGGAGGATTCGTCTGGCACACGCAAGGCTCCGGCAAATCACTGACCATGGTCATGTTGGTGCGGGCCCTGGCGCTGAACCCGGACATCTCCAACCCGCGCATCATCCTGGTGACGGACCGCAAGGACCTGGACCGGCAACTGGGCAATACTTTCCAGGCCTGTGGACTGGACAAGCAACGAGCGACATCGGGACGCCATCTTGTGAAGCTCCTTGAAGAGAAAGCCAGCATTGTCACCACGCTGATATACAAGTTCGACGCGGCCCTGAACAGCGGCGGGTTCGTCGATGAATCACCGGACATTTTCGTCCTGGTGGATGAGAGCCATCGCACCAATTATAAGTACCTGGCGGCAAAAATGCGGGGAATGCTCCCCAACGCCTGCTACTTCGGCTTCACGGGAACGCCGCTGACCAAAGAGGAGAAAAACACGTTCCAACGGTTCGGCGGACTGATTGAACCGTCCTACTCCATCCGGCAGGCCGTTGAAGACGGGGCCGTGGTGCCGTTGCTGTACGAGGGGCGCCTCGTGAAGATGAAGCAAAACAAGGCGGATATTGATCTCTGGTTCGAGCGACATACTACCGACCTCAGCCGGGAACAAAAAGCGGATTTGAAACGAAAATACGCCCGCGCCGGCGCACTGAACCGGGCGGACCGGGTCGTCTATACGCGGGCTTTTGACGTCAGTGAACATTACCGCAAGTACTGGAAAGGCACCCGCTTCAAGGCGCAACTGGTCGCCCCCGACAAGGCAACCGCCCTAAAATATCATAAAAATCTGGAAGAGATAGGCGCGGCAACTTCCGCGGTTGTCATCTCGGCACCGGACACAAGGGAAGGTCATGAAGAGGTCGATGAAGACCCGAAAGATGAGGTAATCAAGTTCTGGGACAAAATGATGAGGCGCTACGGCGCGAATGGAGGATATCCCCAGCACATCATTGAACAATTCAAAGGAGAGGGAGATGAGCCGGAAATCCTGATCGTGGTGGATATGCTGTTGACCGGCTTTGATGCGCCCCGGAACACGGTGCTCTACCTGTGCCGTCCGCTGAGGGAGCATACCCTGTTGCAAGCCATCGCCCGCGTCAATCGCCCGCATGAAGGCAAAGACTTCGGCTATGTCATCGATTACCAGGGCGTCCTGGGCGAGCTG
>CAZDXS010000081.1:0-2717 GCA_964509455.1 uncultured Enterobacteriaceae bacterium | reverse complement strand
CTTCCACGGCCGCATCCGCGCCGTGGCGCCCCCAGAAGTTGAGTATCTCGAGTCGTTTTTGGGCTGTCTTGTTCATGGGCGTACTTTGCCCTAACCGGGCAAGCCTGTAAAACCCTCATGCGGTAGCCCAAACGGTGGATTTGCACGGCTCACTCCTTGTGGAAAAAACGACAGATGTGTTTGAGCTTATACAGCGCGGCTTCACACCATCAGACTGCCGCATCAGAGTTGAGCGAACCGGCATCGGCGTCGGCCCGTACAGCGCCGCCCCGGGGCAACGACCAGGGCCGCCCCGCCCGCCGCTCGCCCGGACTCGCCGGCGGCGGCAACGCCGCAACCGCCGTGCGAGCCTCCCATTTAATGCAGTAGTTGTTGCGTCCCATCCGCCGCTTGTGCGCGAAGCCCGTCCCGGCCGGGGCGGGCAGGCGCCGCGCAACATCCAGTTTCAGCCCCCGCGAACCTGTTGTGCGCACAGGGAGTCTGGAACAGGTTGTTCGGCAGCCTCTGGGGATACACAGCCAGAGGACTCCTTGGGCAAGCGGCGCTGGGCGGCGGCCGCCCGCCCCGCATGCCGTCCACCGACTCCAGCGTGAGGCGCACCGTCTCCGCGACGGCTTCCAGCATGTGCGGCGCTCATTCCCGCCCTGGCATTGCCCTGCGGTCTGTCGCCGCGCCCGCAACAGCCGCGGCCCGGCCGCGCCGCCTCGCCCTGGCGCGACCCGCCGCCCACCGCCCGGCGCACCCCCTCACCCTTGGGGACGCACAACCGCAGGCGAGGGCGCATCACCGGGACGCACCCGCCCCTGACCGCAACAACGCACATCTAGGACGGCGCTGTCCCCCGCGCCGCCATGCTCCGAAAAAAATCTTGAACCCCCGGCGAAAATATGCCATTATTGGATCGTGTCGCAGTTAGCAGTGCGGCTGAAACCGCAGGGGAAAGCGTTGCCATTAGAGCAAGCTCGGCAACGCGGACGCCCTGCAAAATGGAAATGCAATGAGGAATCATTCCAATGCAAAAAACTAACCGCGGCGGCAACGCCGCAACAGAAACGAAGGCGTCAATCCACTTTTTTGACACGATGAATGCCGTAAACCAGTTGGAGAAGGCGGGGGTCCCCAGGGCGCAAGCCCAGGCGGACGTGGCCCTCGTCAAGGCTGTCGTGAGCGAAGCCATGACCTCCGTGCGTGACACCGTGGCCACCAAGGCGGACCACCAGGTGCTGGACGGCAAGGTGGAGACGATGCGTGAGACGATGCGTGAAACGATGGCCACCAAGGCTGACCTCAGTGCGCTGAAGAGCGAGCTGATTATATGGATCGTCGGCATTCTGGTTCTTTTTGACGTAGTGAATGCATCAGTCGAAAGCGGGTTGATTAACTCGGTGGTGAAGGCGCTGATTGCCGCGCTGGGCGGGTAGCAATCGCCCTCGCGCCCCGGCGCATTGCGTCCGCCCGACGGCAACCGCCGCCGGGACTTCCCATTGGTTGCCCCGGTGCGCCGCCCGCAACGCGTTCGGCGTTGCCTCGGCGTACTGCCCGCCGCCGGGTCGCCGGCGCCATGCCCGGCGTTGCCTCGGCCGGCGCCGCCCTGCGGCCTGAACCCGCCGCGTCGTAGCCCGTAGCCGCCGGTGTCGCGCCGCCGCGTTTAGTGCGTCGCCCGCTATCCCGTGCGCCGCCGGCGCGCGGATACGCGACCTCGTGGGGCACCGCCTGTTTCTGTTCAGCGCCCCGCGCCCGCGCTTCGTGTTCATTGTGGTCGGCATCTGCAACAGCAACCGCCCGGCCGCGCAAGTCCTGCACGGCCGGACCGGGTCCCGGATTCGACACGCCGCCCCTCACGGACAGCGGTTCGGAACCCAGCAGGGACTTCGACAGCGAGCCGACGCGACGCGGCATCGCCCACTGGCGGGTCTGTCACAAGGCAGCCGACATGAACGCCCATTGCGAGCGCTTCAACCGCGCCTTGGGCAACCAGCTGACGTTCGGCAACGCCGAGCGCGTCGCCGAGCGGCTTCGCCAGGCGCCGGCCGGACATCGGCGATAAATCCTCCGTCCAGGCGTTGCCTGGGAAACTCCCAGGGTCCAGTATGTAATGAACCCACATACACACACGCCCGCCGGCAACCATTCGGAGTTTCCCGATAGGCGCCGGCGGCGCGTCCGCCAGGCGCCCCGGCGCCTTGAGCAGGCCAGCCCCCGCGCACACGCAACGGGGCAGGGCGCCAACGACCGCCGCATCAACCCGCGCCTATGCAACCGGTTTCGGAGGCACTGGGCGCGTCCCGCTGAGCGGCAGACCAGCCCAGAACACTACCAGATATTGTGGGATAGGGCATGGATCGACACTGTCCCTTGACGCAGACCCATGGGCTGGGCATAATGGCTCCCCCGTTATTCACTTGCGAGAGAGTTGCAATTATGAACGAATTGAAACCGCGTTTGCTTATGCCTCGCATCATAAAAAGGTGCGAGGCCACCGAAAAGAAAATCCGCGATGAGAAAATTCGCGGTTTTGAAAATTTGGCCAGGGAGGTTTTGACCGCGCTGGGTGAACTTGGCCATGAAATGGAGTGTTCAGTGTGCGCTGAGAAAAGCGAGTTTGAAAATGCCGACAGCGGCAAGTTCCTCTTCGATATGTCTTGGACAAAAAATGACAGCCCCGGCAAAAAAGACGACGGCAAAGGCGGCCGGGACGCGGAAACCAAAATGCAGGA
>CAZDXS010000080.1:0-9404 GCA_964509455.1 uncultured Enterobacteriaceae bacterium | reverse complement strand
TGGTCGCCGAGTAGGCCGGGTAATCCGCCCCTTCCCGGTAGATGGTAGACTTGCTTTGGCAAGTGTTCGTACTGCATCGAGGGTGGCGTCTCGTCTCGGCGGCCGTTTCATTCTAGTTCCCCCTCTATCAGCTCGTAGCGGGGGGCTTTCAAGTTGTAGGATTCCACGCAGCCGGCGGTGCGTACCACGTTGGCGATAATTCTTTCTCCCCTGGGCTTCTCGGGGTCCCCAGGCTTCCCCTCAAATTTTGTCTTCACACTGAAGTTGACCCGCACCACCACCTTGCCCAAGCGCTTTTTGGTTTTGTCCGCCGGGTCGAACACGTACAGCAAGGCCGGGTCTTTCGTGTCGTACAGCACTGCTTTCGGGGCGGCGATGATTTCCGGCAAGCGGTCCAGGTCAGATTCCGTCAGCTTCGCGGCGCAACTGTGCTTGTTCGCTATATGGCGTTGGACCTCCCGCGTGGTGACTACCGCTACATTCTCCACCTTCATCCTGTGCTTCCTCTTCAGATAGTCCAGAATGCCCGGCAGGAGTGTGCCCAGTTCAAACGCTTCATACTTATTGCCGCTTGCGACGGACTTTTTGCGCCGCCACGGTTTCCAGGATTTTGTCAAGGTTTCCATGAGTGAGGGTGCTGTAACGGTTCCCCGGTATTACGGGCGGCAATGGCGGCGGACGGCGAACCGTCGGGCGTTGCTTTGCCGCCTGCGGCGCATCGCCCAGGGCGGCGCATCGCCCCAGGACGCGAGCGAATATCGGGGCGCCGCCCGCGGCGCACCCACGGTGCAGGGAGCCGGAACGCAGTCGCCGCCGGCGGGCGGGCAAAGCCCGCGCTACCGGGCATTGGCGGCGCCTCAGGGGCTGAGAAAGAAAACCAGCAGTCCGGCGAGGAACACGGCGATCATGACCGCGTTGGCGATTGCTTCGTATTTTATTCGCCGGTAACGCGCCAGCAGGTTCTCCGCGCGAACCAGCAGTTTCTTTTTCTGGGCCTCTTCCTCCTCGTTCTCACAGGGCAAGCGTCGATACCTGGCCAGCGATACTTCCAGCTGGCGCACTTCCTCTCCCAGGCTTGGTTCACTGCGGGTTTCGTTTCTGTTCATGTTGCTCCTTAGACCTCCGGTGCAAGGGTTGTTCCAGGTTCCGAATATTTCCTGGCGTTTTTGAGTCGCCGACAGGGATGCTGACCGCGCGTTGCGCAGCAACAAGCTGCCGGAAGATGGTTAAACCAGACCTGGCCGCGGCCGGGCTGGTCGGTGAGTGGAGCGCGGTGCGCCTGGCGCCTGCCTGCAGTTGTGCCGTCGCGCCGGCGCCGGGCGCGTGGGCAGGGCTGAACCTGTCGGCAACAAGCGTTGCCATGAATGTAACGAGAATATTACCCATGTCTGGTTTCTGTTCCGCATTGCTCCGTATGGTCCGCAATGACTGGGCGGATTCCCCCACTTCAGGGACTCCACCACCGCTTCCGCCCCCATCATACCCCAGGCCGATTCCGTTTGCAAGCACTTTTTTGCACGGGTCTCCAAGGGCCATGACCGGTGTGCGTTCCCAGGCTCAAGGGCGGTGTTTTTCCGCGCCCGCTGCCCAGCGCTCGGGGCCGGCGGCTTGCACCCCGCGCAGGTCGCGCCTGGCGATGGATTTGCGGTTATGGGGACGCCGCGTGCGGGGGCGCCGCTCACGCCGGCGAACGGCGGCGCAACGACGCCCGGCGCTGAACCGCCGGTTGCCCGGAGCCGTTACCGAAAAAGGTGCTTGATCGCGTCTCGCTCTGCCGCCAGCTCGTTTTCGGTGGCGGCCATCCGCGCCCGGCTGAACTCGCTGAGTTCCAGCCCCTGGACCACCTGGAACTCCCCGTTCTCGCAGGCGACGGGCAGGGAATAGACCAGCCCCTCCGAAATGCCGTAGGAGCCGTCGGTCGCCACCGCCATGCTGGTCCAGTCGTCGGCGGGCGTTCCTTGCACCCAGTCGCGCATGTGGTCCAGAGCGGCATTGGCGGCGGAGGCGGCGCTGGACGCCCCGCGCGCGGCAATGATCGCCGCGCCCCGTTGCGCCACCGCGGGGATGTAGTCGTTTTCGTACCAGTCCCGCTCGATGGCGTCCATCACCGGCCGTCCCGCCGCCAGGGCGTGGTGCAGGTCCGGGTATTGCGTGGTGGAATGGTTCCCCCAGACGGTCAGCCGGCGAACGGCGCTCACCGGGCAACCCAGCCGGGCGGCCAGTTGCGCCAGCGCCCGGTTGTGGTCCAGGCGCATCATGGCCATGAACCGGCTTGCCGCCAGGTCGGGCGCGTTTTTCATGGCGATCAGCGCGTTGGTGTTGGCGGGGTTGCCGACCACCAGGACCCGGACGCCGCGGCTCGCATGGTCGTTCAGGGCGCGACCCTGGGCCCTGAAAATCTCGGCATTGTCCAGCAACAGGTCGGCCCGCTCCATGCCGGGGCCGCGCGGTTTCGCGCCCACCAGGAAAGCGTAATCAGCGTCCCTGAAAGCGGCATCGGTGGCATCGGCGACGAGCACGTCTTGCAAGGCGGGGAACGCGCAGTCTTCCAGCTCCATGCGCACGCCGTCCAGGGCCGGCAACGCCGCCGGTACTTCCAGAAGTTGCAGGACGACCGGCTGGTCCCGCCCCAGCAACTCGCCGGCGGCCAGTCGGAACAGCAAGGCGTAGCCGATTTGCCCGGCGGCGCCGGTTACGGCGATGCGCGCGGCGGGCCGCGTCATGATCTTTTCTCCATGGGGACGTAATCACGGGATTTTTCCCCGGTGTACAGTTGCCGGGGGCGGCCGATGCGAAACTCTTCCTCCTCCATCAGCTCCATCCACTGCGCCACCCAGCCGGCGCTGCGCGCCAGGGCGAACATCACCGTGAACATGGACGCGGGAATTTGCAGGGCCTGGTAAATCAGCCCGGAGTAGAAGTCGACGTTGGGATAGAGTTTGCGTTCGATGAAGTAATCGTCCTCCAGGGCGATGCGCTCCAGTTCCATGGCGATCTCGAACAGGGGCTGGTTCAGTTTCATTTCCCCCAGCAGGTCGTGGCAGGTCTTGCGAATGATTCGCGCCCGGGGGTCGTAATTTTTATAGACCCGGTGGCCGAAGCCCATGAGGCGGAAAGGGTCGTCCTTGTCCTTGGCCAGTTGAATGTATTTTTTGACGTTGCCGGGATGTTCGATCTGCTCCAGCATGCGAATCACCGCCTCGTTGGCCCCGCCGTGGGAGCGCCCCCACAGGGTGGTGATGCCCGCGGCGATGCAGGCGTAGGGGTTGGCCTCGGTGCTGCCGGCCAGGCGCACCGTGGAGGTGCTGGCGTTCTGCTCATGGTCGGCGTGCAGTATGAACAGCAACTCCAGGGCGCGCACGGCCACCGGCGACGGGTGATATTCCTCGGAGGGCCAGGAAAACGTCATGTACATGAAGTTTTCCACGTAACTGCGCGAGTTGTCCGGATAGACAAAGGGCAGTCCGGAGGCGTAGCGATAGCATTTGGACGCGACACCGGGAATCTTGCCGATGATGCGTTTGGCGGTCATCAGCCGGTTTTCCGGGTCCCTGATGTCGGTGCGCTCGTGGTAGTAGGAGGCGATGGCGCTGGTGACGCCCGCCATGATGGACATGGGATGCGCATCGTAGCGGTATGCGCTGTAGAACCGGGACAGGTGTTCGTGGGTCATGGCGTGCATCTTGATCGCGTGTTCCCACTCGGCCATCTGTTGCTGGTTGGGCAACTCGCCGTGGATTAGCAGATAGACGACTTCCAGGAACGTGCTTTGCTCCGCCAGCTGTTCTATGGGATACCCCCGGTGCATCAGGACGCCCTGCTCGCCGTCCAGGTAGGTGATCGCGCTGCGGCAACTGGCGGTGGTGGCGTACCCCGGGTCAAAGGTGAACATGCCCAGCTCGCCGTACAGCGACTGGGTATGAATGACCGGAGCGCCGTAGGTGCCTTCCAGCACCGGGCACTCAACCTGCTTGCCGGTCTCGTTGTCAACGATGGTTACCGTGCGCGCCATGAATTCATCTCCGTCTGTCGTGATGGTTTTTTCGTTTTTCTTGTTGAGGGGCCGCGTTGCGGGAAAGCCCCGCAAACCCGTCTGGCGGGGCGACCGGCCGCTATTTTACAACATTGAACGCCCCAGCGGGGCGCCGGGTTGAATTTCATTGTCCTGGCGCCGTCCGGGTAGCCCCGGCTGTCGGCACGGGCCACCGGGCGCGGCGCCGGCCTGGGGCGGTGGGGCGCGGCGGCGCCGCTCGCGGCAAGCAACGCAATGCAGGTTGCCCGCGACCGCCGCCGGCCGGGGTTGCCTGCCGTCTTCCACGGAGCCGCGCTCTTGCGCCGGTTCGCGCCGGCGCCCGGCCCGTGCAGCGCCCCCCGGGAGCGCCTTGGGCGACTGAATCGCGGCGCCTGATGTTGTCCCACCGGTGGTGAGTCCGCCCGCAGCGGTTGACTTTTCCGGGGATTTGTGCAATATATACGGGTTGGCGGTGCCGACATCGGTTGCCGGCGCCGTTTTTCTGATTGTCCGCCCCAGTCTGTGCGGGGCGGCGGAATGGTTGCGAAACTTGATACTTAACTATTAGGGGGACGACCCGATGAACGATTCTTCTTTTCCGGTGCGCCGCCGCTTCTCCGGCGCCGTTGTTGCCCTGCTGTTGCTTGTCGCAGGGTGCAGCAACAATGATGACGTAAATGTGGTCAACCCGCCGGTGCCGCCGGACCAGTCGGTAGCGAACGGCGTGTGGACCGGCACGATTGGGGACGATGATGTGATCGCGGTCTTGGTGAACGGCGCACTCGATGCGCTCAGCGATCATTCCGTGTCGTCCCAGTCTGATGCCCGGCGCTATCGGATTGCTTACCAGGCGGCGGCGAACGAGACGGACCTGTCTGCCGCCGCGGCCGGCGTCTCCGGGCATGATTACGCCACCGGCATGGCGCTGGAGGACCTCGGCGCGTTCACGGCGGTGTTGGAAGTGACGGGCATGGGAGAGGACGCCGTAACGACCCTCGAAGGCACGTTGGGGGAGGCTCCTGACGCCGCCGCGGTCATGCTCACGCTGGCGGCCGGCAGCACGGCGAATCCCACGGTCCGGGACCTGGTCGCCCACACCTGGACCGATGCGACTACGTGGACCAGACACGCCAATGCCGGCGGCGGGACCACCACGCTGACTATTAACGCGGACCTGAAACTGGACGGCGCGACCGCCGGGACCGGTTGCATGTTCAAGGAGACGACGCTGGCGCCGGCCACCGACAGGGTGCATGCGTACACCGCCGAGTTGGAGTTGGAGGCGTGCGCCGACGCGGACTTGAACGGGGATGGTTACGCCGCGACCGTCTTTTTGGGCAGCAGCGATGCTGCCGCCGCCGCGACGACGAATGACGTGTTGTACCTGGTGGCGCACCGGGCGGCGCAGGCGGCCTCTGGTATGACGCCGGCGGTAACGGCCGCCTCCAGGGTTTTTGTGGGCAGAAAGTAGCCTGGCTTGTTGTTTTGCGCGATAACTCCTGGCTTGTCTGTTTTCCGTTATGCATCGCCGGACTGCCTCGTGCGGTCGGTCAATGTACTAGGCGTACACCTCTCTCCCGCACTCGTTGCCCGGCTCGCTTTCCAGAAAACATCCGTCGCCAGGCGGAGTTGTTGGCGCACGGCTTCACTGCAGTCGATGTACTTTATGTACACCTCCTTTGTTCAGCCGTGCGCCGCCGCGTACTCACACAAAATTCCCGTCGCCAGTCTGGCTGGTTATTTTGCGCCATAACTTTGTTGGCGCTACGGCTTCACTGCAGTCGATGTACTTTATGTACACCTCCTTTGTTCAGCCGTGCGCCGCCGCGTTCTGACGCAAAATCCCGTCGCCAGGGGGAGCAGCCGTGCGCCGCCGCGTTCTCACGCAAAATCCCGGCGCCGGGGAGCAAGAGTGCGCCGCCGCGTTCTGACGCAAAATTCCTGTGCCAGGACTTCGGGCGCGCGCCGCCCCGGCGGGTGGGCTTTGTGCGAGAATAAGGAGGCGTCAGCGCCACAACTCCTCCGGGCCGCCCGGCAATAACTCCCCTCGCGGCTCTTTCCCGCCCGGCGCCGCGACCAGCTCCAGTTGCCTTATTTCGGCGCCCCGTTGCAACGATACGGCCTGGGGCCGCACCTCGGTCAGCGTCCAGCCGCGATAGTTTTCGCCCTGCGCCAGTTTCTTCAACCGGTTGTCGTCGCTGGTGCGAATGAGCGCGATGCGCCTGCCGTTGGTGATGAGGACGGCCGACAGGGAAAAACCGAACGCTTCATTCTCCTCCATCAGCCCGTCCTGGAACTGCCCGCCTGCCGCGTCCGGCGCCTGCCGGTTTTCATGGAACAGGGAACGCCGGCCGATGACCCAGTACTCGGAAAACGGCGCCGGCGGAAAAATCTGCCCGGCGGCATTGGGCGGCGCGGCGGCGGCGACCTCCGCCGGCGCGGGGGCGGCGGCGTCCCCGGCGGCGTAATCGCGGCTGAGCTCCATGCCGAGCAGGACCGCGAACAGCGCACCCAGGGCCGCCAGGAAAGCCTGTGCGCGGCGGTTGGCCTTGCCGTTGCGCATCACGTAGGCGCGTCCCGATAGATGTAGGCGATAACGTCAAACCGGGCTTCCAGGTCTTTTATGCCCGCCGCCGTCGGCGCCGCCTGGTCGAACTGCTTTTGCACCAGCAGGTTGTCCAGCAACAGCACCGGCCGGGCGTTCGCCAGCTGGTACAGGATTTTCTGCAATGCGTGAATGTCGGTGCGCAGGTGAACCTTGAGAACCGCCTCGGGGAACATGGACTCCTTGTCGCCCGGCGCCACTTGGGTGCTGACCAGCTCGCCCTGGTTGCCCTCCACTAATCCCTTGATTTGCCGTTGCAAGTCGGCCGCCGCCAGCGCTTCCGGCTTGTCTTCCAGGAAACTGCCCAGGTCCGGTCGCCCCCTGTCCAGCGTCGCCAGTTCTTCCTGGCGTTGGCGCAACTGCGTCGTTTTCTGCACCAGTTGCCCGTGCTGGAACTGCAACTCGTCCAGGCGCAACTGGAACGACTGCCGACCGGCCAGCGCCGGCGCGACCAGCGCCGCGTACGCCAGGACCGGCAGGAGGGCCGCCAGGCCCAGGGCAAGCGCCGCCTGGCGCCGCTGAACTTCCGCCTGCTTCATATTTTCTCTTTCTCCGTTAGCCCGGCGGAGACCTGGAAGCGGTCTTTCTGCGTGACGTTGTTGCGCGTGACGGGGGAGCGAAACTGCGCTTCCTGGAAGTAAATGGAGCTTTCCAGCAGTTGAATCAGCGAGGTGGCCGTGCCGGACTCCCCCTCTAAGCGCAGCTCGCCGTTGCTGACCACGAGGCGGTTGAGCCAGGTGTCGTCCGGCAGGATGAGGGTCAGCTCTTTTAGTACTTCCACCGCCGGCAACTGCTTCGTGCGCCTGTCCCACAGGAACAGGCTGCGCGCCGCCGCACGCTCTTTTGCCTCGATGTCGGCCTGTAGTTCCCGCGCCTGCGCCCGCTCTTGTTGCACCTTGTCCTCCCACTGCCGCAACAACAGGTCGTAACGCAACAGCGGCAGGTAAAGCAGGCAGAGGAACAAGGCGGCGGCAACGGCGGCCAGGACGCCCGTGGTCCTGCCCGATGGTTTTTTGGCCGGTCGTTGCCGCCCGAACAGCAGGTCAGGCGCCGCGTCGCCCGCTTCTTGCGAAGCAACGCCGGCCCCGGTGGGCGCCGCCCCGTAATCTCCGAGCGCATCCATCAGTTCGTCCAGGTAATCCCGGCGCGTGATGAACAGTTTCACCCGGATCTTCCCGTCGTCGCGGCGCTCGTCGACCACTTGGCAGTCGTAATAGACCTGGTCAGCGGAAAACGGCGTCTGGCGGTCAATTTCGAACTGCATGACGTCCCGCAGGTTGCGCCCGGCCGCGGCCGGCAACAGCAGTGACTTCGTCAGCACCCGCTCCTCCGGCAACAGGACGGCGACCGGGGCAGGGTCTCCCTGTTCCAGCGTGCGCAACCACGCCCGGCAATCCGCGCGCGCCGCGTCTTCGCCCAGCGGGAAGCGACGCTCCTCCAGGGTTTCGCCGCTGCGCCCGTCAATGCGCCGAATGACGTAGGCAGAGGGCTGAACCTCGACCGCCAGGCGGTGGGCGGCGGTGCGAAAGACGCCTTGCACCGAGGCGGGCAGAAAATACAGCAGGCCGGCGCCCCACCAGGCAAGAAAATCTTGCAGGCGCCTGGAAATCCTGCCCGGGACCTGGCCCCAGGATTTTATGCCGGCGCGGGCGCGGGCGAAAAACGGGGCAAGTTGCTTCATTGCCGCGGTCCCGCCTGCAGGTGGTGATGCTTCGCATGCAACATGTCTGCCTCAGGTTCCGGATGGGCGCACCGGTTCATTCCGGGCTTCGCGCCACGACAGCACCGAGTAAAACGGTGCGCTGTTTTCTCTCAGCCTGACCACCGCGTCCAGGCGGTAGCGGCTGTCCCTTACGACCCCCTCGCTGCGTATTGTAAAGGTTCCGCTCTCGTTTTGCCCGGCCGCGCCGGTTCCCGCCCGGTCGCCGCCGGGTGGCGGGGCGAGGCCCGCCAGCGCCGCCGCGGCTGCGGGCGGAGCGGCCTTGAGGTTGATGCCGGGCCGGTGCGAGTAGACGGTGAGCGCCGGCGCCAGTTTTTGGAAAATATCCTCCGCCATGCCGGCCACCAGGCGCAACTCCTCAATGCTGTTGAACGGCCCGTTCTTGGCGCCGTAATCCAGTCCCCGCTCTCGGTACGCCGCGTCCTCCGCCCCCAGCCGGCGGCGCACGTCGTCCCGGTCGCGCCAGTCGAGAATGGCGTGCAACATCGCCTCCCCCCGCTCGCCCGTCATTCCCGCCGACCGCAACAAGGTGCGCAACAACCCGGCGCGGGCCGTGTTCAAGTCGACTTTCCCCGCCTCATCCCGTACCTGGATATGCACTTGCCCTGCGCCGTACTTGAGGCTGTGCTCCCCGCGCCAGGCGCGCCCGGCGGCGGGTTTCAGCAACTCGCCCACCGCCAGCCAGACCCCCGCCTCCGCCAGCGCTCGCGCCTTGCCTGCCTGCACTTGGCGCGCGGTCAGCCGGGCGTCAACGCGGGTGACCATGCCGTAGCTGGTCACCATCACCGTCAACAGCGCCAGCATCCATAACACGAGCACGAGGGCCGCGCCGCCGCAGCGCCGCGCCGCCGCGGCGCCGCGCCCTGGTTGGGGAGGGAGAGAGTGCCTCGCATCCGCGGTGCCGCGCCCTGGTTGGGGAGCGTGGTTTGCGCCCGTCGCTCATCGCGTTGCGCCCGCTGGCGCCCGCCAGGGAGCGTGGTTCGCGCCCGCCCGCCGTTGCGCCGTGCCGCCGTGGCGCCGCGCCGCGGCGGGGGAGTGGGGGGAATGCCGCGCCGCCGCCGCGCCGC
>CAZDXS010000079.1:0-6363 GCA_964509455.1 uncultured Enterobacteriaceae bacterium | reverse complement strand
GGAGACGCGGTTTATGGCGCCGCCGGTCAGCTTGTCTTGCCCGGAACCTGCGCCCGGGGAGGCAAAACAGGGCGCGGGGATTTTGTCGTGCGGCGGCGGGCGGGATCGGCATCACTGGAGCGCCTGTTGCAAGAGGCGCGGGGAGAAAGAGGATGTCCGTTCCGCTGAAAAAAACAGCCCGACCGCCCGCAATCTTTTCACCCCCGGCCGGCAAAACCTGTTACAGTCGAACCCTTGAGAACATTGATGGCACACGGAACAAGCAAACCATGACCCTGAAAATAACCTCCATCGCCCTGCAAGGGTTCCGGGCTTTCCGCGATTTCAAAGTGGAGGAGCTGGGCCGCGTGAACATGGTCACGGGCAAGAACAACGCGGGCAAAACCTCGTTGCTGGAGGCGTTGCGGTTGCTTTCTGCGAAGGCCGAGCCGGCGGCGCTTGACGCCGTGCTGGCCGACCGAGAGGAGGAATGGCGCCGCGGCGGGAAAGAAAACGGGACAGACGCCTTGCTCCAGGGGATGTTGTCGCTGTTTTACGGCTTTCCATCGCTTGCCGACAATCCCGGCCCCATGGTCATCGCCGCGCAGGGCGAAGCGCATCCTCTGAAGCTGGAGCTGAAATTCAACTGGATGGCTCTGAATGAAAAGGTTGCAGGGGTGAAAGATGAAACCGCAAGCGGTGAAATAGACAATGACCTGGCATTGCAGGCGACAACCTGGGATGAGGAGGGGAACGCGACCCCCCGGGTCTATCCGCTATGTCAGTTCGATGCCCTGTTGCAGAACAAAAAAGCGTTGGAGCCGCCGGCGGGGGAGCGCTTTCCCTGCGTGCTCGCCGGACCCGATAGCGGGCTGAAAACGACCGCACTGGCCCGCCTGTGGGACAAAATTGCCCTTACTCCCCTGGAAGAACCTGTTGTTGCCGCATTGCAACTCATGGACCCCGACATCGCGACGGTGGGTATGACGACCGAGGCGCGGGGCCTCTCCCGCATCGCCGTGGTGCGCTCGGATCACGTTCCTTTTCCCGTCCCGTTGCGCTCTTTTGGCGACGGCATGAGCCGCTTGTTCGGCATTGTCCTGTCCTTGGTGAGCGCCAGGGGCGGGATCCTGCTAATCGACGAGTTTGAGAACGGGTTGCATTACACGACGCAACACAAGGCATGGAAAGTGATCTTCAACCTGGCTTGGGAACTGGACGTACAGGTTTTCGCCGCGTCCCACAGCTGGGACGCCGTGGAGACTTTCCAGAAAGCTGCCGCTGCCACGAAAGAGGTCGGCGCACTCATCCGCCTGAATCGCAGGAAAGACAACATTGTCCCGACCGTGTTCAATGAACGAGACCTCGAAGTGGTAACCGAGGACAGGCTTGAAGTGCGCTGATGGCCGGCAACGTTCTGTTGGTGGAGGGGACAGATGATGAGCACGTGGTCTATCATCTCTGTGAACACCATGGCATTCCGAAAAACTTCGAGGTTAAAAGACGCGAGGGTTTTGAACGGGTATTAAAGGGTTTCCCATCCTACCTTAAGGCGCAGGGCGATGATGATGCCTGGACAGTGGGCGTGCTGATTGACGCCAACGCCGGGTTGCAAACGCGCTGGAACTCCTTGCGACAACATCTGGAAGAAGCGGGATACCCGCCGCCGCCCGCAAATCCTCCGAAAGGGGGATTCATATCCAATCCTCCGTCAGCGGGTCGCTCGTTGCCTTGTCGCGCGGGCGTCTGGCTGATGCCGGACAACAGGAGCCGCGGCGCCATTGAGGACTTTCTCTGCTCCATGGCGGGGGAACGCACTCACCCCCTGCACGAACACGCGAGGCAGAGCATCGCCGCCATTCCCGCGGGATACCGCCTGTTCTCGCAGAAAGACCAGGCGAAAGCCCTGTTGCACACCTTGCTGGCGTGGCAACAAGAGCCGGGCAAGCCTTTCGGCGCAGCCATTAAAGCGGGCTACCTTGACCCAGGTGCGCCGCAAGCCGTTGCGTTCGTCGGCTGGTTGCGGCGCCTGTTCGAGGGCAACGGAGGACAAAAAAACAGCCCTGCGCACTGAACGCCCGCAATATTTTCACCCTCGGTCGGCAAAACCTGTTACAGTCCCGGCCGTGAAAACACTGATGAGACACGGAACAAGCAAACCATGACCCTGAAAATAACCTCCATCACCCTGAAAGAGTTTCGGGTTTTCCGCGATTTCAAGGCGGCGGAACTGGGCCGCGTGAACCTGATCACGGGCAAGAACAAATCAGGCAAAACCTCGCTGCTGGAAGCGTTGCGGTTGCTTTCTGCGAGGGCCGAGCCGGCGGCGCTTGACGCCATGCTGACCTGTCGAGAGGATGAATGGCGCCGCGACAGGGAAGAAGACAAGACCTACGCCTTGCTCCGGGTACTGTTGTCGCTGTTCCACGACTTTCCATCACCCGCCGGCAATCCCGGACCCCTAGTCATCGCCACACAAGGCGAAGCGCATCCTCTGAACCTGGAGCTGAAATTCGGCCGGCCGGACCTGGATGAAAAGGTTGCAGGGGTGAAAGATGAGCCCCCGGGTAGTGGAATAGACAACGACCTGGCATTGCAAGCGACAACCTGGGAAGCGGCGGACGCGCACACCCGGCTCTATCCGCTGGGTCAGTTTGACGACCTGTTGCCGCAACGGAAATCGTCGATGCCGCCGGCAGGGGAGCGCTTTCCCTGTGTGCTCGTTGGCCCGGATAATGGGCAGAAAACAACTGAACTGGCCGGCTTGTGGGACAAGATTGCGCACACTCCCCTGAAAGAACCTGTTGTCGCCGCATTGCAACTCATAGAGCCCGGCATCGAGACGGTGAGCATGACGGCCGGGGAGCGGAGCCGCTCTCGCATCGCCGTGGTGCGCTCAAAGCACATTCCCCATCCTGTTCCGTTGCGGTCTTTTGGCGACGGCATGAGCCGCTTATTCGGGATTTTCCTGTCCCTGGTGAACGCCAGGGGCGGGCTCCTGCTAATCGATGAGTTTGAGAACGGACTGCATTACACGACGCAACACAAGGCCTGGCCGATGATATTCAACCTGGCCGAGGAACTGGACGTACAGGTGTTCGCCGCGTCCCACAGCTGGGACGCCATAGATGCTTTTCAGAAAGCCGTTGCGGCCGCGAAAGAGGTCGGCGCACTCATTCGCCTGACGCGCGTAAGGAACAACATCATCCCGACCGTGTTCAATGAAAAAGACCTCGAAGTAATCGCCCGGTCCCGGATTGAAGTGCGTTGATGGCTGACAACTTGCTATTGGTGGAGGGGAAAGACGATGAGCGCGTGGTCCATCACCTCTGTGAACATCATCGCGTTCTGAAAAACTTCACCGTCGATGACTGCGGGAGCGTTACCCAGGTTCTAAACGATTTTCCCAGCCACCTCAGGGCGTATGGGGTGGGCGTCCATCGGACGGTGGGCGTGCTGATTGACGCCAATACCAGGTTGTTGCCGCGCTGGAACTCCTTGCGACAACATCTGGAAGAAGCGGGATACCCGCCGCCGCCTGCGAATCCTCCGAAGGCGGGCTTTACGGCAGATCCTCCGGCGGCGGATGTTCGGTCGCTTCCCAGAGTAGGCGTCTGGCTGATGCCGGACAACAAGGGCCGCGGCGCCCTGGAGGATTTTCTTTGCTCCATGACGGGAGAACAGACTCGCCCTTTGCTTGAACACGCGCGGCAGAGCATCGCCGCCATTCCCGCGGGACACCGCTTGTTCCCGCAAAAGGACCAGGCGAAAGCCCTGCTGCACACCTTTCTGGCGTGGCAACAAGAGCCGGGCAAACCTTTCGGTACTGCCATTAAAGCGGGCTACCTTGACCCAAGCGCACCGCAAGTCGTTGAGTTCGTCGAGTGGTTGCGGCGCTTATTCGATGAAAGAGGATAAAAAAACAGCCCTGCGCCCTGACCGCCTGCAATATTTTCACCTCCGGCCGGCAAAACCTGTTACAGTCGCGGCCGCGGAAACACTGATGAGACACGGAACAAGCAAACCATGACCCTGAAAATAACCTCCATCGCCCTGCAAAAGTTTCGGGCTTTCCGCGATTTCAAGGCGGAGGAGCTGGGCCGCGTGAACCTGATCACGGGCAAGAACAAATCAGGCAAAACCTCGTTGCTGGAGGCGTTGATCCTGCTTTCCTCGAAAGCCGATCCGGAGGTGCTCGACGCCATGCTGGCTTATCGAGAGGAGGAATCGCGCCGCGACTGGGGAGAAGACGGGGTGAAATCCTTGCTCCAGGGGATGTTGTCGCTGTTCCACGGCTTCCCATCGCTTGCTGACAATCCCGGCCCCATGGTCATCGCCGCGCAAGGCGAATCCCATCCCCTGCGGTTGGAGCTGGAATTCAAGGGGCGGCGCCCGGATGAAAAAGCCGCAGGAGTGGAAGATGGAGCCGCAGGCGGTGAAATGAACAACGACCTGGCGTTGCAAGCGACAATCTGGAACAAGGGGGAAAGCGCGGCCCCCCGGGTCTATCCGCTGTGGCAATTCAACACTCTGTTGCAGAATAAGAGAGTGTTGGAGTTGCCGGCTGGGGAAGTTCTCCCCTGGGTGTTTGTTGGCTCGGACAATGGACTGGAAACGACTGAACTGACCCGCCTGTGGGACAAGATTACCCTTACTCCCCTGCAAGAGCATGTCATCGCCGCATTGCAGATCATAGACCCCGGTATCTCGGCGGTGAACATGATATCCAGGGGGCGGCGCCGTTCCCGCATCGCCATGGCGCGCTCAGAGCACATTCCCCATCCTGTTCCGTTGCGGTCTTTTGGCGACGGCATGGGCCGCTTGTTCGGCCTCATCCTGTCCCTGGTGAACGCCAGGGGCGGGCTCCTGCTAATCGATGAGTTTGAGAACGGACTGCATTACACGACGCAACACAAGGCCTGGCAGATGATATTCAGCCTGGCCGAGGAGCTGGACATACAGGTGTTCGCCACGTCCCACAGTTGGGATGCGGTGGAAGCTTTTCAGAAAGCCGCCGCGGCCGCGCCGGAGGTCGGCGCACTCGTCCGCTTGAATCGCAGAAAGGACAACATTATCCCGACCGTGTTCAACGAACAAGACCTTGAGGTGGTAACCGAGGACAGGCTGGAGGTGCGCTGATGGCCGGCGAAGAGCAATTGGAAGCAGCTGCCGGGCGCCCCTGGAGTTTCGACGGAGACGGCGCCCTGTTCCGCCTGGTTTCCGAGGCGCAACGCATTCGCCTGGCCCACCTATTCGACCCGCTGCTGGCGGTTCACACCTCCGACGTGGAACCCTTGCCCCACCAGATTACCGCCGTGTACGAGGCGATGTTGCCGCGCCAGCCCCTGCGTTTTCTGCTGGCGGACGACCCCGGCGCCGGCAAGACCATCATGGCGGGCCTGCTGATGAAAGAGCTGATCGCCCGGGGCGACCTGCGGCGATGCCTTGTCGTCTGCCCCGGCAGCCTGGTTGAGCAGTGGCGGGACGAGTTGTGCCGCCGCTTTCAGTTGCCGTTTGAAATTTTGACCAGGGACAGCTTGGAGACCGGTCGCACCGGCAACTGGTTCCTGGAAACAAACCTGGCGCTGGCGCGCCTGGATCAGCTTTCCCGCAACGAGGACATGCAACGCAAACTGCAAGCGCCGGATTGTCGCTGGGACCTGATCGTATGCGACGAGGCCCACAAGATGTCGGCCACGGTTTTCGGGGCGGACGTCAAGTACACCAAGCGGTATCGGCTGGGGCAACTGCTTTCTTCCTTGACGCGACACTTCCTGCTGATGACCGCGACCCCGCACAACGGCAAAGAGGAGGACTTTCAGCTTTTCATGGCGTTGCTGGACGCAGACCGCTTCGAGGGGCGTTTCAGGGACGGCGCCCGCAAGACGGACGTCGCCGGGCTGGTGCGGCGCGTGGTCAAGGAGGATCTGATTAAATTCGACGGCAGACCCCTGTTCCCGGAACGGGCGGCGCACACCGTCCCCTACCGACTTTCAGAACCGGAAAAACGTCTATACCAGGCGGTAACCGATTACGTGCGCGAGGAGTTTAATCGCGCCGAGAAGCTGGACGACAAGAAAAAAGGCACCGTGGGCTTCGCCATGACGGTCCTGCAACGCCGGCTGGCGTCCTCTCCGGAAGCCATTTACCAGTCCTTGGAAAGTCGCCGGCGGCGGTTGGACTCCCGGCGGCAGGAGCTGGAGTCCCTGGCGGCGGGCGACCAGACAAGCATGGCGTTTTTCGGCAGGGAACTGGACCAGGAGGACATTGAAAACCTGGAAGACGCCCCCGCCGCCGAGACGGACGCCGCCGAGGACGAGGTGCTTGACCAGGCCACCGCCGCCCGCTCCGTCACCGAGTTGCGGGCGGAGATAGACACGCTGG
>CAZDXS010000078.1:0-5296 GCA_964509455.1 uncultured Enterobacteriaceae bacterium | reverse complement strand
CCGCCGCCGATGGGCCGCCGGCGGAGGGCGCCGCAGACACGGCGGAGTCGTCCGCCGCCGAGGCGCCGCCGGCCGAGGGCGAAGCAGGCGTTGCGGAGTTATCCGCCGCCGATGCGCCGCCGGCCGAGGGCGAAGCAGGCGTTGCGGAGTTATCCGCCGCCGATGGGCCGCCGGCGGAGGGCGCCGCAGACACGGCGGAGTCGTCCGCCGCCGAGGCGCCGCCGGCCGAGGGCGAAGCAGGCGTTGCGGAGTCGCCCGATGCCGATGGGCCGCCGTCCGAGGACGCGGCAGACACGGCGGAGTCATCCGCCGCTGATGCGCCGCCGGCCGAGGACGAAGCAGGCGTTGCGGAGTCGCCCGCCGCCGATGCGCCGCCGGCCGAGGGCGAAGCAGGCGCCGCAGACACGGCGGAGTCGTCCGCTGCCGATGGGCCGCCGGCCGAGGATGCTACAGATGCCGCGGCGAGTACTGCAGAGCCGTCCGTTGCCGATGGGCCGCCGGCTGAGGGCGAAGCAGGCGTTGCGGAGTCGTCCGATGCCGATGCGGCGCCGGCGGAGGGCGCGGCTGACACTGCAGAGTCGTCCGATGCAGACGCCGCCGCAGACGACGCCGCAAACACCACTGACCCGTCCGACCCGCCCGCCAAGGGCGCCGCCTGAGCGGGCGCCCAACACAACCAGCACGATATTCCACCAGGAGAAACAGCATGGCCAGATATTTCAAGAGAAAACGCTTCTGTCGGTTCACCGCCGAGGGGGCGACAGAGATTGACTACAAGGACGTCAACCTGTTGCGGGACTACGTCACGGAGACGGGGAAGATTTTGCCGAGCAGGATCTCCGGCACCAAGGCGAAGTACCAGCGGCAGCTGGCCACGGCCATCAAGCGGGCGCGCTACCTGGCCCTGTTGCCCTACAGCGACGCCCATTGACGGAACAGGGAACTTGCCTGCGCAAGCCCGCAAGCGCCGCGCTGACCATGATGAACACTCAACACCGTTCGGTTGCCTGCCGCACTCAGCGCCAAGCGCCAGGGCATGGCGTCCCGCCGGCGGCGGGGGTGATGACGCCGGCGCTTTCGCCCCGGCCGGCGCCGCGGCGGAACAGGGCCTGACGATGATGCTGAAACTCGGCAACTTCCTGTTGCGCGGCAACGTCCACGCGATACTGACCATCAGCGCCCTGAGCGTGCTGTCCTTTATCGTCTGGCCCCTGGCGTACCTTATCAGCGGCGCACCCATGGCCCTGGTCGCCCTGCGCCAGGGCGCGAAAAAAGCGTCGCTGGTCGCCCTGGGCAGCGTGTTGCTGCTGGCGCTGGTCGCCCACCTGCTGGGCTTGTCGAAAGACGTGCCGGTCTATTACGCGGTCGCCGTCTGGCTGCCGGTCATCCTGTGCGCGGCCATGTTGCGGACCACGCAGTCCCAGGGGTTGATGGTGATGTGCGCCGGCTTGGCCGGCGTGGGCTTCACCGCCTGGACGCACCTCCGGCTGGATAAACTCAGGGAGTGGTGGCTGGGCGCTTTCGACCACTGGCAGGATTCTCCTCTGCTGGGGTTCGGCGGGCAGGACCCCGCGCAGGTTCACGAACTCATCAGTTCACTGGCTTCCGCCATTCTCATCTACGGGTTCGTCACCAGCCTGGTTGCCACGATGTTGCTGGCGCGCTGGTGGCAATCGGCGCTGTTCAACCGCGGCGGTTTCAGAAGCGAGTTCCACCTGTTGCGCTTGCCGCGCGGGCTGGTGCTGATTGCCCTGCTGACCATGATCATGCTGACGTTCTCGTCCGGCGACGGCCCCTTGCTGGCGTTCCGGGACCTGCTGGTGCTCATCCTGACGATGTACATGTTCCAGGGCCTGTCCATCATTCACGGGGCGGTGCACCGCCGCGGCAGTTCCAAGGGCTGGCTGGTCGGCATGTATTTTCTGCTGTTCCTGTTGCCCCAGCCCAGCCTGGTGTTAATCGCCTGCGTGGGCATCGTCAACGCCTGCCTGGGCGACAAGCGCCCGGCCGCCAGCGGGGGCGGGCAGGCCTGAACGCGGCGTAGGCGTTCGCATGAAAGCAAGCGCCGCGGCGGCGCAAGCAGTAGATGAAACCAGCCGGGCGGGACTGAACGCGGCACGGTCCTTTGCCTGAGGGCGAGCGGCATCCCGGCAGTGGACGCGGCCGGGCCGGGCGGGTAATATATTTCCGACAACACAAGGGTGAAAAGATGCAGGTAATTTTGCTTGAAAAAATAGAAAAACTGGGCGACTTCGGCGACGAGGTCAAGGTCAAGCCGGGCTACGGCAGGAACTTTCTTATTCCCCAGGGCAAGGCGGCGCCGGCGACTCCGGAGAACAAGGAGCGCGCCGAGGCGCAACGCGCCGAGCGGGAACAGGCCCTGCAGGAAAGCCTGGCGGCGGCCCGGGCCCGCGCCGAAAAACTGGACGGCTTGCAACTCAACCTGCGGCGTCGGGTCGCCGCCGAGGACAAGCTGTTTGGCTCCGTGGGCGCGGCGGACATCGCCGCCGCCGTCGCCGAAACCGGCACGGAGCTGGCCCGCCAGGAGATCCGCCTGCCGGACGGCCCGCTCAAGGAGCTGGGAGAACACCAGGTGCAACTGCACTTGCACGCCGACGTGGATGTCGCCGTCACCGTGACCATCACTCCGGAAGAAGAGTGAGTTGCAATACCTCGCCGACCCGCCGCCGTTCGCCGCAGGCTGCGGCGGCGCACCGCCCGTCCTGACCTGATGCGCCCCGTCTTGTGGCGAATAAAGTCATAGATTTGCTGGGGACGGGCGGCCGCAACACGGGCGGCGGCGGCGGCCGGACAACATCTTCTCCAAGAATCCCCCCTCACTCCCGGGAAGCCGAGCAGGCGGTGCTGGGCAGCCTGTTCCTGGACCCGCAGGTGCTGGTGGACGTGGCGGAACGGGTGCGCAAAGACGACTTTTACCTGCAGGGGCACCAGGTCATTTTCGACGCCGTCGGCCAACTGGACAACGAGGGCAAGCCGTTCGACCTAGTGATGGTGGGGGAGTGGCTGGAGTCCCACCAGCAATTGGATGATGCGGGCGGGCTGGCCTACCTGTCGCAACTGGCGGAGAACACGCCCAGCGCCGGCAACGCCGTTTATTACGCAGACATCGTGCGCAAGCACTCTGCATTGCGCCAGCTCATTCACGCCACGACGGAAATCGTCGAGGTGATTTTCCATCCCGAAACGCTCAACAGCGACCAAGTGTTGGATTTCGCCGAACAGAAAGTGTTCGAGATCGCTGAGCAAGAACTGCGCGGCAAGCGTTCTTACGAAGCCATTCAGCCGCTGATGACACAAGCCCTGGAACGGGTGGATGAGCTGTTCCGCAACAAGTCGCACATAACGGGCATCGCCACCGGGTTCGCAGACCTGGACCGGGAGACCGCGGGGTTGCAGCGGTCCGATCTCATCGTGGTGGCGGGCAGCCCCGGCATGGGCAAAACGGCGTTTGCCCTTAACATTGCGGAATATGTTGCCATCAAGGAAAAGTTGTCCGTGGCCGTGTTCAGCATGGAGATGTCGGGCCAGCACCTGGCCATGCGCATGTTGGCGTCCCTGGGCCGCATTGACCAGCAAAAAGTGCGCACCGGAAAACTGGAAGCCAGCCACTTCGACAGCCTCACCGCCACGGTGGGACAGATGCAAGGGGCAAAGCTGTTCATCGATGAGACCTCGGCATTGACGCCGGCGGAGTTGCGGGCCCGGTGTCGTCGGCTCAGCCGTGCGGAAGGGCTGGACCTGGTCATCGTCGATTACATCCAGTTAATGCAAGTACCGGGCATGAACGTGAAAGAGAACCGCGCCAACGAGGTGGCCGAGATTTCCCGCTCGCTGAAAGCCATGGCCAAGGAGTTGAAAGTGCCGGTAATCGCCTTGTCCCAGTTGAATCGGAGCGTGGCGAAGCGAGACAACAAGCGGCCGGTCATGTCGGACCTGCGCGAATCCGGCGCCATCGAGCAGGACGCGGACGTCATCCTGTTCATCTACCGGGACGACTACTATGACCGGGAAAGCGAGGAGGCGGGAAAAGCGGAGATCATCATCGGCAAGCAACGCAACGGCCCCATAGGCAAAGTCGAAGTGGCGTTCCTGAAAGAGATCACCCGGTTTGAAGACCTCGCCCACGGAGAATATCAGTACGCCCCGGGCCAGGATGAATGACCCGTCCCGCCCGGGTAGTCATTGACCTGGGCGCATTGCGCCGTAACCTGGCGCGGGCCCGGCGTTGCGCCCCCCGCAGCAGGGTCATGGCCGTCGTCAAGGCGGATGCGTACGGGCACGGCCTCACCCGGGCGGCCGCAGCCCTGGAAGACGCCGACGGCTTCGGAGTCGCCTGCCTGGAAGAAGCCCAGGAATTGCGGGATGCGGGCATAACCAAAAAAATCCTGTTGCTGGAAGGCCCTTACTGCGGCGCCGAGCTGGCGGACGTGCGGCGCTTGGGACTGGACATCGTCATTCACCACCACGCCCAGCTTGACCTGCTGGACGCCGCCCCCGCCGGCAAGCCCGTCAACGTCTGGCTGAAAATCGACAGCGGCATGCACCGGCTGGGATTCGACCCGGCGGAGACGCCCGCCGCGCTGGCGCGCCTGCAGCAAAACGGCAACGCGGCCGCCGGGGTGCGCCTGATCTCCCACTTGGCCAACGCCGGCGTCCCGCAGGACCCCATGACCCGACGCCAGGTCGACCTGTTCATGGAGACGACCGAGGGATGCCGGGCGGAGCGCTCCCTGGCCAATTCCGCCGCCATGCTCGCCTGGCCGGAGTGTTGCCTGGACTGGGTGCGGCCGGGGCTGATGTTGTACGGGGCGTCGCCCATACAGGGCGCCGCGGCGGCGGATTTTGACCTGGAACCGGTGATGACGCTGGAATCCGCCCTGATCTCCGTCAAGCGCGTGCGCCGGGGGGAACCGGTGGGGTACGGCGCCGGCTGGCGCTGTCCCGAGGACATGCCCGTCGGCGTCGTGGCCGCCGGGTACGGAGACGGCTATCCGCGCTGTGCGCCGCCCGGTACGCCGGTGCTGGCGGCGGGGAAGCCCTGCGCCCTGGCGGGCAAGCCCTCCATGGACATGCTCACCGTGGACCTGCGCGATTGCCCAGAGGCCCGGGTGGGAACCCCCGTGTTGCTCTGGGGGCGTGGGTTGCCCGTGGAAAAAATCGCAGAATGTGCCGCCACCGTGCCTTATGAGTTGCTGTGCGGCGTGCACAAACGGCTGGAAGTGGTGGAGCATGGTTGAGCGGGTGGGAACCCGCTACCAGTGCAACGAATGTGGCG
>CAZDXS010000077.1:0-2139 GCA_964509455.1 uncultured Enterobacteriaceae bacterium | reverse complement strand
CCCGCCGGCATGAACAACAAGACCATCTACCTGGACAACCAAGCCGCCACGCCGGTCGACCCCCGGGTGCTGGACGCCATGCGCCCCTACTTTTCAGATGAGTACGGCAACCCCCACTCCACCGGGCACGCCTACGGCTGGTGCGCAGACGCCGCGGTGGGACAAGCGCGGGAACACGCGGCCCGCCTGCTGGGGGCGGACGCCCGGGAGATCATCTTCACATCGGGCGCCACGGAATCGTGCAACCTGGCGTTGCGGGGCGTGGCAAAGGCCCATGCCGGCAACACTGCCCGCAGAAAAATCATCACCAGCGCCATCGAGCATCCTTGCGTCCTGGAAACCTGCGAGGACCTGAAACAAGACGGCTGGGACGTGGTCGTCATCGGGGCGGGGCCGGACGGACTGGTTAATCTAGATGAGTTGCGCACGGCAGTGGACGAACAGACGTTGCTCGTTTCCATCATGACCGTGAACAATGAAATCGGCGTGATACAGCCCATGGAGGAAATCGGCAAAATCTGCGCGGCCGCCGGCGCTTGCTTGCACACGGATGCCGCCCAGGCCGCGGGCAAGACGCCCATAGACGTGAAAAAGTGGGGTACCGCCCTGCTGAGCCTGTCCGCCCACAAGATGTACGGTCCCAAGGGCGTCGGGGCCTTGTACCTCCGCTGGAAGCCTGCTGTTCCCATCAAGCCCCTGTTCAGCGGTGGCGGTCAGGAACGCGGCATCCGCCCGGGCACGGTGCCGGTGGCGCAGGCAGTCGGCCTGGGAGAGGCCTGCCGCATCGCCGCCGAGCGGCAAGACGAGGATGCCGCCAAGATCCGGGAACTGACCGACAAATTACGCGGGCGGTTGTTGGAGATCTGTCCCGACGCGGTGTTGTTCGGGCACCCGGACCAGCGCGTGCCGGGCAACATCAGCATCGGCTTCCCCGGCTACGCGGGCGAGGAGATTGTCGCCGCGCTGGGCGAGCGGATAGCCATGTCCACAGGTTCCGCCTGCTCCTCCGTGAAATCAGAGCCCTCCCATGTACTGCTCGCCATCGGCGCCGGCGAGGCCATGGCGCAGTCCGCCATACGCCTCAGCGTGGGACGGTTCAATACCCGGGAGGACATCGACGGCGCGGCGCAAGCCCTGTCGGAACTCTTTGGGGTCGCCCGGGCCGCCTGAATCAACGGGCGCCGACACCGCGGTGCAAAAAGCGCTTGCAAAACGACGCGGACAGGTGTAGAATGCCCCCACCTGCCGTGATCGTCATGGGAACACAGGGAGTACAAGGGAGCCAAGCCCCAACCTGAACCACTCCCCGCCTCTCAGCGCAGTTACGCGCGAGCAGAAAACGCGAACGGGCTTCCACTTTCAAGTCCATACACCCCCAAAGGAGGACAAGGCGCATGAAAGCCGACAACAAGATCATCCAGAACTGGCTGAGCGACATCCGCCAGGGCGTGTTGCGCCTGCCGCGCTTCCAGCGAAAGGAAGCCTGGGACCACAACCACGTAGGGAACTTCCTGAACGCGGTCATTATCAGGGGCCGGCCGGTGGGCGTATTGCTGACCCTGGAAGTTGACTCAAAACACCAGCCGTTTAAAACCAGGCCCTTGGAAGGCACTGAGCACGGCGATAACGGCAACTGCAGGCTCCACCTGCTTGACGGCCAGCAACGACTGACGGCGCTGTGGAAGTCCTTGAACAACAAGTACCCCGACAAGCAGTACTTCATAGAGTTTGACCCCGGAAAGCTGGAAGAACAGGGCTACTGGGGCGAACAAGTCAGGAGCGTCACCGTGAAAAGCAACCCGTGGGTCGACAGCCCGAAAAAGACGGTCGCCAGACACTATCTCCCTGTCCACTTGTTGAACCCGGAGACGGCGTTGCGCAACATCTCCAACTGGATCGAAGAGACCAGGGACACCGCCCCGGCGCAAAACGACAAGTTGCGGAACTTCGCCCTGCGGCTGTGGGAGCGGCTGTCCAACATACAGATACCCTTCCTGTCGTTGCCCCAGTCAACGGCGCCGGAGGACGCCATTGATATCTTCATCCACACCAACACTTCCTTTGTCAGGCTGACGCCCTACGACATTGCCGTGGCCCAGTTTGAAGCGGAAACGGGCGACTCCCTCAGGGACATGGTGG
>CAZDXS010000076.1:0-5066 GCA_964509455.1 uncultured Enterobacteriaceae bacterium | reverse complement strand
TGCCGTGTGTTCGGCGCCCACATGAACACAAACAGCAGGCTCGGCCCGTCCCGCATCATCGTGCGCGACGGCAGGCTCACCGGCGGTTTCCAAATTGAGAACAAGACGGAAAACATTATTGACCGGCGCAGCGGGGCGGCCCAGCATCCGCGCTCCAATGAACGGGTGGCGGAAGGGGCCGATTTTTCTGTGCAGATAGTTTTGCAGGTCTTTGAAGCAGATGCCGATTTTAAGTACGGATCGCACCAAGGCGATGATGCGCTTCAAGCGGTGGTCGCCGAGGGGCTGAAACTGGTGCAAACAACCGGACTGGGCGGCGGGACGAGCCGAGGCTCTGGTGCGGTCCGCTTCCATAACTTTAAGATGGATGGAGACCAGTGGGAACACTGGTCCGACTGAGGCTACGGCCGCTGGGTTCCTGGATTACCCCTTGGCAGGCGGATTCCCTGTTGGGGGCCTTGGCGGTGTCATGGATGAGGAGCCACGGCCCGGAGGCGCTCAGGCGCGACTTCATTGACCCGTGGCTGGCCCGGGAGCCGCGGTTTGTGGTCTCTGACGCTTTTCCCGGGGATGCCCTCCCCGCCCCGGCGAGCCTCACCCTTCCTCTGTGGGAATGGGGCGAAGAAGAGCGAAAGAGCGTCAAGAAGCTCCGCTGGTTGTCCCATGAATGTTTTGAGGCAGTACAGAAAGGCGTCAAGCCGACCTTGAAGCGGGCGCCCGGGGTCTCGGTTGAAAACAACGTCCTCATGCGCAACTCCGTATCCCGCTCTACGGAGGCGGCCGCGACTCATGACGGCCTGTTCGAAGTGCCGTACCGGAAACTGAGCGACCCTGACGCCTGCTTGACCCTCTATGCCCGGGGCGATGGCGGCGGCCTGGAGATGTTGGTCCAGTCGCTGGCGCTACTGGGTCAGACCGGTTTCGGCGCCCGCGCCTCCACTGGACATGGCGGGTTTGATGTTTTGAGCGGTCCCGAACCGTGCCCTGAACTGGATGACCTTCCCGATGCCGACGGGTTTCTATCGTTTTCTACGTACCAGCCCGCGAAATCCGACCCTGTCGAGGGTTACTGGCGAAGCTTTGTTAAATACGGGAAGATGGCCCCGGAATTTCACCATATAGATGCCGTATTCAAGCGGCCGCAGGTCATGCTGGAGGCGGGCGCCTGTTTTCGGACGGGCGTCTCTCCCAGACCCTTTTACGGCGGAGCCATCGAGACGGAACGGTTGCTCAGTGACGGCGACAGGGAAAAACTGGACAGGCTGGGCGTTCGCCCGGTACAAGCCGCTTTCGCGCTAGCCGTTCCGATGGTTTGGAAAGGGGAGATGCCTTGATGAACTTTCGGGGGATGGTCATTACAGCAGGCACTTCGTGGGAGCCGCTGGTTAAAACGATCAATGAACATAGGCCGGAATGCGTCCTGTTTGTTGTTTCCGCCGAGTCCAGAAAAACAGTGGAGGATGAAGTTTTTTCCAAGTTGGGACAGCGCCCCCGGGATGCTTTTTGTGAAGTTGCCGACCCGGAGCGATTGACGAACTGCTATGCGGAAATTCATAAACGCATCGGCAGCTGGCTGAAAGAATACGCCCTGTGTCGCGAGGAAGTAGGAATAGGATATACGGGCGGCACTAAGGTAATGACCGCCGCGCTCACGCTCGCCGCCGTTGAACACCTTATTGACCGGTTTATCTACGTAGGCGGCACCCAGCGGGACGACAACGGGCGCGGCGTGGTGCGTAGCGGCTTTGAGAGCATCAAGTCGGACCGGAACCCGTTGCGGGTTCGCGCCGTACGTGAAATTGAGCGTGCGAACTGGTTGCTTGAGCATTTTCATGCAGAAGCCGCCGCCGAGACACTTAGAGGCGCGAAAGCCATCTGCGATGATGCACACAGCACTTGCCTTGATGCTTATATCCATCTTGCAGAGGCCCTGGGTTACGCCGATCATTTCCAATTCCGCCAGGCCATCAACACATTCAAGCCACGCCTCAGTGTGTTGTCCGTGGTCCTTGAAAATTCAGTGTACGGCAAGCTGGATCGTATTTGTGAATCCTGGGGAAAAATTGCCGATTCTTTGAGGGCGCAGGACAAAACTCCTGGCGAAGAAGTTCTACTCGAGTTGTTTGCCAACGCGGCGCGGCGTGCGAGGCAAGGACGCTACGACGATGCGGTGGGGAGGTTGTACCGAGCGGTTGAACTGAAAGGTCAGCAACTCGTAGCGGCGTTGCCTTATTCCATAGAACTGGGGAAGCTGAGGCCCGACAACATCCCCGCTGACAAGCGGGGCGGCATATTGCGGGAATTTCAAAAACCGGGAGGTGATGGAGAACACATTTTATTGGGCGTTCAGAGTCTGTATAGACTGTTGGAGATGGAGGCAATCGAAGGGCATGCCATATATCCCGCCCTAAAGGGTCATTTGGCAGTTCGAAACCAATCCCTGCTGGCGCATGGACTGGCGCCGGTTTCGCACGATGCGTTTCAGAAATTTTGGAGCGACGCGCTCGCCGCGATGAACATAGAAGAAGCCGACATTCCTTGCTGGCCGACAATCAAGCTGGAATTGCCGCCGTAATCAGCAAGCGCCGTTGTCGTATCAGTTATATTGGAATCAAGCCGGCGCAAAGCCTACCATTCCATCACCGCCAGCAACAAGGCAAAAAAACAGCCGGTGGCGAAGTACAGCGACTTTCGGATGGCGGCCGCTACCGCGTCCTTTTTGGCATGCGCGATGCAGGCAAGACTTGCCGAGAGCGTGAACAGCAGAAAAACCCCGTCTTCTGTCGGGTTTTCCCACTCCCCGGAGAAGAGCCGGAGCAGTCCTCCGAGTGACGTCAACCCAAAGAAAACGGCCAGAAGCCAAGCGACTGCTTTTTTCATCTCTCGTTGTCAATGATGAGCGTAAGCCGCAATTGTATCCGAACCAATCCTAGGCACAACCTGCAACAGCGCCGGCGTCAGTGCCTTGTCGCATCGGACGGAGACGGTCCGGAGAAGTTGGCGTAGGCCAGATTTGCCTGGAGGAAGCTGGCGTAGCGCAGGCGCGCCCCCGCCAAGTACGCCTTGGCCAGGCAGGCGTTGGCGAAGTCGGCATGCACCGCCGTGGCGCCGGCCAGCGATGCGTTGGTGAGGTTGGCGTCGCAGAATCTTGCCTCGTTCAGCGACGCATCTGTAAAGTCTGCGTCCACCAGGCTGGCGTTGGCGAAGTTGGCGCAGTCAAGGCGCGCCTGCCGGAACCTGGCGTTGTTCAGGTTGGCGCCGGAAAAGTCGGCGCCCGCCAGGTCCCGACCGGAAAAATCAGCGCCGGCCAGCTCCTGGTTGCGATAGTCTTTGTTTGCGTTCTTTGCTTTGCTTGTCATGGCGGTATCTCCCGTTTTCGGACAGTGCAAAATGCCCACCTTACATCCCAGCGTGGACAAAACCTGTCTTTGCGCAACAACGCCGCGGACTTGCCGGCGCCGCCCGCCTCGGACAGGATTTGTCCGCGGCGGCGGCTATCATTGACCCCGACCATACAAATGCAACAGGGGGCGCGGCCCCCGGGAGTATTGATGATGCTCAAATTTGTATACGACGACGGCGGCAGGGCCGCCGGCGGGCGCGAGGGGTCTGCCCCGGATTGCGTGGTGCGCGCCATTGCCATCGTTACCGGTCAGGGCTATGACGAGGTGTATCGCCAGGTCGCCGCCATGATTGCCATCGACCTGTACCGCCAGGCCGTTGCCTTCGGCGACGTGGAGGAGGAAGAGCATGCTTTCGGCTACGGGGCTGTGGAAGCATCCGGGGACCTCGCGCCGCCGCGGCCGCCTCGTGATTGTACGACGGAGCCTGCGCCTCCCCGCCATAAGGGGCCGCGATTGCACGGGTGTAAGCGGCTTGCTTTCGATTGTGCGGTCGAGGCTGTTGCGGTCGCCGTCGGAGTGGATTGTGTCGATTTGCATCGTCGGGCGTCTGCCTTGTCATTGCCCCGCAAAACCGGCGGCGTGGCGCCGCGCGTTGTGGCGCAGGCGATGGCGGCGTTCGGACTCCGCAGGGTGCCGCCGGCGGAACGGACCCGGCTGATCAAAGACCCGTCCCGCGGCAACAAGCGAAGCGCCGCCGGGCTCTGGCCCACCTACTCGGAAGTCGCCGACGAGTATCCGGCGGCGGTGGTCAGCACCCGCCGGCATGTGGCGGCTATCGTGCACGGCGCGGTGCGCGACACCTTTGATGAGCGCGTCTGGTCGCGCATAGATGAGCGCGGCATGCGGGCCATTGGCGAAAGGAAGGCCGCCTCAATCTGGGTGCCTCAATAATGGCGCGGTGCCCGGGCAATGCCTCCGCCCGGGTTATTGCGCCGCCGGTATTTGTCGGGGATTGAAGCCGTTCGCGCTCACAAGCCGCGGCGCTAACGGCCTTGCCCGGCGCGGCGCCCAGCATCGAGTCGAGCGCCTGCCGCAAGATTGCGGCAACGGCGCGGCAGGGCAAGCGCGGCGCAAATGGGCGCGGCGATAAAGTCCCCGGCTTCCAGTACGATATGAACCCATGCAAGCCCTTGCATGTTGTGGGTGTTTTTCCTATGCTTGTGCGTGGTCGCCGAGTAGGCCGAGTAATCGCCGCTGTCCCGGTAGATGGTTTGCCCGCTCCAGCGGGCCGGCGTACTGCATCGAGGGTGGCGTCTCGTCTCGGCGGCCTTTTCATTCCAGCGCCTCGACGTTCGCTTGCACTTGCATGCTGTGGGTGCTTTTTCTATACTTGTACGTGGTCGCCGAGTAGGCCGGGTGTCGGCATCCCGGTGGATGGTTTGCCCGCTTCGGCGGGCCAGCGTACCGCATCGAGGTTCCGTCTCGTCTCGGCGACCATTTCATTCCAGTCCTCCCTCTATCCGCTCGTAGCGAGCTTCCTTTAGATTGTTCATTTCCACGTAGCCGGCGGTGCGCACCACGTTGGCGGCGATTCTCGTGCGGTCTTCATCCCCAAACTTCATCGACACCTTGAAGTTGACCCGCACCACTATCTTGCCCGGGCGCACCTCAGATTTGTCCGCCGAGTCGAACACGTAGAACAGTGCCGGATCTTTCATGTCG
>CAZDXS010000075.1:0-73288 GCA_964509455.1 uncultured Enterobacteriaceae bacterium | reverse complement strand
GTGGTCGGCCACGCCCAGGAAGCCAACGAGGAGCTGGGCATCAAGGCCGGCGTGGTGCTGGTCGTCAACAACCGCCCCCGCTCGCTGAATATTGGCAGCGTCATCCAGCACAACCGTCGCAAGTGGAAAATCACCCAGGTCAAGTCCCTGGAAGACGCCGCCGGCGGCAAACAGCACCAGGTCCATCTACAAGACCTGGGCAGCGGGAAAACCCACATCCTGCCGTGGCAATAATGTTGAAGCTGCTGAAAAGAAAAGACGCCCCCGCCAACCTGCCGGAGTTTTCCCACCAGGTGGCGCAGGAATGGCCGCGCCCGGCGCCCTCGCTCATTGCCGACTACGACGAGATTGCCGGCATGCAGATGACCACCAACTCCGCCATTCTGAAAGTGATGGAGGGGATGAACGGCGCCTGCCCCGGGTTCGTCTCCCAGGACAATGAAATCGTCTGCATCGACCGCAACGACCTGAACCAGCACGAGGCCGTGGCGCTGAACCACCTGGTCAGCCAGGTGCGCATCATCCAGGAGCGCGAGCCCGTCATTCGCCAGACCACCCGCTCGGTGTTCGAATCCTACACCAGCGACAACCGCGAAACCTCCCTGCAAGAGCAGGCGCGGGAGAGCAGCCAGCAGGTCAACGAGCTGCTGGCGCGCGCCATAGAAAAAAACGCCACGGACATTCACCTGGAGATCAAGAACAACAAGAGCGCGGTGTTCCTGCGCATCTACGGCACGCTGTGCCTGGACCAGAGCTTCAGCAAGACCCAGGGGCTGAAAATCGTCAGCGCCGTGTGGAACGCCTACGTCAACCAGGCGTTCAGCATCGGCGACACGGTCAAGGACGGGCGCTTCACCCATTGCCGCAAGGGGCGCCGGTGGCTGTGCCGGGTTTCCTACGGCTACTCCCGGGTGAACGACACGCGCAGCCTGGTGGTGCGCCTGCGGGACATGAACCACGTGCCGGGGCTCGCCACCCTGGGCTACCACGATTCGCAACTGGCCGCGTTCAAAACCGCCGCCGCCGGCAAGGGCATCATCCTCATCGTGGGCGCCGTCAACTCCGGCAAGTCCACCAGCCAGACCGCGCTGATGGCCGCCCGGCCGCAACTGGACAAAAACCTCGAGATCTCCGACCAGGTGGAGGTGGAACTGGGGAATTTCGTCCAGTTGCAACTGCCCATAGAAGGCGCCGACGACGTCATCGAGGAGAACAAGGAGCGCTTGCGCCGCCTGCCCACGCGCCACGATGTGGACTTCATCGCCATCAACGAAATCCGCGACCGGGAAACCGCGGCCATGGCTTCCAGTATGATGTTGCAGGGCACTGCCGGCATTGCCTCGGTGCACGGCTCCGGCTGGCCCGACGCCATCAACCGGCTGGCGTCCCCCACGGACCTGGGGATCAGCCCCGACATCCTGTTCTCCGAGTCGTTCCTGTCCCTGATCGTGGTGCAATCCCTGGCGCCGGTGCTGTGCGACCGGTGCAAGCTGGACGATCACCCGGACCCGTTCTGGCGGGACTATTACCGCGCGGGCTTCGGCGCGGCCGCCTACGAGAAGATTCGCTTCCACAAGCCGGACGGTTGTCCCCACTGCCACCGCAGCGGCATCCAGGGGCTGACCCTGGTGGCGGAGACCATTCCCATCGTGGAGAGCAACCGCCCCTTGCTGAAAGACGCCACCCGCCCCCAGGCCATGCGCGCCTGGATGCGCACCGCCGGCGTACTCAACGTGCACCAGCACGCCTACCAGAAAATCTGCGCCGGCATGCTGGACCCGCTAACGGTGCAACGCAAGATCGGCGGCTTCAACCGGGAAAACCTCCAGGAGCTCTGGCATGGGGATTAACCGGCGGCTCAAGTACGGCTTTCGCCGCGCTGTTGCGTTCAACCAGAGTGCGTGCGCCTGTTTTTACGCCACGTTGCGCGAATACACCCGCAACCGCTTCGCCTTGTTGCAGAGCTTCGACGCCGTTCAGCAACAGGAAAGCATGCCGGCCTTCCAGGAAATCGCGCGGCGGAGCAAGAAAGCCATTCGCAACAACCAGCCTTTCGCCGCCCACTACCACGAGGCCGGCTTCAACCGGAAAAACCTCCAGGAGCTCTGGCATGGGGATTAACCGGCGGTTCAAGTACGGCTTTCGCCGCGCCTTCGCATTCAACCAGAGCGTGCGCGCCTGTTTTTACGCCACGTTGCGCGAATACACCCGCAGCCGCTTCGCCCTGTTGCAGATCTTCGACGCCGTTCAGCAACAGGAAAGCATGCCGGCCTTCCAGGAAATCGCGCGGCTGAGCAAGAAAGCCATTCGCAACAACCAGCCTTTCGCCGCCCACTACCACGAGGCCGGCTTCTTCAATGAAACGGAGACCGCCCTGCTCATCCTGGGCGAGCGCCACGATTGCCTGGCGCAGGCGGCGCAACTGTTGCTGGACAACCGGATTGACCGCGGCGCCGTCGTCCTGCGGGTGCTTGCCCCCTGCTTCCAGTGGCTCTTCTTGACGCTGGTCATGATCGTGTTGTCCCTGTACGCCCTGCCGTACCTGCAGGCCTATTCGCGCGGCTACCAGTGGTTCTTCGACGGCCTGCTCTTCATCCAGACCTGGTGGTTGCCCCTGGCCCTGGCGGCCGCCGTCATCGCCTTGTTGTATCGCTGGGCCTTGTACCGCTTGGGGGAGCCGGCCCGGGGGATGTTGCGGCGCCTGGGTTGTTTCAACCTGTACGCCATGCTGCTGGAGTTGCAGTTCCTGGCCATTGCCCAGCCCCTGGTGCGGGCCCGGTTGCCGGCCGGCGAGTTCCTGCTGGTCATGCAACAGGCTTTCCGGCGCGACCGCCTGTTCGTCGAGAGGCTGGAGCAAGGCCGCCGCCGGTTGACGGAAACGTCCTTGGCGCAGGTCCTGGAGGGAGTCCTCTCCCCGCGCACCTGCGCCCACATCAAGTCCTGCGCCCCCAACGAGACGCCGGAAGAGCTGGCGTCCGGTTGCGAAGCGGCGGCGCGCATGTTGCAAATCCAGCTGGATACGGCCGTTGCCGCGTACCGATTTTTTTACCTGCTGGCGTCCCTGGGCGTCAGCCTGCTCGTGACCATTCCCTTTGCGCTGGCCGCCATGGGGATGGGCATGCAACTTTAACCACCATCCATTAGGAGAAATCTCGTGAATCAAGTCGCCATAGTATTTGGATTGATCATCGCTACCGTGGTCGGCGCCGGAGCCTACAACGCCCTGTCGCCCCTGGTGAACAACGTGGAGAACCAGAACATGGAGGCGGAGGTCATCAACATCGTCAACGCCGCCTCGGAGTATGCCTGGATCAACCGCAACGCCGTCGGCGTCGGGAACAATTTCGCCGCCCTGGTGACCAACGGCTACCTGGACTCCGAGCGCTACAACAACGGCACCGATGAAAGCATCATCGAGACCACCATCACCGCCTTGCCGTTGGCTGGCATCCCCATTGTCACCTACGACGCCGGCGACCCGGAAAGTTGCAACTGGCTGTTGCAACGGGCGCGGAACGAGTTCTGGCAGAACGTAACAGACGCCGACGCCGACCACCGATGCGCCGGCGGCACCTTGACCGTGCGGATCGAGTGATCATGGTCGCCCTGTTGCACTACTTCGTCCTGTCGTCGCTGTTCGCCGCGGGCATGGTCCTGGCCATGGAGCCGCACCGCCGCGACCGCCGGTACCAGCAGGCGCTGGAGGACCTGCAAGCAGCCGCCGTCCACTACGTCGGCAACCACTGCGCCGCCCTGCCGGGCGTGGCCGACGCCGCCCAGTTGCGGGCGGCGGGCAGCCTGCCTGCCGGCTTCGACGACCAAGGCGCGGTGATTACTTGGCGGCTGGCGGCGCACCCGGGCCTCAGCATCAACGTGCGCGGCAACAACGGCTTCCAGGCCTTCCTGGCCGGCCGCACCCTGGGCGCGTTCGAAGCGGACGGCTCCTACACCTTCCTGCCGCAGCAGGACCTCACCTTCTTTCGGGCGGCCAACAGCAGCTACAACCTGTTGGCCTACGCCGGCCGCGACTTCTCCTGTGACCCGCTGTGAACGTGCTTCCCACCATCTATTTCATGCTGATTTTCGGCATGATGTCCCTGGGGCTGAGTCTGCGCATAGAAGAGCGCGCCCGCTCCCTGGAACCGGACCGGGTGCAAAACACCATCGTGCAGCTGGCCCTGGCGCAGCACCGGTTCATCTCCGACCCCGCCAACCCGGGCGCCGGCAGTTACGCCGCGGACATCGCCGCGCTGGTCGCCGCCGGTTACCTGCCGGTGTGGGACCCGGACCCGGACTTCTCTTTCGTCAACACCACCCCGCCGGGGCTGATCATACAGTACCAGGCGGAGAGCAACGCCCAGGCGGCGCGCACGGCGGCGCGCCTGGGCGCCGTCGCCCAGGTCGCCGGCAACCTGCTCACCGTGGGTTTCGCCGACCCCACCGACCTGGCCCTGCTGGACGAGTTCGTGCAACGGGCCGGCGACGAGATGACCGGCCAGCTGCGCTTTGCCGCCGGCATCGGCGATGCGCTGGACCTGAACCAGAACTCCTTGACCGACGTGTTTCGTCTCCGGGCCCGCAACGCCGCGGCTACCGGCACCGTGGAGGCCGACATCATCGTCGGCTCCAGCGGCACGTTCAACGACATCAACATCAACCCCTGAGGGCGGAATCATGCGTATTTTCATCCTGTTCCTGTTCCTGTTGCCGGCGGCGGCGTGGCTGCCCGCCGCCGCGCAAACCATCAGCGACACCATCAAGAGTCGCAATGCCGCCGGCGACCACGGCTACTGGCAGGCGGGCCAGCCGGACATCATGATCCTGTGGCCGGCGGACGATATGAACATCGTGCGGCGCTACCGCAGCGCCGCCGGCCATCCCTACAAGCTGTGGGTGGACCCGGCCCGCAGCGGCGGTTTTCCCGTGGTGCTGAAAGACCGGGCGGCGTTTGACAACTTCCTGGACCACATCAAGAACCGGGCCGACAAGAACTGGTGCGAGTTCATCGAGAACCCGTGGTCGGCGTGGGCCGCAACAGACCCCGTCCCCAGCGCCTGCGGCGTCCATCAATATACGGAGCGGCGCACCTGTTCCACGGGCGGCGCCGTCAATCCCTGTCCCAACACCTGCGCGGCGCCTGCGGAAACCCGCTCCCGCCGGGTCGACAACGGCCCCTGCGAACCCGAGCCGCCGACCTGCGCCGCTACCGACTGGACCCCGGCCCGCAGCACCGCCTGCGACGACGTGGAAATAACCCAGACCCGCACCCTGGAAAACTGCGAAACCGAGCAACGGGTGGTCGCCGGCGTCAAATCCTGCGCCGCTTGCGAGGCCGGCGATTGGTCCCCGGACCGGAACGCCGTGTGCGCCGACGTGGACATGGCGCAGACTCGCACCATGGCGGACTGCACTGTTCAGCGGCGCATGATCGCCGGGACCAAGTCCTGCGGCGTTTGCCCCGCCGCCGACTGGTCCCCGGTCGCCGCCGAGGTGTGCAACGACCTGGAGTTTGTCCAGTCCCGCACCCTGGCGAACTGCGACAGGCAACAGCGCCGCACGACGGGACAAAAAGCGTGCCGGAGTTGCCCCGCCGCCGACTGGAGTCCGCATCAAGACACCGCGTGCGAAGGCTTCGCGCTGACCCAGACCCGCACCCTGAGGAACTGCGAAACGGAAGAACGGGTGGTCGACGGCGCGATACCGTGCGCCGACAGGTGCCCCGGGGATACCCGCCCGTACTACCCCGTGCCCGGCATGTGTTGCTTGTTCACCTCGACCCCCGGCGGTTGGAACTTTTGTGCGAGATACTGGTGATGCGCTTCTTCGCGGCATCGCCGCGGCGTTTTCGGTCGGGCCGGAAGCGCCGCAGGAATCATACCCGCTACGCGGGATGATCATGTCCTCTATGGACATGTTACACAGCAACCAACCCAGGGGCGGTGACGCGCCCTTGGGCGTCAGTCATCCCTCGCGGGTCACACCACGGGAGAAACCTGATGAAGAGATACATGTTATTGGTTGTCCTGCTTTTTGTGCTGGGCAGCACTGCCGTCGCCAGTCCTTTCATGGCCGAGGCGCGGGAGACGTTGCTCAAGTGCGCGTTCAAGGAGGTAAAACCGGAGCTTGTCGACCGTGCGTACGACAAGGTTCGGGAAAACGCCTCCAAGAGCTCGCGCGCCAAAAGCAAGGAAAGCCTTGAAGATGCGGTGGTCCGAGAAGGGCTTGAGTGCGCCATCAAGACCATCGATTCAATGCTGACCTACAGGAAACTGTTGCAGTAGCTCGCTTGGCTTGCTGAACCGAAAAAGCCGGTCCTCGGATCGGCTTTTTCCTTATGGGGCAACGCCGGCGGGAGGCGTCAAGCGGTGGAATTCCCGCCAGGACGGGCGGGGCGGAAGCGCCCGCCAGGGCGCCTGTGCGCCGCAGGCAACGCGGCGGCGCCGTGCAGGCGGAGAAGAACCGGCGCGGGCGGGGGCGGGAATGACCGGCCGGGCGTTGCCGGGCAGAGTATCGGCTGTTATGCGGTGACCAGGGTTACGTCCGGATCCACGATGAAGCTGCCGGTTGTGCCGGCGTACTGCTCGTAGTTCTCGCCGGCCACGGCGATGTCGTCGCCCCGGGCGAAGTCGTCCAAGTCGAAGCGCAGCGTGTCGTCGCCGTCGCCGTCAATGCGAAGCTGGTAGTTGCCGTCGCCGTCCGCCAGCACCGCCAGCGCCGCGGCGGATAGGGTCAGGTCCGTGCTGCCGGCGCCTGCACCCGCCAGGTCGATGTGCGCAACGCCCGCCAGGAGGGTGGCATCAATAGGGAGAGTCGCGTTAGCAACGCCTGGCGTTGCCGCGGGCTGCAACTCGGACACGACATCAAGGCCGGCGGAGTACGCAAAGCCGTCCAGGGCGCCGGGGCCGGCATTGCTCCAGCCGGACGCCAACAGCAAACCGTCGCCATCGTGGAAAGCGACCGTGTAGGCGGGGCCGGCGCCCAACAACGTTATCGTGTGTACGACCGTATTGCCGGCGGCGCCCCACTGCCCGTGAAACTCCAGCCGCTCCATCATGCCGTCGTTGTCGCCGTCGCGGCCCACCCAGTCAACCCGGCCGTTGGCGTCGTGGTCGTAGCGGTATTCATCCACGAGAGCATCGCCGTCCTGCTCCACCTCGGCCCGCACCACGCCCCCGGCGGCATTGTGCGCGTAGGTCTCGGAGCGGTCCACGATGCCGTCTCCGGCCTCATCAAAACTGGAACGCTCCACGATGCCGTCATCGCCCTCATCGTAATCGGTGCGCACCACGTCCCCGGCCGCATTGCGCGTGTAGGTCTCGGAGCGAATGACGGCGCCGTCTCCCAGATCATCCAGCATGGACTCGAACGGAGTGCGCGCGACCGCCGCGCCGGCGGCCACGGTTTCCTTGCCGGCAACGCCCCGCGCATCAGGAGCGCCCGCGGCAGAGCGCCCCAGGCCGGCGCCCTCGGGCTCCGCGGCGGGGGCGTCCCCGGCATCCCCCTCGCCGCCCACCGCCATCACTTTTTTGATCAGGTTCCCGTGGGCGTCGTAGGAGTAAGTCTCAATGCGGTCCACCGTGCCGTCGCCCTCGTCATCGAACGCGGCCCGGTCGATGACCCCGTCCACGTTGTCATCGTAGTACGTGCCAATAACGGCGCCGGCGGTGTTCCACGCATAGACCTCCACGCGGTCCGCCGTGCCGTCCGCATCGTCGTCAAAATCCGCGCGGATGATGCGGCCGTTGACGTCCCGCGCGTAGGACTCAATGCGGTCCACGGTGTTGTCCGCATCGTCGTCAAACCCGGTGCGGCGGCTGTTGCCTTGGTCGTCCCGCTCGTAATAGGTTTCGATGCGGTCCAGAACGCCGTCCCCGTTCGGATCAATGTGGCTGCGGTCCACCCGGCCGTCGCCGTTGTCGTCGTAGTCGGTGCGAATGATGTCGCCGTCGCTGTTTCGCGCGTAGGAAATGGTGCGCTCCGGGGCGCCGTCCGCATTGGCGTCGAAGATGGTGCGGTCAATATGGTTGTCCGCATCGTCGTCGGCGTCCATGCGAATGACCTCGCCGGCGCCGTTGCGCACATAGACTTCAATGCGGTCTGTTGTCCCGTCCGCATCATCGTCAAAATCAGTGCGCAGAACATTGCCGTTGGGGTAGCGCAGGTAGGTCTCGATACGATCTACTGCGCCGTCGGCGTCGTCATCGAAGTCGGTGCGCTGAATATGACCATTGGGGAGCCGCGCGTAGGCCTCGGTGCGCTCCGGGGCGCCGTCCGCATTGGCGTCAAAGTGGGTGCGGTCGGTCCGCCCGTCCGCATCGTCATCGATGTCGATCTGGATGATGCCGCCGGCGCCGTTCCGCACATACGTCTCGGTGCGCTCGGCCGTGCCGTCTTCATCGGCGTCAAACCCGGCCCGGTCGGCAGTCCCATCGCCGTCGTCATCGTACTCGATGCGCTCGGCCGTGCCGTTCTCGTTCGCGTCAAATGCCACCCGGTCCATCGTGCCGTCATCGTCCCCATCCACTGCGGTGCGCTCCGGGGCGCCGTCGCCGTCCGCGTCAAACTCGCGGCGATTGACGATGCCGTCGGCGTCGCTGTCAACATCGGTCTGGATAACGCCCCCGGCGCCGTTGCGTACATAGGTCTCGATGCGATCCAGCGTGCTGTCCGCATTGTCGTCAAAGGCGGTGCGGGCGATGCGCCCGGCGCCGTCCCGGGTGTAGGACTCGATGCGCTCTGCCGTACCGTCGGCGTCATCGTCAAAGACGATGCGGATGATGCGACCGGCGCCGTCCCGCCCGTAGGACTCGATGCGCCCGGCGCCGTCCCGCTCGTGGGACTCGATGCGGATGATGCGCCCGGCGCCGTCCCGCTCGTGGGACTCGATGCGGTCCACCACGCCGTCATCGTTCGCGTCAAACTCCACCCGGTCGGCATGCCCATCGCCGTCATCGTCGTGCTCGATGCGGTTCGCCGTGCCGTCCTCATTGGCGTCAAATGCGACTCGGTCCATCGTGCCGTCATCGTCCCCATCCGTTGCGGTGCGCTCCGGGGCGCCGTCGGCGTCCGCATCAAACTCGCGGCGATTGACGATGCCGTCGGCGTCGCTATCGAAGTCGGTCTGGATGACGTCCCCGTCGCTGTTCCGCACGTATGTCTCGATGCGGTCCGCCGACCCGTCCGCATTGTCATCGAAAGCGGTGCGGGCGATGCGGCCGTTGCCGTCCCAGGTATGGGTCTCGATGCGATCTACTGCGCCGTCGGCGTTCGGGTCGAAATGGTCGCGGTCAACATGGCCGTCCGCATCGTCATCGTAGCCGGTGAGAATGACGTCGCCGTTGTCGTTGCGCACATATACCTCGACGCGGTCAAACGCGCCGTCTCCGTCCGGGTCAAAGAAAATCCAGTCGACGCGGCCGTCCCGGTCCGCATCGACTTCGATGGCGCCGGACTGCATGGTAACCCCGGTCTGTTCCAGAGAGGAGTCATCAGGCGGCTGCGGCGGGGCGACCGCAGGCGGCGGGGCGGCATTCCCGGAATCCTGCGGGTGCGTCACGGTGCGATCCGTCGTGCCGTCCCCATCGTCATCAAAATCGGTGCGAATAATATTGCCTTGGGCGTCCCGTGCGTAGGATTCAATGCGGGGTTGCAAAGACTGCAAGGACTGGTAGTAGAGGAGTTTCCCCGTGAGCATGCCGAAAACGAACTCAGGCGCCTGGTCCCCGTCCAGGTCCGCAACGGCGGGCGCGGCGAGCCAGCCTACATTGATGCCGTGAAAAGGATTGGCGCCGGCGCCCGCATCGCTCGCCCTTTCCACGAACGTCGGCGCCGCGGCAGTGCCGACATTCTCATAGTATTTGACGCCGCCGTTTCTTCTGCCCGCTACCAGGTCCAGGTCGCCGTCCCCGTCCAGGTCTGCGAGCGCCGGCGCGGAACGAACATCCGCCTCGAAGCCGCTGAACGGATTATCCGCCCCTTTCCGTTTTACGAACGCCGGCGCCGAAGCGCTCCCCGTATTCTCAAAATAGTTGATGACGCCTTTTTTCTTGCCCGCTACCAGGTCCAAGTCGCCGTCTCCGTCCAGATCCGCCAGCGTCGGCAAGGTCCTGCTCCCCACCGCAAGGCCATGGAAAGGATTGTCGCCGGCGCCCGTCCGTTCCACAAACGCCGCGGCGGCGGTATTGCCCACATTCTCGTAGTAGCTGACGCCGCCGGTTTTTCTGCCCACTGCCAGGTCCAGGTCGCCGTCGCCGTCCAGGTCCGCCAGGGTCGGCGCGGCCTGGCGGCTATGGGCGTCCGCCCAGTTCACGTTATCGTTTATGCCGTCAAAAGGATTGTCCGCGCCCTCCAGCGCCGTGAACGCCGGGGCGTCGACAAGGCCGCCGGCCCCGTCATAAACGCTGTCGTTGCGATAGTAATGCAGGGCGCCGTAGCGGTCTCCCACCGCCAGGTCCAGGTCGCCGTCGCCGTCCAGGTCTGCGAACGCCGGCTTGGAGGCCCGCCCCGCATCAACGGCGAGAAAACTGCCGCCGTCGAAGAACATGCTCCGGTCGACATGCCCATCCGCGTCGTCATCGAAGTCGATGCGGGCCAATCCGCTATTGTCGTTCCGCGCGTAGGTCTCGGTGCGGTCGACGGCGCCGTCCGCATCGTCATCGAAGCCGGTGAAGATGATGTCGCCGTTGTCGTTGCGCTGGTAGGTTTCGACGCGGTCAAACGCGCCGTCTCCGTCCGTGTCGAAAGCAATCCAGTCGACGTGCCCATCCCGGTCCGCATCGACTTCGATGGCGCCGGACTGCGTGTTAACCCCGTCCTGTTCCGGAGAGGAATCCTCGGGCGGTTGCGGTGGGGAGACCGCAGGCGGCGGTGCGGTATTCCCAGGATCCTGTGGATGCGACACGGTGCGATCCACCGTGCCGTTCGCATCGTCATCGAAGTCGGTGCGGATAATATTGCCCTGAGCGTCCCGCGTGTAGAACTCGACGCGATCGGCGGCGCCGTGCGCATCGTCATAAAAATCCGTGCGAATGATATTGCCCTCGGCATTCCGCGTATAGACCTCAACGCGGTCAACGGTACCATCCGCACCATCATCGATGTCGGTGCGAATGATGCGCCCATTGGCGTCTCGCGCGTAGAGCTCAATGCGGTCAACGGTGCCGTCCCCATTACTATCGATGCGGGCCCCGCGTCCACCGGTATCCGCCGTACCAACGGGACGGGTGTTTTCGACCGGAAATTCCGGTAGGTAATCTATAAAATGACCCACGCCCGGCAGGTAGTCATAATAATAATAACCCCCATCCGGCAGGGGATAATACTCAGGATGCCCTATTATCGTCGTTTCAGTCGTCATTTTCACTTACCCTCCCCGCGGGTCGGGAACACAAGTCCGCGGATATCTGCAAGCATAGCACTGTCGGCACAATCTTGCACACGCAATACCCGCTGATATTGCCAGGCAGGGGCATTGTTACGCGGCAACCGGGGTCATCACGGCCGCATCCACGATGAAACTGCCGGTGAAGTCGCCGGCGGCGGTATATTGCTCGTAGTTCTCACCGCCGACATCAACGTCGTCTCCCTGGATGAACTCATTCAAGTCGAAGCGCAGTGTGTCATCGCCGTCGCCGTTAATTTGCAGCTGGTAATCGTTGTTGTTTTTCGCCAGCACGCGCAGGGCATCGGCGGATATGGTCAGGTCCGTGTTGCCGGCGCCCGCGCCCGCCAGGTCGATGTGCGTTACGCCAACCAGATCGTTCGCATCAATGCGGCCTGCCGCCGGCGGCCCGGCCGCCATGGCCAATATCTCGGAAACAACACCAATCTCCTCGCTGTAGCTGAGGCGGTCCAGGGAAGCGTCTTCATCGTCAGTATCTATGAACTCGGCCAACCGGCGCCCATCCTCATCAAGGAACTCGACGCGCTCGGTAGAGCCGTCAGCGCCCGTGTGCGTTTTCTGAACAACGGCGCCGGCGGCGTTCCGATCGTAGCGCTCGCCCCGGTCCCTGGCGCCGTCCCCGTCGGCGTCGAACTCGGAACGGTCAATATGGCTGCCGTCATCGTCATAAAAATCAGTGCGGACTGTTCTGACCGCTTCAATCTCCACGGTCGAGGCAACGATAAAACTGCGGGTCGCCCAGCTGTATTTCTCGTAGCGCACGTCGTCAACGGTAACATCAGCCCCCTTGGTGAAGTCACTCGCAACGAACCGCAGGGTGTCACCGCCATCGCCGTCAATCCGCAATTGGTAACTGCTGTTGTCGTTAGCCGGCACAAAAATATTCAGCGCCTCGGTGGAAATGGTCAGGTCCGTGTTGCCGTCGCCGGCGCCCGCCAGGTTGATCCGGTTTACGCCCGCCAGATCATTGGCGTCAATATGACCCACTACCGGACCGGCGGTCGCGGCAACCACCAGCCGGGACGTAACCTCAACCCCGGACTCATAGTTCAGAGTGTCCAGGGTTGCGTCTCCGTCAGTATCCTTGACCTCGGCCAACAAGCGCTCCTGCCCATCAAAGAACTCGATCTTCTCGTAGGAGTTGGGCGGGGCAGGGCGCTTGTACGTTTTCTGGAGGGCAACGCCGTTAACATTAAGCTTGTAGCATTCGATAACGTCAATCGTGCCGTCGCCGTCCCGGTCAATATCGCGCCGCGTCGCCGCGCCGGCGGCGTTCCATTCCCTGAGGCGCTCGATCCAGTCCACCGTGCCGTCCGCATCTTCGTCCAGTTCAATTCGGTCCACCGTGCCGTCCGCGTTGCTGTCGTATTCGGTTTTAACCGCCACGCTATCGCTGTCGTTGCCAAAATACTCGGTTCGCGCGGAGGATGCCGCTCCGCTCTGGGCAAACGTGTAATGCTTGACAACGTCGATGCGTCCGTCCGCGTCATAGTCAAACTCTATTTGGTCGATAGTGCCGTTCCCATCGGCGTCGATATGGGTCTGCGTTACCGGCCCGGCGGCGTGAAGCACGTAAGTCTCAACCCGGGAAGACACAAGCTGGTAGTATGCGAGCCCTCCGGCCTTGTTGCCGACCACAAGTTCCGGCACCGAGTCCCCGTTCAGGTCCACGAATGTCGGAGTCGAGCTCGATAACGCACGGATGCCGTGGAACGGGTTGGAATTTTCACTCGTCCGCGGCGTAAAGTTCGGCGCTGAGGCGCTACCGATATTCTCAAAATAATTGACGCTGCCGGAGCTGTTCCCCACCACCAGGTCCAGGTCGCCGTCGCCGTCCAAATCCACGAATACCGGCGCGGGGCGACGAGTAGCGGAGGCGTCCGGGAGAGGATTAGCATCTGTGCTTTCCTGCCGCTTTGTGAACTCCGCCTCCTCGGCATCGCCGGTATTTTCGAAGTAAAGAATTCCACTATCTCTCTCGCCAATTACCAGGTCCAGGTCGCCGTCGTCGTCCAGGTCTGCAAACGCCGGCGCTGAATTATCATCCACGGCAATGCCGTTAAAAGGGTTGGAGCTATCATCCGGTTGCATCTCGAAACTTGGCGCCAACGCACTACCGATATTTTTAAAATAACGGATGTTGCCGTCCGACTCGCCAATCACCAGGTCCAGGTCGCCGTCGTCGTCCAAGTCAACGAATTTCGGCGTTGCCAGATCACCCACGTCGATCAGGTCGAAGAGAGTTCCTCCCCCGGCTTCGTAGGACAGGGGCAGATCATGGGTAGTGGTCTTCGTGCGGTCCCCGTTCGCGTCCAAAACGTAGACCTCAAGCTGCTCCACGACGCCGTTCGCATCGTTGTCCATTCTTGCGTGCGTCCGGTGGCCGGCGTCGTTCAGGGCGTAATGCTCTATCCGGTCCACGGTTCCGTCCGCGTCGTTGTCTATCCTGGCTTGCGTCCGGCGGCCGGCGTCCAAGGTGTAATGCTCCACCCGGTCCACGGTTCCGTCCGCGTCGTCATCGAAAGCAGTCCGCACCACATCCCCGTTTCCATCCAGAGTGTAGGTTTCAACCCGGGAAAGCATTGGCTCATGGCGCTTGATTTTGCCGGAAGAGGCGCCGACCATAAGCTCCGATACGCTGTCGCCGTTCAGATCCGCAAAAACCGGCGTTGACCTGGAACCTGCGTCGAAGCCATGGAAAGGATTGGGATGATCGCCCGTGTCGCCCGTCCGCTCCTCGAACGCCGGCGCCGATTCGCTGCCGGTGTTCTCGTAATACTCTAATGTGCCGTCACGCTCGCCCACCACTAGGTCCAGGTCGCCGTCCCTATCCCAGTCCGTGAACGTCGGCGCGGCGTTGGACCCCGCGTCAATGCCCTCGAAAGGGTTGTGGTCTGGGTTTTCGGCGCTCCCGGCGCCCGTCCGTTCCGTAAATTCCGGCGCCGCCGCATCCCCCGTGTTCTCGTAATACTTGATGGCGCCGTCGTTTTTGCCCACCACCAGATCCAGGTCGCCGTCGTCGTCCAGGTCCACGAATGTCGGCGCCGAACGGTCGCCCACGTCAAAACCATGGAAAGGATCGTGGTTGGGGTTGTCGTTGCCCTTGGCGCCCGTCCGTTTGGTGAACGCCGGTGCCGTGGCACCGCCCGTGTTCTCGTAATAGACGAGGGTCCCGTCGTCCCTGCCCAATACCAGGTCCAGGTCGCCGTCGTCGTTCAGGTCCGCGAACGTCGGAGTCGAACGATCATCCACGTCAATGCCGTCAAAAGGATTGGGATTGTTGCCCGTGTTGCCCGTCCGTTCCTCGAACGCCGGCGCCGCGGCATTGCCGGTGTTCTCAAAGTACTTAATGTTGCCGAGGCCTTCGCCTACTATCAAGTCAAGGTCTCCGTCGCCGTCCAGGTCCTCGAATACCGGCGCAGAATAATCACCCACGTCCACGGTGGCATCGTCGAAAGCAAGGAGGTTGGCGCCCCCGGTCTCGTAGGACAGGGGAAAGTCATACCGGGCAACCTTGGTGCGATGACCGGCGGCATTCAGGGTGTATGCTTCAACCCAGTCCAGGACGCCGTCCGCCTCCTTGTCAACTTCCGTGCGGATTTTGTTGCCGGCGGCATCGCGCGTGTAGTGCTCTCGACGAGCCGTGGCGCCGTTCGCATTGGGGTAAAAGTAGGTATGATCAATCCGGTTGACGTCAAGGTCGTCGTTGATGTCCAGCCCCGCACCTTCGACAACATCCGTGCGGATTCTGCTGCTGGCAATATTGCTGAAAGGACCGTGCGTGATGTGTGCAATCCGGTCCAGGGCGCCGTCCCCATCCTCATCGCTGCCCACCCGCATTATCCGTGCGTCGGGCCCTCCCGCACCCCGCACGAACAAGCTATAGGAGGAAAGCGTCGGCTCATAATAGGTGAGCGTTCCCTCTTGGTCTCCAACCACGAGTTCCGGCACCGGAGCAATGCCCCAGACCGCGAAAGCCGGCGCCGACCATCTCTCTGTGACCAGGTCGTTGAAAGGGTTGGCGTCGCCCTCCCGCCTGGTGAATGTCAGCGCCGCAACACTACCGGCGTTCCCCGAAACGCTACGGTTGCTGGTGTTCTCATAGTAGGCGAAGCCGCCGTCGCTGCGGCCCACCACCAGGTCCGGGTCGCTGTCCCGGTCTACATCCACGAAAGCCGGCGCGGCACCGGAGCTCGCGCCGACAACGCCATGAAAAGGATTGACGCCGGCGCCCGTCCGTTTTGTGAACGTCGGCACCGCGGCGCCGCCCGTGTTCTCGTAATAGCCGATGCTGCCGTCGTTTTTGCCTACCACCAGGTCCAGGTCGTCATCGCCGTCTAAGTCCTCGAACGTCGGCGCCGGGCGGTCGCCGATTCCGTCAAGATTGCGGAAAGGGTCGGCATCTTCACCCGTTCGGTCCGTGAACACCGGGGATGTCGCGTTGCCTGTGTTTTCATAATACTCGATGGTCCCATCGTCCCTGCCCACCGCCAGGTCCAGGTCGCCGTCCCCGTCCAGGTCCGCCAGCACCGGCATGGCGTTGACAATGAGGTCTTCCTCATCGTCAGGTCCCACGTCAATGTCATGGAACGGGTTGGGGTTGGGATTATCGTCAGCTTCTGCGCCCGTCCGCTGCGTGAACGTCGACGCCGCGGCGTTGCCGGTGTTCTCAAAGTAATGAATTTCGCCGGACCTGGAGCCAACCACCAGGTCCGGATCGCCGTCGCCGTCCAGGTCCGCTAACGCCGGCGCCGCGTTGCGACCTATGTCGGCAGAAAAAACAGCACTCCCATTATCGGTCGCCACCCTGTAGGAAAACGGCGGGTCATACCATCTGGACTCCTTGAGGCGACCGGCCTCATTCAGCGTCTGCACGACAGTCCTATCCAGGATGCCGTCCGCCCCCTCATCATGGTCATAGTAAGCCAAGTTACGACTCTCATCCCGCGTGGAATACTTGACCGAATCCACGGCGCCGTCCCTGTCCCTGCCAGAATCAGCCCAAGGTATGCCGCTGAAACTGTCGCCGCTGACATCGACATGAATCGAATCCGCATAGTTTCGCCAGTATTCGGTACGATCCGCGACGCCATCCGCATCATGGTCAAAAACGATGCGCTCAATCCAGCTGTCTGCGTTGTTGTCGTAATCGGTGCGGATTATGTTGCCGTCGTCATTCCGCACGTAGCGCACCACGCGTTCGACCGTCCCGTCGCCGTTAAAATCAAGGCGGGCAAGGATCTCCCTGCCGTGTTCATCCAGCACTCTGGTTATCTGCTTCATACTCAAAACCCCCTCCCAGGCAGTAAATCAGACGATTGTTCCTGTGCACCAGGCGCACACGGCCGTGCCGGAACAGGCCGCGGGCATGCCCGGAAACGAACAGCGATGTCTTTTCTCATAGCCCTCACAGTGCAACATACAAGTCAGTTCAACCACGTCCTGCTCCGGAGCATAGTACACCGCCGTAAAAATTGCAATGTTTTGTCCGGAATCGCGCCAGACATGCGAGCCGCCGGCACAAAAACCGGCAAACGCAACCCGGTTCTGCTACTCTTGCACAGCGACCGGGAACGATATCTTGACCTTGAGAACGGAGGCCAGCCAGAATTTGCGCCGGCGGGGCAAGGCAAAACAGGTGGACAGCCCGCCGCTCAAAGCGGTATACTGCGGGGCGTCGTGTGCGCCCAGGACCGCAAAGCGGGTCCTGGGGCGGCAACGCGGCAAACCCCTGTTGCGCGGCGTCCCGCATGGCGGATTTGCAGGGCTGGTTCTCCTGTTGACGCAATGCGTGCCCGGTTCCGTACGCGCACACAAACACGACTGACAGCAAGCAATGCGCATACCATCAGATTACGCCGACGGCTACGAAAAAGCCCGGGCCGTGAACCCCGAGCTGGCGGCTTCGTACCTCGAGCACCTGTTTATCGGCGACCCGGCGGCGGACGCGGTCATTGAAGACCTAGCGCCGCTGGGGCGGGAAAAATCCGCCCGTTTCATCGAGGCGGCCATGGCGCGGGACAAGAAAGGCCTGCAAGACGCGCCGGCGTCCCTTATCGCCTTGTTCGAGGAGCTGGAGACCCGGCCCGACTGGTTCGACCCGGCGGCGACCCTGCCCGGCTCAAGGCTATTCTATCGCTATCCTTACGTGTTCACCGCCGCCCTGGCCGGCGCCGGCCTGGTGGAGGGCTTCACCAGCGGCATCGCCAAGACGTTCATGTACACCGGGCGGTTGTTGACCGGCGACCAGGGCAAGCGCCGGCTGAAGCAGAACAACCGGCACCAGATGGAGATTTTCCTGCCCCACGGACTGGAGCCGTACAACGAGGGCTGGAAGCTGTCCATACGCATTCGCTTGGTGCATGCGCAGATCCGGCGCCTGGTAAGCGCCCAGACGGACTGGGAAACCGACGCCTGGGGCATTCCCGCCAGCGCCGCCCACATGGCTCTGGCCAACACGGTGTTTTCCGCGCGGGTGTTGAAGCACATTCAGCGCCTGCTGTATCTGCGCCCCACCGCCGAGGAGCGGCAAAGCTTCATGCTGATCTGGCGTTACGTGGGCTACCTCATGGGCGTGCCGGAAGCGTTGCTCACCGACGACGAGGAAAGAGCGAAAACCCTGTTCGACCTGGCCCTGTTGTGCGAGCCCCCGCCTTCCCTGGAGTCGGTGGTGATGGCGAACACCCTGATCAACTCGGTGCCGGAACTGGTGGGCGTCGACGGGCGCGTCGCCCAGCGGCTGGTGCGCCGGGTGTTCCGCCTGTCCCGCGCGCTCATCGGCGATGAACTGGCGGACGCGTTGCAATACCCCAAGCTGAACACCTGGGGGAGTCTGCTCTTTTTCGCCCTAGAGCAACGGGCGACCGCTTTCGCCAACCGCTGGATTTCCAGCCGCATTTCCCACAGCTTCGAGATGATAGCGCACATCTCCCACTATGAACGGCATGGCATCAGCTACGTGTTGCCGGACGCCGCGGCGGCGGAGCGCACCCGCGACTGGTGACCAGAAGGGTCGCCGGCTCCCGTCGCGCTGTTTCCTTATCGTCCGTCATGGTCGTCACCCGGTTGCCGGCGCTGTTGGAGACCTGCCTTGATTTCATCCTGCGGCGCCCCTGGCCGGTCCTCGCGCTGGCGACCCTGTTCATGTTGGGCATGACCGGCGGCGCCCGCTTCATCGGCACAACCAATGATTACCGCAGCCTGTTCGCGGCGGACAACCCGCACCTGGCGGCGTTCGACGCCATGGAAGCAACCTATGCCCGATCCAACGCGGCGCTCATCGCCGTGGCGCCGCAGTCCGGCACGGTGTTCACCCGCCAGGCCCTGGGCGCGGTGGAGGCCGTGACCGAGGCGGCCTGGCGCGCGCCGTACGCCGCCCGGGTCGACTCCCTCACCAACTACAACCACAGCGAAGCGCAGGGGGACGACCTGGTAGTGCAACCCCTGGTCACCGGGGGGGCTTCCCTGGATGACGCCGGCCTGGCGCGCGCGGCGGAGATTGCCCTGGGTTCGACCGAGCTGGTCGGGCGCCTGGTCGCCCGGGACGGACGCGCGGCGGGTGTCGTCATCAGCTTCGCCCTGCCGGAAAACCAGGACGCGGCGGTGCTGGAGATCACCGACTACCTGGATGCATTGCTGGAACAAGAGTGTGCGTCCCGCCCGGCAATCCGCTGTTATCTCACCGGCGACGTGCCGTTGAACCGCGCTTTTGCGGACGCCGCCAGGGACGACATGGAAAACCTGGCGCCGGTCGTGTTGCTGGTCATCCTGTTGGCGGGCGCCCTGTTGCTGCGTTCCGTGCCGGGCGTCATAGCGACCCTCCTCGTGGTGATGTTCACCGTGAACACCGCCATGGGATTCGCCGGCTGGATCGGCACGGTGTTCAATCCCGTCAACGCCGGCGTGCCGCTCATCATCATGACCATTGCCGTGGCGGATTCCATTCACATCATCGCCACCGTGCTGGCCGGCATGGCCGCCGGGCTGGAGAAAAGGGCGGCGGTGCGCGCCTCGCTGCGCAGCAACGCCTGGCCGGTGTTGCTCACCTCGGTCACCACCGCCGGCGGGTTTCTCACCCTGAACTCTTCGGATTCGCCGCCGTTTCACGTGCTGGGCAACCTGGTGGCGTGCGGCGTGTTGTGCGCCTTGGTCTATTCCATGACCTTGTTGCCGGCCCTGCTGTGCGTGTTGCCGTTGCGGCCGCGACGCGCCCGCCGGCCGCGCATCGCTGAACGCCTCGCCGAGTTTGTCATCGCCCGCCGCCGGGCGTTGCTCTGGTCGGTTTCCCTGCTGGTGCTGGCGTTGCTGGCGGGCATTCCCCGCAACGAGCTGACCGACAACTGGACGCAGTACTTCGACGAGAAGTACCGGTTTCGGCGCGATACGGACTTCGTGCTGGCAAACCTGACCGGCATGGAGACGCTGGAATACTCCCTGGAAGCCGGGCGCGCCGGCGGCATTACCGAGCCCGACTACCTGCGCGCCGTCGATGAGTTCGCCGCCTGGTTGCGTGAGCAACCGGAGGTCTCCCACGTCCAGGCTTTCACGGACGTGATGAAGCGCCTCAACCGCAACATGCACGGCGATGACCCGGCCTTTTATCGTCTGCCCGGCGCCGCGGAACTCGCCGCCCAGTACCTGTTGCTGTACGAGTTGTCGTTGCCTTTCGGCATGGATCTCAACCACCGACTGGACACGGCCCGGTCCGCCGCCCGCCTGACCGCAACGGTGCGCGGCCACGTGTCCTCGCAACAGTTGCGCGAACTGGACGCGCGCGCCCAGGCCTGGTTGCGCACCAACGAGCCCGACCTTGCAACGCCCGCTACCGGCCTCAGCATCACCTTTGCCCACTTGTCGCAACGCAACATCGAGAGCATGCTGCGCGCCACGATCATCGCCATGGTCGTCATCTCTTTCGTGTTTGTCCTGGCGTTCCGAAGCGCGCGCCTGGGGTTGCTCAGCCTGGCGCCCAATCTCATTCCCGCGGCCATGAGCTCCGGCGCCTGGGGCTACCTGGTGGGCAAGGTGGGGCTGGCCGGGTCCGTGATGACCGCCATCGCGTTCGGCGTCATCGTCGACGACACGACGCATTTTCTCAGCAAGTACCTGGCGTCGCGGCGCGCGGGAAACCCGGCAGCGGAGGCGGTGCGCTACACGTTCCGCACCGTGGGGCCGGCCCTGTGGACCACCACCCTGATGCTGGCCGCGGGCTTTTTGGTCTTCACCTTGTCGGGGTTCGAGGTCAGCTGGTCCCTGGGGTTGATGGTGAGCGGCGCCATCGTGTTTGCGTTGCTTGCTGATTTTCTGCTGTTGCCGCCGCTGTTGCTGACCGTGGACCGGGGGAAGCTATGAGCTCCTTTCGTTCATTCGCCCGTCGCGGGCGGCGCGGCGTCCAGGGCATGGGTGCGTTTTTCATCGCGGCGACGTGCTGGGGCGGGGCGCCGGCGGCGCTGGGCGCCGATGCCGCCGCGGCGGGCGGCGCCGAGGCCGCGGCGGGCGGCGCCGACGCGGCGGCGCTGGGTTTGGCCATCGCCCGGGAAGCCGACCAGCGGGCCCAGGGCTTCGGCGATTTCACCGCCCGCCAGGTCATGGTGTTGCGCAACAAGAGAGGCCAGGAAAGCCGCCGCGCACTCCGGGTGAAGACCCTGGAGACGGCAGACGACGGCAACAAGATCCTGTTCGTATTTGACGAGCCGCGCGACGTGGAAGGCACGGCCTTCCTGGTGCACACGCACAAGACGGAAGCGGACGACCAGTGGCTGTACCTGCCCGCCCTGAAGCGAGTCAAGCGCATCAGCTCCGCCAACCGCTCTGGTTCTTTCATGGGCAGCGAGTTTTCCTACGAAGACATGGCCGCCCAGGAGGTGGAGAAGTACTCCTACCGCTACCTGCGCGACGAGCCCTGCGGGGCGCTGACCTGCGCCGTCACCGAGCGCATTCCCGCCGACCGCCGCTCCGGCTACAGCCGCCAGCTGGCGTGGCAGGACCGGGACCAGTTGCGCACCTGGAAAGTGGAATACTACGACCGCCGCAACGAGTTGCTCAAGACGCTCACCGTGAGCGACTATGCGCAGTACCTGGGAAAATACTGGTACGCCGGCGTCCTGACCATGGAGAACCACCTGACCGGCAAAAGCACCGTGTTGACCTGGTCGGACTATCGCTTCCGCACCAACCTGGCTGACCGGGACTTCACCCCCACGGGATTGAAGCGGGCCCGTTGATGGCGGGCGGCGCAACGGCTTGCCGGGCGCTTGCCGGCGCCGCCGGGTTGTTGCTTGCGTCCTTGTGGCCGGGGGGCGCCGCCGCGGCCCTCGCCGTCCGCGACTTTTCCGGTTCCCTGTCTTTCGAAAGCCGCTGGCATCCGCAGTCTGCTCTGCACGCCGGCCAACGCGACCACGCCGGCGGTTTTGTACTGGAGCCGGAGTTGTATCTGGAAGACGAGCGCGGCAGGAGTTTCACCCTGGCCCCGTTCTTTCGCTACGACGCCGCGGACTCCCGGCGCACCCATGTTGACTTGCGGGAGGCTTTCCTGCTCCTGTTCGGCGGGATGGGCGCCCACGAGTGGGAGTTGCGCCTGGGCGTGGACCGGGTGTTCTGGGGGGTGGTCGAGTCGCAACGCCTGGTGGACGTCATCAACCAGGTGGACCTGGTCGAACATCCCGACGGCACCGCGAAACTGGGGCAACCCATGGCCCACGTCACCCTGTCCGGCGGCTGGGGCGCACTGGAGCTGTTTGGCTTGCCGTACCATCGCGCCCGCACTTTCCCAGGCCGCCGCGGGCGCCTGCGCCTGCCGCTGGTCATAGACGATGACGAGATTCGCTATGAAGGCAAGGCGGAGGAATGGCGCCTGGACCTGGCCGCGCGCTACAGCCGCAACTTAGGGCCCCTGGACCTGGGATTGAGCGTGTTTGACGGCGCCGCCCGGGAGCCGTTCGCGCAACTGGAGGCGACCCCGGGCGGGGAGACGCGCCTGCTCCAGTACTATTCCAAAATCCGCCAGCTGGGGCTGGAAGCGCAGTTGACGCTGGGCGCCTGGCTGCTCAAGCTGGAGGCCATCCGGCGCACCGGGGCCTTGAACCTGCAAGGGCGCCGGGAGAACTACCTGGCCGCCGTGCTGGGCGGCGAGTACGCGTTCCACTCCCTGCTGGGCTCCGCCGCCGACCTCACCTTGTTCGCCGAGTGGCATTATGACGACCGGGGGCGCAACGCGACCCCGGGACGCACGCCCGGCGCGTTTGAAAACGAGCTCTTCACGGCCGCCCGCTTGGCGCTCAACGACGTGCAAAGCACCGAGCTGACCGTCAGCTTCCTGGGCGACCTGGGGCGCTCCACCCGCTCCCTGGCGCTGGGGCTGGACCGGCGGCTCTCGGACCGCTGGTCCCTGGGACTGGAAGCGTTGTTGCTGCTGGGCATTGACCGGCGGGACGTTCATTATCCCACGCGCCGCGACAGCTTCATTGAAATGAGCCTGACGTACAGTTTCTAATCTCCTGGCTTGCCTGGCGCGTCTATTTTCCGTTATGCATCGCCGGCCTGCCTCGTTCGGTCGGTCAATGTACTACGTGTACATCTCTCTCCCTCACTCGTTGCCCGGCTCGCCTTCCAGAAAATATCCTGCGCCAGGAACCTGGCTTGCCTGTTTTCCGTTATGCATCGCCGGCCTGCCTCGTTCGGTCGCAAGAGAGCAGCGCCAACGCAGTTATCGCGGAAAACAACCAGCCGGGAGCCGGGCAACCGCGTTTTGCTCAGGCAACAGCGAAATTCCGGCGTTGCCTGCTTTGCGGAGACCCGGCTGAATGACGAGGTCGACCCTAGCGCAGGAATTTTGCGTGAGAACGCGGCGGCGCACGACTGAACAAGGGAGGTGTATATCCAATACATCGACCGCAGTGAGGGAGTGCGCCAACAAAGTTATCGCGGAAAATAACCAGCCAGGAGCCGGGCAACGGTATAATAGAACCGTAATGTCAGAACCAAGCACCCCCATACTGGACAACATCAACTCGCCCGCCGACCTGCGGCGGTTGCCGGAGGAGCGCTTAGAGCCGCTGGCGCAGGAGTTGCGCGCGGTGTTGTTGCACTGGGCCAGTCGCAACAGCGGGCACTTTGCCGCCAGCCTGGGCGCGGTGGAGCTCACCATCGCCTTGCATTACGTATTCAATACGCCGGATGACCAGCTGGTGTGGGACGTGGGACACCAGGCCTACGGCCACAAGATTCTCACCGGGCGCCGCGACCGGTTGCATACCATCCGCAAGCGCGGCGGGCTGGCGCCGTTTCCCAAGCGGGACGAAAGCCCTTACGACACGTTCGGGGTGGGACATTCCAGCACTTCCATCAGCGCCGCCCTGGGGATGGCCCTGGCGGCCCGCAACACCGGCGCCGCGCACCGGGCCGTTGCCGTCATCGGCGACGGCGGGCTGACGGCGGGCATGGCGTTTGAAGCGCTGAACCACGCCGGCGCCGTGGACGCCGACCTGCTGGTGGTGCTCAACGACAACAACATGTCCATCTCGCCCAACGTGGGCGCCCTGGCCAACCGCTTCGCCCAGGTGCTGTCCGGCAAGTTGTATACCACCGTCCGCAAAACGGGCAAGAAAGTGCTGTCCCGCATGCCGCCCGCATGGGAGGTCGCCCGCCGCGCCGAGGAGCACATCAAGGGGTTGATCGTGCCGGGCGTGCTGTTCGAGGAGTTCGGCTTCAACTACATCGGCCCCATTGACGGCCACCACCTGCCCACGTTGCTGGAGACCATACGCAACATCCGCCGGCTGGAGGGGCCGCAGTTCCTGCACGTAATCACCCGCAAGGGCAAGGGTTATGCGCCGGCGGAAGCCGACCCGGTCAAGTACCACGCGGTAAGCCCGTTCGACCCGGAAATCGGCATGGAGAAGTCCTCCGGCGGCGCCGGGCCCACGTACAGCAAGGTCTTCGGCGATTGGCTCTGCGACATGGCGGCTCGGGACCCGCGCCTGGTCGCCATCACGCCGGCGATGCGGGAAGGCTCCGGGCTGGTGCGGTTCGAGCAGGAATATCCGGAGCGCTATTTTGACGTGGCCATTGCCGAGCAACACAGCGTTGCCGTCGCCGCGGGCATGGCATGCGGCGGCCTAAAGCCCGTGGTCGCCATCTATTCCACTTTCTTGCAACGGGCCTACGACCAGGTGGTGCATGACGTGGTGAACCAGAACCTGCCGGTGCTGTTCGCCATTGACCGCGCCGGCCTGGTGGGCGCCGACGGCCCCACGCACAACGGCGCCTACGACCTCAGTTTCCTGCGTTGCCTGCCCAACATGGCGATCATGGCGCCGGCGGATGAAAACGAATGTCGGCAGATGTTGTACACCGGGTTTTTGCTGGACCAGCCCGCGGCGGTGCGCTACCCGCGCGGCGCCGGGCCGGGCGTTCCAGTGCAAGAAGAGATGACGGCCCTGCCCCTGGGCAAGGGAGAGATGCGCCGCTCGGGCAGCAAGATCGCCTTGCTGGCGTTTGGCTCCCCGCTGGCGGCGGCGCTGGAAGCGGCCGAGGAGCTGGACGCCGCCGTGGCCAACATGCGTTTCGTCAAGCCCCTGGACCAGGATCTGGTTCTGCAACTGGCGGCGGAGTATGAGTTGCTGGTCACCGTGGAGGAGAATGCAGTGCAGGGCGGCGCCGGCAGCGCAGTCAATGAATGTCTGGCGGCGGCGGGCCGCACCTGCCGCATCGTCAACTACGGTTTGCCGGACCGCCTGATCCCCCACGGCTCACAACAGGACATGTTGGAGGACGCACAACTCACCGCCGCGGCGTTGTTGCGGTTTATTCGAGAGCTGCCGACCGGTTGCGCAAGCCCCGGCGCCGGGCGGCGCTAAGTGCGGTGCCGCTGTGCGCCGTCTGCCGTCGCAACACGTCTCGCGGCGCTACCTGCGGACGCGGCAGGTCGGCGGGCGTTCCCGGCGCTGTTGCGGTTTATTCGGGAGCTGGCGCTGGCCAGCGCTAAAAAGCGGCGCCGATGTGCGCCATCAGCCGCCGCAACGCGTCTCGCGGCGCTATTTGCGGGCGCGGCAGGTCGGCGGGCGTTCCCGGCGCTGTTTTCAGGTGCGCAAAACGGGCCCCGTTCACCCCGTCAGCAGTGCAGGCCGCCCCGATCAATGCCGGGTTGCGGCCGCTGAAAGCCAGCCCGTAACCGCAGGCCGCCGCCAGGTCGGCAAACTCCACGTTGGCGGCCGTTGTGGCCTGGCCGCCGGTCGATTCGTGCATCTCGTTGTCCAGCAGTATGTGCGCCAGGTTGTCCGCTCCGTAACTGCCGAGAGTGGCGAAATTGCCCAGGCGCATGAGCGCGGCGCCGTCGCCGTCGATGACCACCGTCGCCAGGTCCGGGTGCGCCCGGGCCAGCCCCAGGGCGAACGCCGAGGCGCAACCCATGGAGCCCGCCAGGTACAGCTGGTTGTTGCGGTCTTCCAGCGCGTACAGTGCCCGCCCGGTGTAGCCGGTGGTGGCTATCACCACGGCGTTTTCCAGGGGCGCGCAACGCACGATCTCCCGCAGGGCCGCTTGCCTGGAGACCAGCTCGGCGTCTTCCCCGCCCGGAAAGCGTTGCCGCCGGCAGGCGGCGCCGGCGCGGCTGGGAACGGCTTCCCCCTCCAGGGGGTGGGGAGACACCGTGTCTCGCTCCATGAGCAGGGCGTAAGGTTGTTGCCGCTCCCGCAGGAACCGGTCGGCCCGGTCCAGCGCCGCGGGGACTTCCTGCGCCCTGGCGGGAAACGGCGCCCAGGGGATCTCCATCAGCTCGAACAGGTTCGTGGTGATGCGTCCCATCAACTGGTGTTGCGGCTCATCCTTTTGGTCCGGCTTGCCCCGGTGGGTGACGATGAGCAACATGGGAACGTCGAACACCATCGCCAGGGAGGTCAGGGGGTTCACCGCGTTGCCCAGGCCGGAGTTCTGCAACATCACGATGGCGCGTTCGCCGCCCGTAGCCAGTCCCGCCGCCGTCGCCGCCGCGTCCCCCTCGTTGGCGGATGAGACGTAGTCCAGCCCGGGGTCGTTGATGACGTAGTTGATGAAAGGCGTAAGGTAGGAACAGGGAACGCCGACGTAACGGCTGAACCCGCGCTCCGCCGCGGCTTCCACGAAAGTCCGTGCCTCGATCATGAGTGCGTTACAGGTTCGCGGCGGCGCTCGCCGTGCCTGCGCTCGCCGCCGCGCCCGCGCGGCCCCGCGCCCGTCTCAGGCGGCGGTAAAATCGCCGGCCAGGGACAGATCATCGATGGAGTTCACGTCCAGCCAGTGCCCGGTCACATAGAGGACGGTCACGACCCTGCCCTGGCGCACCAGGCAGTTGAGCAGGTCGGGCATCGCCAGCTGGTCAAAGTCATCCTGTTGCTCCAGCGCCGTCAGCGCCTCCTCCAGTTGCGCCCGGCCGCCGCCGCTGACTTTCATCATCCCGACCCAGCGCCCCGCCGGCCGGCCCTGGTCCGGGACCTGCCCCGACTCGACCCGCTGCAACGCAACGGGGCGCATGAACATGGCGCGGTCGTCGGGGCGGTCGCAATAGACGTAATCCGGCGTGCCGCTGGGCGGCGTCGCGGCGGCCAGGGAATCGACGACGATGACGATTTCCGCCGCACATTCCAGCAGGTCCCGCAGGATGTAGGAACGGAACAGCAAGTCGCCATAGACGATCACCATCTCATCGCTGAACCGTTCCCGGGCGCAGACCAAGGAGCGCAACTCGCCCGTGGTCGCGTAATCCGGGTTGAGGCAGACGTCTATGCCGTCAACGGTCAGCGCCTCCGCCCGGTAACCGGCCGCCACTGTTACGCGATGGACGGATTGGCGCCGGAACTCGTCCGCCAGCCTCTGCAACAGGGGCTTGCCGCCGATGCGCAGCATGGTCTTGGGGCGGTCTTCGGTCAGCTCGTACAGGTTGTTGCCGCGACTGGCCGCCAGCACGACGGCGCGACAATCCCGCGGCTTTTCCAGGTAGCGCTCTTCCGCCCGCAACAGCTCCGCAGCGCCTTGCAACTCGAAAATCCGCTCGATGCCGGCAATGCGGTCTTCCACGCCGGTGAGCGATTCCTGCTCGAAGATCTGGCGGCTGACGTTTTCCATGGCCGCGACAGCGGCGCGAATCAGGTGGTTGGCCCAGATCACCAGGCTGACGCCGGCTTCCCTGAACACGTCGGCGGGCGTGCTGTAGTATTTCGTGGGCACGATGACCAGGGGCGCGGCGCCGTCCCAGTCCCTGGCGAAGGCGAGGATTTCGTCGGGGCGCGCCCGCTTGCTGTGAACCAGGACGGCGTCGGCGCCGGCCGCGGCGTAGGCCGCCGCTCGCTCCAGCGCCTCGTCCATGCCGCGGCCGGCGATCAGCGCCTCCACCCGCGCGATGATGCAAAAGTCCGGATCGGACTGGCTGTCTTTCCCCGCCTTGATCTTGCCGCAGAACTCTTCCGGGTCGGCCAGCGCCTGGCGCTCGCCGGCGATGAAGCTGTTGGTCTTGGGGAACTGCTTGTCTTCTATGCAGACGCCGGCAATGTCGCGTTGCTCCAGCTTCCTGACCAGCCGCCGCATGTTGTTGAAATTGCCGTAACCGGTGTCGCCGTCCAGCAAGATGGGAATGTCGGCGGCGTCCGACATGAACTCCAGCATGTCCACCACCTGGGTCCAGCTGGCCTCGTTGCTGTCCCGCACGCCGAACTGGGCGGACAGGGCCAAGCCGCCGGCCCATATTCCCTTGAAGCCGGCCTGTTGCGCCAGGCGCGCCGAAATGCCGTTGTGGGCCTCCATGATGAATTCCAGTTGCGGCGATTCCACCAGGCGCCGCAGTTGCCGGGCCTTGCTGTCCCCTGGGGTTGTCGCGCCGGTCGCCGCGGTCATGGCTCAGGCGTCAATCCCGCCTACGAGCGCTTGCGCACGGGCCACGTCGGCGGGAAAATCAATCTCGATCCAGGCGCACCCGGTGACATCCTCGAAGCCGAACGCCTCCGGCGTTTCCAGGAGCAGGTCGCGGATTGCCTCCTCGTAAGGCGCCTGCCGTTGTCCGGCGGCGATGTACGCGGCGGCGCGCACGGCGAGACGCGCCGCAACCGCCGCGTCGAAGCGAAAAAAACCCACGGATTCGCCCTGGTAATCATAGTGCTGATTTTGCGCTATTTTCTTGCTGAATTCCACCAGGGCCCCGCCCGCCACGCACAGTTTCACCGGCTCATCGCCCGGTTCAAAGTCGCGGTCCAGCAAGAAGCAGTTGGCTTTCTTCGTGTCCAGCAGGCGGGCCAGCAGGCGCGGTTCATACAACACGTCGGCGTCCATCAGCAGGACGTCCGCGCCGTCTTGCAGGTGGTCGCGGGCGCGGTGCAAGCTCAGCAGGCTGCCCTGGCGGTAGTCCGGATTGAACAGGGCAACGACCGGCATCGCCGGCGCCAGGTCGCGCAACGCGGCCGCCACGGCGTCCTGCCGGTAGCCTGTTACCACGACGACCCGCCGCACGCCCAGGCGCCGCAGGTTTTCCAAGTGGCGTTGCAACAGGGACTTGCCGCCGAACCGCAACAAGCACTTGGGTGCGCCGCCGCCGGCGGTCCCCAGGCGCCGCCCGACGCCGGCCGCCAGGATGACGGCCTTCATGCCGCGGGCGCCGGCGCGGCGGCCGCCGCCGTCATCGGCGCCTTCCCCTGGCCGCCGCCGGCGGTCCCCAGGCGTTGCCCGACACCGGCCGCCAGGATGACGGCTTTCATGCCGCGGCGTCCGGTGCGGCCGCCGCCGCCGTCATGGGCGCCTCCCCTTGGCCGCCGCCGGCGGTCCCCAGGCGTCGCCCGACGCCGGCCGCCAGGATGACGGCTTTCATGCCGCGGGCGCCGGTGCGGCGGCCGCCGTCATCGGCGCCTCCCCCTGGCCGTTAGGTATTTCTCCATCAACAAGCGGGTGGAGGCGTCGTGGCCTGGGTCGATCTCTCCTTGCTCCAGCTCTTCGGCGATGCGCCCCGCCAGCTGTTTTCCCAGCTCAACGCCCCACTGGTCAAAGGGATTGATGCCCCAGACGGCGGCTTCCACGAACGTCTTATGCTCGTAGAGGGCCAGCAACATGCCCAGGGTCCTGGGGCTCAGCGCATCGTACAGGATGGTGACGGCGGGGCGATTGCCCTCCAGGCGCCGCGCCGGCTCCGGGTCCTCGCAGCCGCGCATCAGGGCCTCGCCCTGGGCCAGGCAAGCCGCCGCCAGCATCTCGCGCCGCCGGTCGTCATGAGGGCCGCCCAGGGGCAACAGCAGGTCGACGGAAGAGCGGCGGGCGCCTTGGTGCAGGAACTGAAAAAAAGCATGTTGCGCATTGCTGCCCGTGCCGCCCCAGGTAACCTGCGCCGTGGGCGTTGCCGTCGGCGACCCGTCCGCGGTGACCGACTTGCCGTTGCTCTCCATGACCAGTTGCCCCAGGTAGGCCGGCAGGAGCCGCAACCGTTGTTCGTACGGCACGACGGCATGGGCGCCGACGCCAAGGAAGTTGTTGTGCCAGACGCTCAGCAAGCCCAGGACGACCGGCGCGTTTGCGCTGAACGCGGCGCTGCGAAAATGCTGGTCAACCGCATGGCCGCCGGCCAGGAAGCGCCGAAAGTTCTCCTCCCCCATGCCGACCGCGGCGGTCAGGCCGGCGCACGACCACACCGAGTAGCGCCCGCCCACCCATTCCGGAACGTCAAAACGGGCGCGCGCCTCCAGCCCGCTGCGGGCGACGGCGGCGGTATTGCCCGAGACCGCTATGAAGTGCTTGTCGGTCGCGGTGCAACCATGGCTTTGCAACCAGTCCCGGGCGCGGGCGGCGTTGGCCAGCGTCTCCGCCGTGGCGAACGACTTGGAAGAGACCACGAACAGCGTCGTGTGCGGATTGGCGCGCGCCAGGACGCGCTCCAACTCGACGGGGTCCACGTTGGCGACAAAATCCAGCGCCGGGGCGCCGGCACAGAATTCGCCCAAGGCGTCTGCGAGCAGGCGCGGGCCTAAGTCCGCACCGCCGATGCCGATGTTCACCACCCGGTCAATGGTCTCTCCGGAAGCCCCCTGGACCCGCCCGCCGCGCAGGTCGGCGGCCAGCCGCAACATTCGTTGCAACCCCGCCCTGGCTTGTCGCGCCAGGTCGACTCCGTCCGCCTCCAGGGAAGCGCCCTCCGGGGCCCGCAACAGCGTGTGCAGGGCCGGACGCCGTTCCGTGACGTTCAGCCGCTCGCCGTTGAACAGCCCCTGGATTTTTTCCCCCAGGGCGCGTTCTTCCGCCAGTTGCAACAACAGGGACAGGGTTTCTGCGGTAATGAGATTGCGGGAGTAATCGATGAACAGGGCGCCAAGGTCCAGGGAAAACCGGCGGGCGCGGTCCGGATCTTGTCTGAACGCCTCGCGCAAGCATAATTCGCCCGCCCGCCGCCGGTGCTTTTCCAGCCTGCGCCAGGCGCGGGTCTTGACCAGCGGGGTGTCGTCTCGTGTAACCATGGGTTGATGCACGTGTCGGGCTCGGGCTGTTTTCGGGCCCGGGCGGCCCGGCCGCCCCCGGCGCCGCCGCGCCCGGTCCTGTTCAGCGCCGTGAACTGGCGCCCCGGAGAGGATTCGAACCTCTGACCTTCCGCTTAGGAGGCGGACGCTCTATCCTGCTGAGCTACCGGGGCGTTGCCGAAAAAACCGCGTTGCGCGTATTATAACCCGTAGCGGCGTTCGCTTATCGAAAAACCTGAGGCATTAAGCATGCACAATAGTCCGTCTCGCCCGGCGCCCGCGGATTTCCCCCCGTTGCGCCGCGCCCGTTTAGAGACCTTGCAAGTCAACATCGGGCTTAGGTGCAACCAGGCCTGCCTGCACTGTCACACCAACAGCAACCCCCGGCGGCGGGAGAAAATGACGCGGGAGACCATCGAACTGGTCATTGCCGTGCTGGAGCGGCTGGGGCTGGGAACGCTGGACGTCACCGGCGGCGCGCCGGAAATGCACGAGGACTTTCGCCGGTTGGTCCAGGCGGCCAGGGAACTGGGCGCGCGGGTCATCGACCGTTGCAACCTGACCATATTGGAACAACCCGGCTACGAAGACCTGGCGGCGTTCCTGGCGGCGCAACAAGTGGAAATCATCGCCTCGCTGCCCTGCTACAGCGAGGAAAACGTGGACGGGCAACGGGGCGCGGGCGTATTTGCGGCCAGCATTCGCGCCTTGCAGACGCTGAATCGGCTGGGCTACGGCGACCCGGACCGGGGCCTGGTGTTGCACCTGGTCTATAACCCGCAAGGGCCCGCCCTGCCGCCGCCGCAAGCGGAGCTGGAGGCGCGCTACAAGCAGGAGTTGCGCGAGCGGCACGGCATCGTCTTCAACCAGTTGTTCACCCTGGCCAACATGCCCATCAACCGCTTCGGCAAGGAGCTGGTTTCCCAGGGACGGTTGCAGGATTACCTGGCGTTGCTCTGCGATGCGCACCGGGCGGAGAACCTGTCGGCGGTCATGTGTCGCACCCTGGTGAGCGTGGACTGGCGCGGCCGCCTGTTCGATTGTGACTTCAACCAGATGCTGGGACTGGGGCTGGGCGGCGCCGCAGGGCGGCGGTTGCACTTGCGGGACCTGTTGACCACGGACATTGCCGGCATGCCGGTGACCGTGCGCGACCATTGCTACGGTTGCACGGCGGGGCAGGGCAGCAGCTGCGGCGGGGCCCTGTCCTGATGCCGCGGTACTCGGTCATCATCCCAGCACGCAACGAGGCTGGTTGCTTGGGAGCGACCTTAGAGCGCCTGCAAGCCGCCCGGCGGCGGGGTTGCGAGGTGTTGCTGGCGGACGGCGGCAGCGTCGACGGCACTGTCGCGGCGGCCGCGAACCAGGCGGACCAGGTGCTGGAATGTGCGCCGGGCCGCGCCCGGCAGATGAACCGGGGCGCCGCCCGCGCCGCCGGCGCCGTCCTGGTGTTTCTGCATGCGGACACCCTGTTGCCTGGGGATTTTGACTTGGCACTGAACCAGCGCCGGGTTGGCGCAGAGAACTGGGGCTGGTTCACCGCCCGCCTGGCGAGTGAGCGCCCGGTGTTCCGGTGCATTGAAACGCTGATGAACCTGCGTTCCCGCCTCACCCGCATCGCCACCGGCGACCAGGCGATTTTTGTGGGCAGGCGGTTGTTTCAGCGGCTGGGCGGTTACGCGGATCTGCCGTTGATGGAAGACATCGAGCTGTGCGCCCGGCTCCGGCGGCTGGCGCCGCCGGTGCGCATGGAGCAGCCGGCGTTGAGTTCCGCGCGCCGCTGGGAGACGCACGGCGTCGCCAGGACCATCCTGCTGATGTGGAAGCTGCGTTGCTGGTACGCCCTGGGGGCGAACCCCGCCGCCCTGGCGCGGCAGTATGACTGAGTCGGGGCGGGCGGCGGCGGTCGTTGTTCGCGCCGCGGCGCGACGTCCACGGCGACAATCCGGGGCGCCCGCCCGCGGCTTGTTTCCGTTGCCCGGCGGCGGCCGTGTTGCGCCGCTGTTGCGCGCCCGGCGTCACGGTAGCGGTCCCCATTGCGCCGCGGCGCCCGCCCCGCGTTCCTGCGCCGTCCCCGTGCGTGTTGCATGACGGCTGAGCAAGATGCGGTGTTGCTGGTCTTCACCCGCGCACCCGTGCCGGGCCGGGTCAAGACCCGCCTGGTTCCCGCCCTGGGCGCGCCGGCCCGGTGCTTCCACCTATGGCCTGTTTCCGTTGCCCGGCGGCGGCCGTGTTGCGCCGCTGTTGCGCACCCGGCGTTACGGCAGCGGCTCCCATTGCGCCGCGGTGCCCGCCCCGCGTCCTGCGCCGTCCCCGTGCGTGCTGCATGACGCACGGCGTCATCAGGACCATCCTGCTGAGGTGGAAGCTGCGCGGCTGGTACGCCCTGGGGGCGAACCCCGCCGCCCTGGCGCGGCAGTATGACTGAGTCGGGGCGGGCGGCGGCGGTCGTCGTTCGCGCCGCGGCGCGACGTCCACGGCGACAATCCGGGACTTCCGCCCGCGGCCTGTTTCCGTTGCCCGGCGGCGGCCGTGTTGCGCCGCTGTTGCGCGCCCGGCGTCACGGCAGCGGTCCCCATTGCGCCGCGGCGCCCGCCCCGCGTCCTGCGCCGTCCCCGTGCGTGCTGCATGACGGCTGAGCAAGATGCGGTGTTGCTGGTCTTCACCCGCGCACCCGTGCCGGGCCGGGTCAAGACCCGCCTGGTTCCCGTTCTGGGCGCGGCGCGCGCCGCCGCGCTCCACAACTACCTGTTGCGGCGCACCCTGGAGACGGCGCGGCGCTCCGCGCTGACGGATATAGAGTTGTGGTGCGCCCCCACCGCCCGGCATCGTGCGCTGTCTGAATATGCCCGCCGCTTCGCCCTGACGCCGGTGCGCCAACGGGGCGGCGACCTGGGCGAGCGCATGCGCATCGCCCTGCGGCAGGCCCTGGGCAAGTATCGCCACGCGGTGCTGGTGGGCAGCGACTGCGCCGACCTGGCCGCCGCCGACCTTGACCTGGCGCTGGCGCAACTGCGCGGCGGTTGCGACCTCGTGCTGGGGCCGACCCGGGACGGCGGTTATTACCTGGCGGGCATGAGCCGACTGCACGAACCGCTGTTCAGCGGCATTGACTGGGGGAGCGGCACGGTGCTGCGGCGCACCCGGGCGCGGGCGGCGCGGTTGCAGTTGAAAGTGTGCGAGTTGCCGCGGCGGCGCGACATTGATCGCCCCCGGGACCTGGCGCATCTGGCCTGGCGGCCGCCCGCCTGGAGCCGCAACGGGTAGGGGCGGCAGACGCCGTAGCCCGACGGCCAACAGCGTCTGCTCCCGGAGGACTGCCCCAGGGTCAGGCGTATCTTGTCCGGCCGCGCACCCGCACGGAGCGCATTAGGAACGGCGCCGGCTATCCGGCGGCGCGACATCGACCGTCCCCGGGACCTGCCCCAGAGTCGGGTGCGTCTTGTCCGGCGGTGCTTGCCCTGGCCGTGCGTTCGTACGGGGCGCTTGGGGAGGATGCCGGTTGCCCGCCGGCGCCTTACTGCGGCTGGTTCGGCGCGTTGCCCGGCTGCTGGTCCGCCGGCAACGGTCCGTACTTTCTGAGGAACTGCCGCGAGAGTTTTTCGGCCTCCTCCAATTCTTCCGGCGCCAGGCTGTCGCGCGCTTTTTGCAACTCCGCCATCGCCCCCTGGTGCCGGTGTTCTGCGCCCGCCCGATACCAGGCGTAAGCGTACTCGTAATCCCGGGGGACGCCCCGGCCGGCCATGTACAACTTGGCCAACTGGTACTGCGCCTGCTTGATGCGTTGTTCCGCCGCCTGCCGAAACCACTTGGCCGCTTCTTCGTAGTTTTGCTCCACGCCCTGCCCTCTCAGGTACATCATGGCGAGATAGTACTGCGCCAGCGCATGGTCGGAGGCTTCCGCCAGCGAGCGCATGGTGTGGTAGGCCCTGGCGTATTCACCCCTGGAGTAGGCATAGACCCCGTTGTTGAAATCGGCGGGCGCCGGCGCACTCCACAAGCACGCCAGCATAATAATCGGGTAACTTCGTTTCACGGGCGCCATTATACAGTAAAAACCAGCGGTGGGCGCGCGGGCTCACGACAGGTCGCCCGCCGGGGGCGAACGCGGCGTTGCCCCCCGCACAATCGCCAGGCCCCATCCGCCGCAACTTAGCCGCCGCGGCGCCCGCCCGCAGAACGGCCGGGATGCTCTTGTACCACCACCAGGTCGCGGCGGATGATGTCGCGGAAAGATTCTTCCAGTTGCGCCCAGTCGATGACATCGACCTTGAACGGCAGGTCGGATTCGGTGAAGTCGTCTGTTAGAGCCGCGGATACGAACAGCGGCATGGGAACTTCGCCCAGGACGGCAAGATCCAGGTCAGAGTACTTACGCGCCGTTCGGGTGGCGCGCGATCCGAATGCGGCCACTTCCCGCCCTGGTACGCGGCGGCGCAGGATGTCGCGGACAATTGTCAGCTGCTCAGGTTGCAGGTCCACGGGCGGCGCCGCGCTCATGCCAGCCGCTCCCGCAACCGGTCGCGCAGGTAAGCAGCTTCTTCTAAAAACTGCGGAATCTCCGCAACCACTTCCAGCGCGGTCTTCTCGTCGTAAGAATGGCTGGTCTTGCCGCGCATCTTGCGGAACTCTTTCCAACTCAACCAGTCGCCCAGCAACAGCCCATGTTCGTTTGCGGTGCGTATCAGGTCTGGGAACGCCATCGTATTAAACTTCTCGGAGGAGCCCACCGCGTATTCAAGATAGCGTTTCAGCATCTGGGGGCTGAGTTCGTAGGTGAATTCGAATCGATGCACCAAGCTGTCGCGCACATCGGTATCCGAGATGTCGGCCTGGTACCGCGCCAGCGTTTCTTTCAGCCGCTCGATCGCCCGTTCATACGGGGCAATGTCTGGTTTGCCGTCGGCCATATCGATCCTCTTTCACTACTCTTGGTTGTCGGAGTTGGCCGAAGTATAACATGATCGCCGATTTTTATTTAAGCAACCTCGCATCGATGCCAACGACCGGGGCCGACGCGCCGTTCACCGGGGCTTGTCGCAGACGCATCAAATCCGCCGCTTGATCTTCTCCTTGACAAAGTAGTCGTTGCGCCCAGCTCGCAACCTAGGTGCGGAATCACCCCGTCCCGGCACCGCACAATGCCGGGAGCCCCCGGTGCCGGCACCGGTAGCTTCATCATGGATCCGGATGTCGTGCCCCCGATTTCTGCGTAACGATGCCCATGCTGGGCGATATCAGTGGGTGTTGCGCGGACAGGCTTGTGTGAGTGAGTTGACATATTGACAAACAGTACTATACTGGCAGGCGTCCGCGGACCTTTTTGTAACTCGCGGGGGAGAGTAGATGATCATGGTTGCTGAACCGACGGCAATAGAGTATCACGACCCGGAGGCGCTAGACCCTCACGACCCGGGGGCGATAGAGCCTCAGGTCGCGCCGGGCGCAGGCGCCCGGCCCGTTGGCCGCGAATTTTTCGGCATATCCGCAACCGGTCCGTTGCTGGAGGGCAGGTACAGTTTCGTGGACGGTTCGTGGGGCAGGTTCGATCCGCAATGGGGGGGGTTCCCCGCATGGTTCACCGTAAGGAAGACGGATGCTGACGGCGCTGTGCGCGAGATCACGTACTACGACTATTACGACCACCCTGTCCGATCTAGCTCCGGGCTGATTTCCAGAGGGACGGACGGCATTGCCAACCGCGTCATAGTCCGCACGCTGGACGCCTCTGACCGAGTTGTTCGCACCGACTATTATGAGAACGTCCACGGCGTCATTCATCGCAGCGAGATCTACACGCGGGACGCCAACGGCAATGTAATTCGTTTCGAACACGACAGGAACGGCGACGGCGCCATTGACGAAACTCAAGTCCATACGCGGAGCTTTGACGGCAGGATAATTCGCACCGAATTTGGTAATTCCCGCGTCGAGCACTATACGCTGGACGTCAGACCCCCCCCGACCCCCTCCTCTCAGCGGGCCACACTCCAGCTCGCCAGGGATGATGACGCAGACGGCATCGCGGAGCGCATCTATGTTGGATATCGCCCTTCGCCGACTCGTAATGCGCTTTCCATCCGGCGCACCGCGCATGACGACAATGGGGACGGCGCCGTTGATCGCGTCGAATTCCACACGTACGACGGCGACGGCGACATCGTTCGCGTCGATTTTGATGACGACCAGGACGGTTCCATTGATCGCACCGGGTTTGACGACGATGCAGACGGCACGCTGGACCGCATTGAGGACTATGCGGGGGACAATGACGGCGTTGTAAACCGTTTTATATTCCGCGCCGAGTTTGACGACGACCGGGACGGCGCCGTGGACCGCGTCGAGCACTATGCGCGGGACATCCATGGCAATGTCATTCGCACGGATTTTGATGACGATGCGGACGGCGCCGTGGACCGAATTGAGACCTACGCGTGGGACGCCAATCCCGTGCGCCTTCGCGCCGCCAGTGACGGCGGGGCGGGCAACAATATTATCTACACCGATTACGATGACGATGCGGACGGCGTCATTGACCGCCGCGTCCACTCTGACTTCGACTTGAATGGGGACGGCGCCAATGACCGCATTATTCTCACGCGGCGGCACGGCGACGGCGGCATCAGTCGCACTAGTCACGATTATGGCGCGGATGGCCATATCGACCGTGTTTACTACGATGACAATGGGGACGACACGGCGGACCGCATCGATGCCTACGAGCGGGACGCCAACGGCCGTATCATCCGCACCGATTATGATGACGATGCGGACGGCGTCGTGGACCGCATCGAGACCTACGAGCGGGACGCCACCGGTCGTATCATCATCCGCACTCACTTTTTCGACGATGATAGAGACGGCGTTGCTAATCGCATTGAGACATACGCGCGGTATACCGCCGTTAATAAAATGTCGTTCGTCGGCGTCCGCACAGATTTCGATGACGATGATGACGGCCGCGTCGACCGCGCCCACTACAATGACGACGGCATTGCCGGTTTCCTCGGTTACCGCCGTACGGGCTTTGACGGCATCGCTCGCCTGGTTGATCTTGTGGACCGCATCGAGACGTTCACGCGGGACGCCAACGGCCGTACCGTCCGCACCGATTACGATGACGATGCGGACGGGGCCGTGGACCGCATCGAGACGTTCACACGGGACGCCAACGGCCGTATCGTCCGCACCGATTACGATGACGATGCGGACGGCGCCGTGGACCGCACCGAGTCGTTCACGCGGGACGCCAACGGCCGCATTTCCCGCACCGACTACGATGACGATGCGGACGGGACCGGGGACCGCATCGAGACGTTCACGCGGGACGCCAACGGCCGCATTTCCCGCACCGATTACGATGACGATGCGGACGGGGCCGGGGACCGCATCGAGACGTTCACGCGGGATGCCAACGGCCGCATTTCCCGCACCGATTACGATGACGATGCGGACGGGACCGGGGACCGCATCGAGACGTTCACGCGGGACGCCAACGGCCATATCATCCGCACCGATTACGATAACGATGCGGATGGCCGTATCGACCGCGCCCGTCACGATGACGATGGGGACGGTACTGCTGACCGCATTGAGGCTTACGTGCGGGACGCCAATGGCGCGATCGCTCGCACCAATTTTGACGATGACGGAGACGGCGTTGCTGACCGCATTGAGGCTTACGTGCGGGACGCCAATGGCGCGATCGCGCGCACCAATTTTGATGATGACGGAGACGGCGTTGCTGAGCGCATTGAGTCTTACGTTCGGGACGCCAATGGCGCGATCGAGCGCACCAGTTTTGATGATGATGGGGACGGTACTGTTGATCGCATTGAGTCTTACGTGCGGGACGCCAATGGCGATCTGGTTGGCGTCCGCATCGACTTCGATGACGATGATGACGGCCATATCGACCGCGCCCGCCACGATGACGATGGTAATGGCGTCGTTGACCGCACCGAAACTTTTACGCGGGACAGCAATGGCGGCATAGTCCGCACTGATTTCGATGACGATTTGGATGGCTACAGCGACCGCGTCCGCTTCGACCCGGACGCGGACGGCACGGTGGACCGCGTTGAGTCCTACGTGCGAAACCGTGCCGAGAACATTATCCGCATCGATTTCGATGACGGCGCCGACGGCGCGGTGGACCGCACCGAGACGTTTGCACGGGACGCCAATGGACATATCGTCCGCACCGATTACGATGACGATGCGGACGGCCATATCGACCGTGTCAACTACGGTGACCGCATCAAGACATTCACGCGGGACGCCAACGGCCGTATCGTCCGCACCGGATACGATGACGATGCGGACGGCCATATCGACCATGTTTACCACGGTGGCCGCATCGAGTCGTTCACGCGGGACAGCAATGGCGGCATAGTCCGCACAGATTTCGATGACGATTTGGACGGCCTCGTTGATCGCGTTCGCTTCGACCCGGACGCAGACGGCGCGGTGGACCGCTCCGAGACCTACGTGCGGAATGACAACGGCGAGTTGTATCGCATCGACTTCGATGACAACGGCGATGATCATGCCGACCGGAGCCGCCTCTTCACCCTCGGCAACACTATACCCGTTGTCGGCGCCAATCTACCCGTTGCCGACAACATACTCGGCGGTATCTATTGGTCTGTCAAGCCGACATTCGCGGACCTGGACGGTGATGGGGACCTGGACCTGGCGGTGGGCGAGGACGACTCCGATGCCTTGCATTACTACCGCAACGACAGCGTCTATGATGAGACCGGCGGCCTTGCCGGCGCCTTGACGCTCACGGCGCTGGAGGGCGCGAACAATCCCTTTTACGGCATAGATGCGGAGGGGGAGTACGACTCTAACAATGCCGCGCCGGCCCTCGCAGACCTGGACGGCGATGGGGACCTGGACCTGGTGGTGGGCATACATGATCGCGCCATCGACTATTATGAGAACACGGGCGACGCCTCGGCCCCGACGTTTGTAGAGCGAACGGGCGCCGCCGACAATCCTTTTCATGGCATTGAGGAGCGTCGTTCCGCCCCGACATTCGCAGACTTGGACGGCGACGGCGACCTGGACCTGGCAGTGGGCAAGGGAGACGGCGGCATCGGCTATTATGAGAACACGGGGAGCGCGTCGACTCCGACGTTTGTGGAGCGTACGAGCGCCGGCGCCAACCCTTTCCATGACATTGGCGGCGGGCGTGATTCCACGCCGGCGTTCGCAGATCTGGACGGCGATGGCGACCTGGATCTGGTGGTGGGCGGGAGAAAAGGCGGCTTCGACTACTTTGAGAACACCGGCAACGCTGAGGCGCCGGCGTTTACGCCGATGCTGGGCGTTGCTTCCATCCCTGTTTATGACGAGGCTGGTCGCTTTAGAGACACCGCGCCGACATTTGCGGACCTGGACGGAGACCAGGCGCCGGAACTTGTATTCGGCGCGGATAAGAGAGGCATCCTGCGCTACCAGGCGCCGGCGGAGCGCACCGAGACCTACGTGCGGAACGAAGTCGGGGCCGTAATACGGACGGACTTCGATGACGATGCGGACGGCACGACGGACCGCGCCGAGACGTATGCGCGGAATGAAGCCGGGGCCGTAATACGGACGGACTTCGATGACGATGTCGACGGCACGGCGGACCGCGCCGAGACGTATGCGCGGAATGAGGCCGGGGCCGTAATGCGGACGGACTTCGATGACGATGTCGACGGCACGGCGGACCGCGCCGAGACGTATGCGCGGAATGAGGCCGGGGCCGTAATACGGACGGACTTCGATGACGATGTCGACGGCACGGCGGACCGCACCGAGACGTATACGCTGAATGAGGCCGGGGCCGTGATACGGACCGATTTTGATGACGATGCCGACGGCACGGCGGACCGCACCGAGGCGCCGAGACAAACTGGGTTGCCGCACATTCCGCCCGCACTCACATACGGAACCGATGTGGATCTGGATGGTCATATCGATTGGATTTTCTTTGATCTGGATGGCGACGGCATTTTTGACCGCGGTGAGACCTACCAACGAAACGATGGTAAAGAAATCATCCGCACCGGCTTCGATGATGATGCGGACTGGCAGGTTGACCGCGACCATTTCGACCCGAATGCCGACGGCACGGCGGACCGCATCGAGACCCACACGCGGGACAGCCACAACCGCATAATTCGCACCGATTTTGATGATGACGCGGACGGCGCCGTGGACCGTGCCGAGACGTTTACGCGGGACGCCAATGGCGGGATAATCCGCACCGGCTTCGATGATGATGCGGACGGCCGTGTTGACCGCGACCATTTCGACCCGAATGCCGACGGCACGGCGGACCGCATCGGGTTCTACGTGCGGGACAATGACGGCCGCGTGACTCGCACCGATTTTGATGATGACGCCGACGGCTCCGTGGACCGTACCGAGACGTTCACGCGGGACGCCAACGGCGCAATAATCCGCGCCAGTTACGATGAGGATGGGGACGGTACTGCTGACCGCGTCGTCACATACGCGCGGGACGCCAACGGCGCAATAGTCCGCACCAGTTACGATGAGGATGGGGACGGCGCCGCTGATCGCGTCGCGACATACACCCGGGACGCCAACGGCGAAGTAATCCGCGCCGTTTTCGATGACGATAATGACGGCCGTGCCGACCGCGACCGCGTCCGCCACGACGATAATGGGGACGGCACTGTTGATCGCGTCGTGACCTCGACATACACGCGGGACGCCAATGGCGGGATAACTCGCACCGACTTTGATGAGGATGGGGACGGCCTCATGGACCGTGCTGGCATCGACCTGGACGCGGACGGCAACGCGGACCGCACCGAGACGTTCACGCGGGACAGCAAAGGCTGGTTGGTTCGCATCGATTTCGATGACGATGCAAACGGCGTCATTGACCGCAGGGAGGCCTATACGCGGAATGTCGATGGCAACGTCACTCGCACGGATTTCTATGACGGTGCGCACGGCTATTATGATCGCTCCCACTTCGACCCGAATGCGGACGGCGTTGTTGACCGTATTGAGACCTACGTGTGGGGAGCCAATGGTCGTCGCGGATTACACCGCGCCGAGTACGATGATGATGCGGACGGCTATGTTGACCGGGAACTCCATGGGAGTCTCCTTAGTACCTACGCGCGGGATGCCGACGGTCATATCATCCGCACCGAACTTGCTCGTTATGGGCCCGACCTATTCGCGTATGGCACCCTGCCCTCTGTGTTTTTGCGGGATGTCGACCCTTTTCGCATCATAACTCATGAGCGGGACGCCGCCGGTCGTATCATCCGGACCAAGACTGACAACGGTGCGGACGGCGTCGCGGACCGCATCGCGACGTTCACGCGGGACGCCAATGGCGAAATAATCCGCGAAAGCTACGATGATAATGGGGATGGTACTGCTGAGCGCGTCGTGACATACGAGCGAGACGCCAATGGCAGGGTTGCCCGCGCCAGTCACGATAAGGATGGGGACGGCACCGCTGAGCGCATTGAATCCTACGCGCGGGACGGCGCCGGCAAGCGGGTTGGCATCCGCTCCGATTTTGATGACGATGATGACGGCCGTATTGACCGCGTTCACCACGATGATGATGCGGACTACGATACTGACCGCTTCGAGACTTTCGTGCGGGATGCCAATGGCCGTATCATCCACGCCAGTTACGATGACGATGGGGACGGCGTCGCTGACCGTAGGGAGTCCTATACGCGAAATGCCGAGGGCGACGTCACTCGCACGGATTTCTATGACGATGCGGACCGCACGGCGGATCGCGCCCACTTCGACCCGAATGCGGACGGCGTTGTTGACCGAATTGAGACCTACAGGAGGTGGTTGGGCGGTCGCATTTTAGTCCGTGCCGAGTACGATGATGATGCGGACGGCTATATTGATCGGGACCTCTATCGGACATCGTGGGTGGGGGATACGAGATACTCCCTTGAGACCCACACGCGGGATGCCGCCGGCCATGTCATCCGCACCGAGTTTGCCCGTTATGAGAGTTCTTCCTTTTTTGGCGCCATGCCCCGTTTGCGGGACCAGGATATCTATACTTATCGCGCCGAGACGTTCACGCGGGACGCCAATGGCGAGATAATCCGCACCAGTATCGAGCACTATGTGCGGCGGGGCGCCAATGGCGAGATAATCCGCACCCGCTTTGATGACGATGGGGACGGCACGGCGGACCGCATTGATGCCTACGCGCGGGATGCCGAGGGCAACATCACTCGCACGGACTTTGATGACGATGCGAACGGCGGCGTTGACCGCACCGAGTCCTACGCGCGGAACGCCGCCGGGGACGTCATTCAGACCGATTTTGATGACGACGCGGACGGGACCACGGACCGAGCCGCGTTCGATGATGAGGGCGACGGCACGGTGGACCGCACCGAGTCCTACGTGCGGAACGCCGCCGGGGACGTCATCCAGACCGATTACGATGACGATGCGGACGGGACCACGGACCGAGCAACGTTCGATGATGAGGGCGACGGCACGCTGGACCGCATCGAGACCTATACCTACGACGCCCAGGGGCGGCTGACCAAGAAAGTGATGGTATTCAGCGGCGAGCCTGCCGAGGACGAGGGCCCCGCATCCGGAGAAGCGGGCGGCGGCAGCCTGGGGCGCTCTGCCGCTGGCGGCCCCGGTGCGCGGGGCGTTGCCGGCCAGGAAACCATTGCCGCTGACGAGGCCGTCGTGCGCACTCTGTTTGAGGCCATGTTGGATGACATGGGAGAGGGCGCCGTCATTCGCTCCGAGATCTACACGCGCAATGCGGCCGGCGCCGTGGTGCGCACCGATTACGATGAGGGCGATGACGGCATCGTGGAACGCTCCAGTGTTGATGAGGACGGGGACGGCGCCATCGACGAACACCGCTATGACCACGACGCCAACGGCAAGCCGGACTGGGTGGGTTACGACAGCGACAACGACGGCATGCTGGAGCGGCTGGAGTTCCACGGGCAGTGGGGCGCCGCCGGCAACCCGGTGGTGCACACGATAACGTTGTTGGGCGCCGGCCCCGCCTACACGGTGGCTTTTCACGATGGGGACGGTTTGCTGTTGGCGTCCGGCTGGAGCAATGCCGGCCCCGGCGCCTTGGACGGCTTTACGTACTCTGCGGGCCTCGATGTCGTGTCCGAGTTGCAGACCGCGGCATCGGCAGGCTCCGCCGCCGCGCTTCTTCCCGTGGATGCCACTCTCCTGGCGGGCGTTGCGCACATCGACTTAGCGGGCGCAGGCGCCGGCAGCACGGACCTGACCATTTCCGCCGAAGCGCTGGCAGTCCTGGCGGCCGGCGACGGCAACTATCAGCTTCGCATCGACGGCGATGGCGACGACACCCTGCGTTTTGACCTGGACGACTTCACCCGGGGCGACGATGTCGCCGTGGCCGGCGAGAACTACGAGCAGTACGCCGGCGCCGCCGGCAGTTTCATCGTGGATCCGGACGTAGCTCTGGTTACCGCCTGACCGATACCCCGTACCGCCCGGCGCTGGTTCGGGCGTCGGGTTTTCATCCGTGCGGGAGACGCGCCCCCGCGTGCGATGTAAACGCTTGGCGGACGCTTCCCAGGGTGCGTGCCGCACAGAGCTTCCCCTGTCGGACTGCAGGGATGCCCCCGTCCCCGTAGTGTTTCCAATGCCCGCCCAGCCGCCTGCCGCTGTTCTTGCCGCCCGGCCGCGCCCGCCCGGCGTTTTGTGAGCGGCATCCGGCCGCCCGGCCGCCGCAGTTCATAATTCCCTTTAACAATTCCCCGGGTTTCCTTATAATCCACCGTCCATCCTGTTTTTTCGGCAGCCGGGGTGGCGGAACTGGTAGACGCGCCGGACTCAAAATCCGGTTCTGGCAACAGAGTGAGAGTTCGATTCTCTCTCCCGGCACCATTCACTGCAATGCGAGGCAACGACTCTTCCGCCCCGCCTGGGGCAACCACCGGCGATGTTCGTTCGCCCGGCGCGGCGGCGCTTGCCTGCCTGGCGCTGGCTTTTGCCGCGTTTTCTTTTGCCGTCTCCCACGTGGTGGGGCGCGGCGCACGGGCGGAAGTGCCGCCCGTGGGCCTGTCTTTCTGGCGCTGGCTGGGGGGCGCCTTGCTCCTGCTTCCGGTGATTTATCCCCGGTTGCGGGTCAGTGCGCCGCTCATCCTCGCCCATCTCCGCTCTTTCGCCCTGCTGGGTTGCCTGATGCTGTTCAGCACCACGTTGATGCTGGTGGGCGTGCGTTTCACCACGGCCATCAACTCGTCCATCATCAACGCCACGCAACCCGTGTTCACCGTGTTGCTGGCGGCGCTGTGGTTGCGCGACCGGTCGCGCCCGATGCAACTGGTCGGGGTTGCGCTGGGGCTGGTCGGCGTTACGGCGATGATCACGGCAATGGACCCCGGGCGCTTGCTGGGCCTGCAGTTCAACGGCGGCGACCTGCTGGTGTTGCTGGCCGCCGTCAGCGCCGCGCTGTATGCGCTCAACCTGCGAAAAATACCAGCGGGGCTGACGGCCGCGGAAACCCTGTTCGCCATCATCGTAACGGGTTGCCTGGCGCTGGCGCCCGCGTATGTTGCTGAAACGCTGTTTTACAAGCCTGTGCCGTTCACCGCCGCGGCCGTATCCGCCATCGCCGTCCTGGCGCTGGCGACCTCCGTGCTGGGCATGCTGGCGTGGAACTACGGCAACCGGGCCGTTGGCCCCGGCCGCGCCGCCCTGTTCATTAACCTGGTGCCCGTTTTCGCAACATTGTTGGCGGTGACGCTCCTGGGCGAGCGCCTGTACGTCTATCACGTCATCTGTGCGGCGCTGATTGCCGCCGGCATATTCCTGGCACTGCGCCCGGCATCGGGCTGAGCCGCGCGCTGCCGCGCCCGGCCGCCGGCCGCCGCCGGCCCGCTCCCGGCCGCCCGGAGCGACCCGTTGCGCCGCCGCCGTTCCCGGCCCCGGCATCGGGTTGAGCCATGTGCCGTAGCACCGTTTCCGCCCCCGGCGAGCGCCGCCCGCCGCCGTTCCCGGCCCCGGCATCGGGTTGAGCCGTGTGCCGTAGCACCGTTTCCGCCTCCGGCGAGCGCCGCCCGCTACATCCCGCCCCGCCGAAAATTTTACTTGCAATGCGCAAAAGCCCCGTGTATACTGCCCCCCATTCGTAGGGTTGGCGCGACCTTTGGTCCGCCGCATGAGGAAGACAAGGGAGCCCCATGGGATCTCTGTATTGTGGATTACCGCATCGGATCGGCGCGTTTGCGTATGGATCGTTTTTTGGAGCCGGGAGGGGCAGGGCCGCTGGCCGCCGTTTTTTCCCACTCCTTGCTTGTTGCCTGGCCGGCGCCGCCTGCGCCCCGTTCGCCCCAAGCCCGATAACGCCCTCTGCGGGTCATATCGCCGCACCCGCCGTTGCCGCGCCCGCGCCCGCCGCCATTCCCGCCATTGTCGGGCAGACGCCGCCCGTGCCGCCGCCGGCGCCGCCGCGCCCCCAAGAAAAATACACGGTGGTGGTCAACGAAGTCCCCGTGCGGGAGCTGTTGTTCGCCCTGGCGCGGGACGCGCGGGTGAACGTGGACATCGCCCCGGGCGTTGCCGGCGCCGTCACCATGAACGCGGTGGAGCAGACCCTGCCGCAACTGTTGCGGCGCATAGCGGCGCAACTCAGCCTGCGCTACACGCTGGACGGCGCCAACGTGCTCATCACCCCCGACGAGCCGTATTTCCACACGTACCGGGTTGACTACCTGGACATGAAGCGGGACACGTCCCACGTGGTGCAAGTGGGGTCGCAAATCGCCAGCGCCGGTGCAACCGGCGGCGCGGCGGCCGGCGCCGCCGCCAACAACTCCGCCACCACCATTGCCAGCGCCCTGACCAACCACTTTTGGGCCAACCTGGTCGCGAGCGTCTCCGCCGTCCTGGAACCGCACGGCGCACCCGGTGCGTCCGAAACCGACGGGTCGGGCGTCAGCCATGCCGTCATCCCCCATCCCGAATCGGGCGTGCTGGTCGTGAAAGCGACCGCGGCCCAACACGAGCTGGTGCAACAATTGCTGGCGGAGACCCGGCGCAGCGCCGCCCGCCAGGTGCTGATACAGGCGACCATCGTGGAAGTGGGGCTGTCGAACCAGCACCAGGCCGGCATTGACTGGCAGGTCCTGAACCAGGCCGGGCTGGAGGGGTTGAGCGCGGTTTCCAGCACCATCACGTCGCCGCCGGTCAACACCGCCTCCTTTTTCTCCCTGCGCTACGACGACAACGACCCGGGACGCGGCCGCGCCCTCAGCGCCGCGCTCCGGCTGTTAGAGGAGTTCGGCGACGTGAACGTGTTGTCCAGTCCGCAAATCATGGCGCTGAACAACCAGTCCGCCATCCTGAAAGTGGTCGACAACGTGGTTTATTTTGAAATAGAGCAGGAGACCAGTACCACCCAGGGCGTGGCCACCAACGCTTTCGAAACCGTTGTAAAAACCGTGCCGGTGGGCATCGTGATGACCATCACGCCGCGAATCAACGCCGATGATTCCGTCATCCTCAATGTGCGTCCCAGCATCTCCCGCATTAACCGTTTCGTCAACGACCCCAACCCGGCCTTGACCATCGCCAGCCCGGTGCCGGAAATCCGCGTGCGGGAAATGGAATCCGTGCTGCAACTGAACGACGGCCAGGTGGCGGTCATGGGCGGGCTAATGCAAAATGAAGACCGCGGCCGCAACAACGCGATCCCCGGGCTTTCCCGCATTCCGCTCTTAGGGGCCGCGTTCCGCACGCAACAGCGCGAGCGCGAGAAAACCGAGCTGGTCGTTTTCCTGCGCCCCCTCATCATCCGCAACCCCGGCCTGGACGGGGACTTTAGCGCCTACAAGGCGTTTTTCCCCGGAGAGAAGCGATGAGCGTCGGCAACCTGGGCACGGCATGGGCGGCGGGCAGACGCCGGGCGTTGCGTTGCCGTGCGCCCCTGGCGTTGCTGGCGGCCGTCTTGTTGCCGGGCGCCGCCCCGCTTGCCGCGCCCGGGGCGGCGGACGCCGCGCTCGCAATCACCCGCACCCAAGCGCCGGCAGAGGCAGACGACATGATTGCCGCGGCGTACCAGACCTACCAGGCCGGCGACCCGGCCGCCGCCGCCCGCGCCTACGCCGCGGCCCTGCGGGTCGCCCCGCACAACCGCGACGCGATGTTGGGGCTGGCGGCCTGCGCCCTGGCGGCCAACGACGTGGACACGGCCGCCGCCCTGTACCGCCGCCTGGCGCTGCGGGATCCGCAGGACGCACTGCCCCGTGCGGCATTGATCAGCATTGGGCGCGCCCGGCCGGGACGGCGCGAGGAAGACCTCATCAAGGGGCTGTTGCAACAGCATCCGAATGACTCCTTTTTGCATTTCACCCTGGGTCGCATCCAGGCGGCGCAAGCGCACTGGCCCCAGGCGCAACAGTCCTTTTTCGACGCCTACCGGCTGGACCCCGCCAACCCCGCCCACGCCCTGAACCTGGCCGTCAGCCTGGACCGGTTGGGCTACGGCGCGGCGGCGCTGGGTTATTATCGCCATGCCGTCGCCCTGGCGGGGCAGTCCGCCCGGCCTGCCAACATGGAACAGGTTCTGCGGCGCATTGCCGCCTTGTCCGGAGGGCAGCGGCCGTGAGCGGCGCCGCCGGGCAACCGTTGCGCCTAGGGGAGATGTTGCTCCGCAAGGGCATGGTCGCTGACCGCCAGGTTGGGCGCCCTGACGGGGCAGCGGCGCATCAACAGGCGGCAGGTCGCCCGGCGCATTGCCGCGTTGACTGGGGCGGAGCGCAGCGGCCGTGAGCGGCGCCGCCGGGCAACCGCTGCGCCTGGGGGAGATGCTGCTCCGCAAGGGCATTGTCACCTCCGACCAGGTGGAAATCGCCTTGACGGAGCAACGGCGCACCCGGGAGTTGCTGGGCAAGATCCTGGTGCGCCTGGGGTTCGCCACGGAGGCCGTCATTCACGACGTCATCAGCGGCGTGGCGGGGCGGCCGCGCGTTGATCTGAATCGCGTCGTGGCGGACAGCGAGGCCATCGCCATGATTCCCGAGGAGCTGGCGCGGCGCCTGCGGGTGGCGCCGGTCACCCACGACCCCGCCGCCGGCGTGCTGACGGTGGCCATGGCGGACACGTTCAACATCGTGGTCCTGGACCAGCTCAACGCCCACTTGGCGGGCGCGGCGGAGCTGGCGCCGGTGCTGGCCGGCGAGGCCGAAATCGAAAAGTCCATTGACCGCTTCTACGGCTTCGAACTGTCCGTTGACGGCATCTTGCACGAAATAGAGACGGGCGAAGTAGATCACCAGAGCCTGTCCGCCGAGAGCGACGAGTACAGCCAGCCGGTGGTGCGCCTGGTCAACGCGCTGTTGGCGGATGCGGTCAAGCGCTCCGCCTCCGATGTGCACTTCGAGCCGGAGGCGGGGTTCCTGCGTTTCCGTTACCGCATTGACGGCGTGTTGCGGCAGGTGCGCAGCCTGCACCGCAACTACTGGTCCGCCCTGGCGGTGCGCCTGAAAGTAATGGCGGGTCTGGATATTGCCGAGACCCGCGCACCGCAGGACGGGCGCATTTCCCTGTCGCTGGCGGGCCGCCAGGTGGATTTTCGCGTGTCGACGCTGCCCACCTTGCACGGCGAGAACATTGTCCTGCGCATCCTGGACCGCCATCGCGGCATTCTCGCCTTAGAGCAGCTGGGGCTGGCGGCCGCTGAGCTGGCGGCATTGAAGCGCATCATGGCGCGCCCGGAAGGACTGGTGCTGGTGACCGGCCCCACCGGCAGCGGCAAAACCACCACCTTGTACTCGATTTTGCACCACTTGAACTCCGAGTCCGTCAACATTATGACCCTGGAGGACCCGGTGGAATACCCCGCTGCCATGATTCGGCAGACCGCGGTCAGCGAGAAGTCCCGGCTGGGATTCGCCAACGGCATTCGCTCCATGATGCGCCAGGACCCGGACATTATCCTGGTGGGCGAAATTCGCGACGAAGACACCGCCTCCATGGCGTTGCGCGCCGCCATGACCGGCCACCAGGTGTTTTCCACGTTGCACGCCAACTCGGCGGTGGGCGCCGTTCCCCGGTTGCTGGACCTGGGCATCAAGTCGGACGTGCTGGCGGGCAACGTCAGCGGCGCAGCGGCGCAACGGCTGGTGCGGCGGCTTTGCGAGGAGTGTCGGGAACCGGCGCCGGCCGCCGCGGCGGAGTGCGCCCTGGCGGGGCGGCCGCAGGCGGCGGAGCCGCCGGTCCTGTACCGCGCCAGGGGTTGTCGCGCCTGCGCCGGGCAGGGCTACCGGGGGCGCCTGGCGCTGATGGAGATCCTGCCTTTCGACCCGGACCTGGACGAGCTGGTCGCCCGCCGGGCAACGCCCCGGGAACTGGCGCGGGCGGCCCTGGAAAAAGGCTTTCAGCCGCTGGCGGACATGGGCGTCGCCAAGGTCCTGGAGGGCGTCACCAGCCTCGAAGAGATTGCCCGCGTCGTGGACCTGGGCGGCGGCCTGCGCCGCGAGTAAGGCGAAATGGCGTCTTATCGTTACAAGGGGATCAGCGCGGCCGGCAGGGCGACCACCGGCCGCATGGACGCCGCCAACGAGGCCGACTTGGAGTTGCGCCTGCGCGGCATGGGGCTGGAGCTGGTCAGTTGCCGGTTGCGGCTCGCCCCGGCCTGGCGCCGCGCCGCGCGCGTGGGGCGCCGCGACCTGGCCCTGTTTTGCTTTCACTTGGAGCAGACGGCGCGCGCCGGCGTGCCGCTGCTGGAAGGCCTGCGGGACCTGCGCACCGCCGCCGACAATCCGCGCCTGCGCGAAATCGTAACGGCCATGTCGGAAGCCATAGAGGGCGGCAAGACCCTGTCCCAGTCCCTGGGCGCTTTTCCGGGCGTTTTTTCCGACGTGTTCGTCAACCTGGTGCGCGCCGGGGAGCAGGCCGGGGAGCTGGACCGGGTGCTGGAGCGGCTGGGCAAGAACCTGAAGTGGCAGGACGAGCAAGCGTCCTCTTTTCGGAAGCTGATGATCTACCCGCTGGTCGCCGGCGTCGCCGTTATCGGCACGGTGTTCTTCTTGATGATCTACCTGGCGCCGGAGCTGTTGACGTTCGTCAAGAATACCGGGTCAACGTTGCCGGTCCATACCCGGCTGTTGATCCGCGTCTCGGGGTGGGTTACGCAGTACTGGCACGCGATGTTAGCGGCGCCGCCGTTGCTTGTCGGCATGGTCGCCGGCGCCGCCCGGCTCAGCCCCGGCCTCCGGCGGGCCCTGGACCGGTTGAAACTAAAGACGCCGGTGCTGGGGCCGGTGCTGGAGAAACTCATCCTGGCGCGCGTCTCCGCCTGCTTCGCCATGATGTACTCGTCCGGCATCACCGTCATTGACTGCCTGGAGGCCTGCGAGCGCATCGCCGGCAACCGCGCCGTTGAGCAGGCCTTGCAAAACGTCGGCAGGGCGGTGGCGGCCGGCAGCACCCTGGCGGACGGTTTTGCGGACGGCGGCCTGTTTCCGCCCCTGGCGCAACGCATGTTGCGGGTGGGCGAGACCACCGGCGCCCTGGCGCCCGCCCTGGAAAACGTCGCCTATTTCTACACGCGCGACGCCCGCGAGGCCGTGGCGCGCTTGCAATCACTCATGGAGCCGTTGCTGACCCTGGTGCTGGGCGGCCTCATCGGCTGGGTCGTGTTCTCCGTGTTGGGACCTGTTTATGATCTCGTTGCCGGCATCGATATATGATCCTTGGCAAGGGTTGCGGGAGCGCCGCGCCCTGTTCATCGGCGCCCAGCGGGCGGACCTGTACCACTGGCGCGGCGGCGCCCTGGCGCCCGCCCCGACCGGAGTGTCGGGGGCGTCCGGCGTCGTTCATCGGCGCCCGGCGGGCGGACCTGTACCACAGGCGCGGCGTCGCTTTGGCGCCCGCCCTGGAAAACGTCGCCTATTTCTACACGCGCGACGGCGCTTTGGCGCCCGCCCTGGAAAATGTCGCCTATTTCTACACGCGCCCCGCCCGCGCGGCCGTGGCGCACCTGCAATCACTCATGGAGCCGTTGCTGACCCTGGTGCTGGGCGGCCTCAGCGGCTGGGTCGTGTTCTCCGTGCTGGGACCTGTTTATGATCTCGTTGCCGGCATCGATATATGAGCCCTGGCAGGGGTTGCGGGAGCGTCTGGCCCTGTTCATCGGCGCCCAGCGGGCGGACCTGTACCACTGGCGCGGCGGCGCCCTGGCGCCCGCTCGCGGGTTCGAGGCGACCGACGCAGGCCGCGAGGATTTTCGGCGTTGCCTGGAGGAGACTGGCGCGTCCCCGTGTTACATCTTGGTTGACGTGTTCGAGGAGGAGTATCGGCTGGAAGCCGTTCCGCGAGTATCCCGCCGCGACCGCCGCGCCGTGTTGCAACGCCGCGCCCGGCGCCTGTTCAGAAACACGCCGTATTATTTTCACCAGTTGCTCGGACGCACCGGGCGCACGGAAGACCAAGTGTTGCTGACCGCGATAACCCGGCCGGACGTGGTCAGGCGCTGGACCAGCATCCTGGAGGAGACGAAGACGCCGCTGGCGTGCATTTACTCACTGCCGCTGTTCACGGGCGCCCTGCTGAAACTGCTGGGCGCACCCGCCGCGCACCAGTTGGTGCTCAGCCTGCAAAGCGTCAGCGGCCTGCGCCAGTCTTTTTTCCACAACGGCAGGCTGCGCCTGAGCCGCCTGGCGCGGATGCCTGTTTACGGGAGCGAGTCGTACGCTCCGCACATCCATTCCGCCCTGGAAAAAACCTGCCGCGGCCTGGACGAGTTGCGCCTGGTCACTCCGCAGGCGCCCCTGCACGTCTATTTCCTGCTGGGCGGCGAGTTGCAACGGGAGTTGCGTAATGAATACCAGCGCCAGGAAAGCATCATCTGCCATTTCTGCGACCTGGATGAGACGGCGGCGCGGCTCGGTTTTACCCCTGCGACTCCCGCGCCGTTCAGCGACCTGTTCTTCATTCAGCAACTGCTGGCGCGGCGCCCGGTGAACTGCTACGCCGGCGCGGCGGAAATGCGCTATTTTTCCATGCGCCGCCTGCGCGGCTTGGCGGCAGGCGCCGGCGTCCTGGCCCTGCTGGGCAGTGCGGGCTGGAGCGGCGCGGAGCTGTGGCGGGGGTTGAGCTTGAAACGGCAGGCCGCCGCGGCCGCCGCCCAGGCGCAGCATTACGCCGCCAGGATTGAGCAGGCCCGGGAACAGTTGCCGGACCTGCCGGCGGCGCCGGCGGACCTGAAAGCGGCGGTGGATATTGCCGGGTTGCTGGCGCGTTACAAGTCGTCTCCCCTGGCCGCGGCGCAGTTGCTCAGCAAGGGGCTGGAGCGTTTCCCCAACATTCGGGTGAACCGATTGACCTGGAGCGTCGCCGCCGACCCAGCCAGAGTTGCGGCGCCGGCTACGGCCGCCGCGCCCGGCCGCGCCGCCGCATCTCCCGCCGCCGGTCCAGCCGCCGCCGTATCCCCAGGCCGCGGCTGGGCGGTTTCCCACGTGGCCTTGTTGGAAGGCGTCATTGATCCTTTTGACGGCGATTTCAGGGCAGCCATCGCCCTGGTCAAGCGCTTCGCCGACGTCTTGCGGAAGCAGACGCCGGCGCCCCGCGTCGAGATCCTCAGCCTGCCCCTGGACCTGGGCTCCGGCGCCGCCTTGCAAGGCGATTCCCGCGCCGCCCCGGACCAGGCGCAGTTCGCCCTGCGCCTGGCGACCGCCCATGACCTGGGAACGTAACGGCATGGACTGGGATTATGTGCGCGGCGCCGTGGCGTTTTTTGTCGCCGCTGCGGCGGTTGCCGCCGTCTTGGTGGCCGGCGCCTTCCTGTACGAGCGGCGCATGGAGCAAGAGTTCCAGCATGCCGGCGAGCGCTTGCGCGCCGCCGGCGAGCGCTACCGGGCGCTGGACGAGGAGGAGCAACTGGTGCAGGACTACCTGCCGGCATTCACCGCCCTGGGAGATACGGGCCTGCTGGGAGAAGAACAGCGGTTGAATTGGGTGGAAGTCCTGCAAGAAGCCGGCGCCGGCCTGGGGTTGCCGTCCCTGGCTTACGAGATCAGCGCCCGGCGTCCCTACCAGTCCGGGCTTCCCCTGCCGGCGGGGAACTACGGGGTCTTCGCCAGCGAAATGAACCTGGACCTGCAACTGTTGCACGAAGGCGACCTGTTTGCATTGCTGGCGTTGCTGGATGAACGGGGCAGGGGACTGCACACCGTGTCCGCATGCGAACTGATCCGCAGCGTCGCACGGCCGGCGGCCGACCCCGCCGTCGGCAACCTGGCGGCGACTTGCACCCTGCAGTGGTTTTCCCTTCAACCGGAGAGCGGCGCATGAGTGCCGGGCGCGGCCGCCGGCGCTGCCTGGCCCTGGCGGCCCTGGCCCTGTGCGCCTGTTGCTCCCACGCGGAGCCGTTGCCGTTCGGACGGCTGTTCACCACGCCCGCCGAGCGGCAATATCTGGACGAGCGCCGCCGCGCCGGGCAACACGGCGCCTCGCCCCCCGCCCGCTCCGCCGCCGCACCCCTGGTCGCGCCCACGGCGCAACCCGCGGCCGCGCCCGCGAACGTCATCACGTTCAGGGGTTTCATCCAGGGGCGCAACGGGCGCACGGCCGCTTGGCTCAGCGGCGGCGAGGCACTGGCGCGGCGCCCGGCGACGCCCGGTGCCCCGGCCGACCAGATGGCTGTCAAGTTGCCCAGCGGCGCGGTGGTGAGGTTGCGCCCCGGCCAGTCCTACGACCCGCGCCGCGGCGCCGTGCTGGACGCAACGGGAGCAGTCCCGTGAGGCGCGCTCGCGGCGCAACGTTGCCGGCGCTCATGTTGGCGCTGGTGGTGGGCGCCGGCTGGACGTTGCTGTCCGGACGGCTGTTCACCATGCCCGCCGAGCGGCAATACCTGGACGAGCGCCGCCGCGCCGGACAACACGGCGCCTCGCCCCCCGCCCGCTCCGCCGCCGCGAGCGTTGCCGCGCCCACGGCGCAACCCGCGCCGGTTATCACGTTCAGGGGTTTCATCCAGGGGCGCAACGGGCGCACGGCCGCTTGGCTCAGCGGCGGCGGCGAGGCCCTGGCGCGGTGCCCGGCGGCGACCGGCGCCCCGGCCGACCAGGCGGCTGTCCGATTGCCCGGCGGCGTGGTGGTGAGGCTGCGCTCCGGCCAGTCCTACGATCCGCGTCGCGGCGCCGTGCTGGACGCAACGGGAGCGGTCCCGTGAGGCGCGCTCGCGGCGCGGCGTTGCTGACGCTCATGTTGGCGCTGGTGGTGGGCGCCGGCTGGACGTTGCTGTCCGGCCTGAACGAGCATGCCCGCTCCTATGCTCGTCGCGCCGTTAGCAAGGAGGCGTTGAACCAGGCCCGGCGCGCCCTGTTGCACTATGCGATGAACTACGCCGACCTGCGCGACAACCAGGAGAAGGGGCCGGGTTTTCTGCCCTGTCCCGACCGCAACAACGACGGCAGGCCGGAAACCAACTGCTCGGCGGGCGCCGGCACCACCCTGGGGCGCCTGCCGTTCACCATCCTGGGGCTGGACGACCCCAGGGACGCCGCCGGCGAGAGATTATGGTACGCCCTGTCCGCCAACTTCAAAAATGCGCAGTCCAACGATGCGATTATCAACAGCGAGACCCCGGGCGAGCTGAGCCTGGACGGGGTGGGCGACATGGTCGCGGTGATCATCGCCCCCGGGGCGCCCGTGGGCGCCCAGCACGCGCGTCCCGGCAATGACCCCGCCGCCTACCTGGAAGGCGGCAACGCCGATGCGGGCGCCGGCAAGTTCTCCACCACGGCGGGCAACGACCAGGTCGCGGCCGTCAGCCGGGCGGAGTTGATGGCGGTGGTGGAGCGGCGGGCGTTGCACGAGGTGCGGGCCCTGCTGGCCCGCCACTACGCCGCCCACGGGGTCTATCCCCCGCTGACGCCGTTCGCCGACCCGCGCGCCGCCGGCCGCATCGTGCGCGGCCGCCACAGCGGCGGCGACAACGCGGCGCAACTCACGGACAAGGGCGCGGACTTTGGCGACTGGGGGATTGCCGTTCACGACGTGGTGCGCAACATCACCGACGGTTCCGTGGCGCAGGTAACGGCGGTAACCCCCAAGACGTTGCGCCTGAGCGCGCCGTCCGCCGGACTGGAAAACGATTTTGACCGGGGCGACGTTTATTTCATTGAGCGGCGCGACCCGGCCCGCGCACTGGCGGGCACGGCCGGCGCCGGCAGCCGCGGCCGGGTGCTGAAAGACGTTTCCCGGGACTTCCGCAAGCTGGGCGTGACGGCCGGCGACGTGGTGGAAAACCTGGACGACGGGTCGCGGGGCTCGGTTGCGGCGGTGACCAGGACGTCGCTGACGGTCGCCGCCCTTCACGGCGGCGTGGAAAACGATTTTGACGTCGGGGAATCCTGGCGCCTGCGCGGCAACACCGGCACGGCCGGCGCCGGCAGCCGCGGCTTGATCCTGGCGGACCCCCACGGGGACTTCATCGCTCGCGGCGTGCTGCCCGGCGACCTAGTGGAAAACCTGGCGGACGGCTCATCGGGGCATGTCGGCGTCGTCGCCGGCCCCGCCGCCCTGACGGTCGCCGGGCTTGATTTCGGCAGGAACAATGCGTTCCGCCCCGGCGACGGCTACCGCTTGCCCCGCACCAACGGCCGCGCCGGCGCGCGCAAGGGCATGTTGGCCATACACACGCCGGGCGCGGTGTTTCCCACGGGTTTTACCGCGACCTGGCGTCTGCGCTCCGGCGGCGTGGTCACCGGCTCCGTGCCCGGCCTGCGTCCCGCCCTCGCCGCGGCGGTGCGCCAGTCCCCCGTTGGGGGGGTCGGCATCGCCGCTGCCCAGGGCCGGTGCGCCTGGCTCAATGCGCGCACGGCGGATTGCGCCGGCCGTAGCGCCGTCGCCCCGTATCTGGAAGGCACGGCGGCGCCCGGTTCCACGAGCGTCCTGTTGCTGGACCCGGCGCAGGATTTTACCCGCGCCGGCATTGCTCGCGGCGACCTCATCTACGAGCCGTATGTCGCGGTCGTCACGGGACTCGCCGGTGCCGCGGCGCTGACCATGCAAGGGCTGGCGCCGCTGTTGCCGGACCCGGCGGCCGCCGGTCGTTATCGCATCAAGGCCGCCCTGCGCCGCCTGGACGGCAGGACGGACGCCGCGAGCGGCGACCGCTTGCATGACTCGACCCGGGATTTCGCCCGGGCCGGCGTGCGGGTGGGCGACTTGGTGGAAAACACAACAGATGGTTCTTTCGGGCTGGTGACTGCCGTCTCTGGCTCCCGGCTCAGCGCCGCGTTGCACGGCGGCGCGACCAACCGCTACCGGGCGGGGGACGATTACGCGGTTTACCACGGTTACGTGAACCGCCGCCGTTACCGGCTCAACCTGCGCTACCAGGGCAACGAGGTCGTCGGGGTCGCGGCCGGGCGGCGACAACGCAGTGTCTGCCTGGGGTACGGCGCCGCCTGCGCGAGCGCCCCGGCGGCCGTCCCCCTGCCGCATTATGACGTCGGCGGCGGCACGGCCGGCGGCGCCGGCAGCGCCGTCGTCCTGGAAGACGCCGCCGGGGACTTCCTGCGCCGCGGCGTGTTGCCGGGCGACACGGTGTTTAACTTGGCCGACGGCTCGGCGGGCATGGTGACGACGGTCGCCTCCCGCTCCCTGGGCGTGGCGGCCCTGGACGGCGGCGCGAACAATGACTTTCAGCCCGGGGACGCTTACCGGGTCGGCAGACCCCTGGCGCTCCTGGAACTCCTGGACGATGACGTCCCGGCGGCGCGGCTGGCATTGACCGTGCCGCCGCGCGGCGCTCGCGGCGCGGTGCGCGCGGACGCCATTGATTATTACCCGGCCGAGACCTCCGGCGATTTGCCGCACTGGTTCGTAAAAAACCGCTGGCGCCAGTTGCTCTACGTCGCCTACGCCGCCGGTTTCGCGCCCGGCGGCCGCGGCGCCTGCGCGGCCGGCATCGATTGCCTAGGCGTGCGCGGGCCGGCGGTTGTGATGGACGACCGGCCGGCGCTGGCGGCCGCCGCCGGCATGGCTCTGCCGGGGCAACGGCGCTCCTCCGGCCTGCTTGCCGATTATTACGAGGAAGACAACGCGACCCTGTATGCCGATGACCTGTTCACCGCCGGCGAACGCACGGACACATTCAATGACCAGTTGGTGGTTGTTTCTCCCTGAGCGGCGCACCGCGCCGGCCGGCCGACCGCGTCAAGCGGGATTTTCCCTGCTGGAGTTGACGCTGGTGTTGCTCATCGCCTCCCTGGCGCTGGGCGGCATGATCAATCCCCTGGGGTTGCTCCTGGAAGGGCGCCAGCGGGCGGCTGCGATGAAGGAGCTGGAGCGCGCCCGGGAAGCCCTGATGGGGTTCGCCATGGTCCACGGTTACCTGCCGTGCCCGACCACCGCCGCCGACCCCGGCGCCGCCGACTACGGCATGGCGCCGCCCGCCTGCTCTGCCGCGCCGGCGGCGGAGGGATACCTGCCCTGGCGCACCTTGGGGTTGCCCGAGGCGGACCCGTGGGGAACGCCGCGCCAGGCCGCTGCCGACCCGTTCAACGGCTACTGGCGCTACCGGGTGGACCGCAGCTTCAGCGATGCCGCGAATCCGTTCACTCTGAGCCGGGCGGCAACGGACAACCTGACGGTACGGGATGAACGGGGCGGGCTGTTGACCGCGCCCACGGAGCCGCCCGCGGCCGTCATTTACTCCACCGGCGCCAACCTGCGGCCGGACGGCGCCAACGCCGATTTTGAAAGCGCTCCCTGCGGCAACGCCACGGGCTACAACCCGGGCGGCGGCACGGCATGTCCCGACGGCGAGCCCCTGTACCAGGGCGGTATGCCCAGCAATCTCGCGGCGGCGCCGTTTGACGACATCGTAGTATGGCTGTCGCGCCCGCGCCTGTACTACGGAATGGTCACCGCCGGACGGTTGCCCTGAGCCATGTTCGCCATCGCCCGTTTCACCGTGATCGAGGCCTGGCGCCGGCGCCTGTGGCTGCCGGTGCAAGATGAGCGGGGCGGGCTGCTGACCGCGCCCACGGAGCCGCCCGCGGCCGTCATTTACTCCACCGGCGCCAACCTGCGCCCGGACGGCGCCAACGCCGCCGGCTACAACCCGGGCGGCGGCACGGCCTGTCTCGACGGCGAGCCCCTGTACCAGGGCGGTGCGCCTAACAATCTCGCGGCGGCGCCGTTTGACGACCTCGTGGTATGGCTGTCGCGCCCGCGCTTGTATTACGGAATGGTCGCCGCCGGCCGCCTGCCCTGATCCATGTTCGCCATCGCACGTTTCACCGTGATCGAGGCTTGGCGCCGGCGCCTGTGGCTGCCGGCGCAAAATGAGCGGGGCGGGTTGTTGACCGCGCCCACGGAGTCGCCCGCGGCCGTCATTTACTCCACCGGCGCCAACCTGCGGCCGGACGGCGCCAACGCCGACTTTGAAGGCGCTCCCTGCGGCAACGCCACCGGCTACAACCCGGGCGGCACGGCCTGCCCCGACGGCGAGCCCCTGTACCAGGGCGGTGCGCCTAACAATCTCGCGGCGGCGCCGTTTGACGACATCGTGGTATGGCTGTCGCGCCCGCGCTTGTATTACGGAATGGTCACCGCCGGCCGCTTGCCCTGATCCATGTTCGCCATCGCACGTTTCACCGTGATCGAGGCCTGGCGCCGGCGCCTGTGGTTGCCGGCGGCGGCGGTTGGCGCCGGGCTGTGCGGCCTGGCGGAGTTCAGCGGCGCCCTGAGCCTTGCCGAGTCCGAGCAGGTGCAAGCGCCCATCGCCGCCGCCCTGTTGCGCCTGTTCGCAGTAGTCGGCGTCTGCCTGTTTGTGATTACCAGCGGCTTGAGGGAGTTGCACGACAAGAGCCTAGAGCTCCTCCTAGCCATGCCCATGCCCCGGCATCACTACTTGCTGGGCAAGCTGTGCGGCCACGGGTTCCTGGCCCTGGCCCTGGCGGCGGCGTTCAGTCTGCCGTTGTTCCTGTACGCGCCGCCGTTCGCCGTTGCCTGCTGGGCCCTGTCCCTGGCGTGCGAGCTGTTGCTGGTCGTCGCCCTCAGCCTGGCGTGCCTGTTCACGTTCCGTGATGCGACGCCGGCGTTCGCCGCCGCCATGATGTTCTACCTGCTGGCGCGCAGCCTGGAGACGCTGCGGCTGTTGAGCGTCAGCCCGTTGCTGGAATCCGGCGCACCGTTCCTGGATTTCATCCGCCTGGCGGTAACCGCGCTGGCGTTGCTGTTGCCGGACCTGGCGGCGTTCACCCGCAGCGGCTGGCTGGCGCACGGCGTCCCGGCCGCCGCCCTGGGGACGGTGTTGGTCCAGACCGCGCTCTACCTGGCGGTCCTGGCGGCGGTGGGCATGTTTGACCTGTACCGGAAAAACGTATAGCGCACCCGTGATGTTGTCCCTGAAAACAGCACTCGGCGCTCGTGAAGAAAGACCCTTGGCGCGAGTTCCGCCCCTGGTGCGGGCGTTGTTGGTCGCCGCCTTGCTGGCCCAAGTTGCCTGGAGTTGCGCACGGCCGCCGCCGCCGGCAACGGCGGCGGCTCTGCCGCCGGCACCGCCCGAGCCGCTGTTGCGCCTGCTCAGCCTGGGGGAGTCGGCCGCCCTGGCACGGACCTTGATGCTGTGGTTGCAGTCCTTTGACAATCAGCGGGGGCTTAACATTCCGTTCGCCCGGCTGGATTATGACCGGGTCGCGGACTGGCTGAGCGCCGTGCTGGCGCTGGACGAAGGATTCCAGTACCCGCTGTTGTCCGCCGCCCGCCTGTACGCGGCCGTGCCGGACCGCGCTCGCACCCGGCAGATGCTGAGGTTCATTCACCAGCGCTTTCTCGACGACCCGGCCGGCCGCTGGCCCTGGATGTTGCACGGGGTTCACATCGCCCGGCATCGCCTGCAAGACCCGCAACTGGCGGCGCGCTACGCCGCCGCGTTGCGCCTGGCCCGCGGCGCGGCGCCGCCTTGGGCGACCCGCTTGCCTCCGTATGCCGCGGTGCATCCGGGTGCGCCGCCCGACATGGGCAACCGCAGTCGCGTCGGCGCCGCCGCGCCGGCGCAGGTTCCGGCCGCCGGCATGCGCTGACCGGAGTCAACACCGTCGGCGCCGGGCGCCGCCCGTCGTCGGCATATAACAATCCTCAACCCCGTATAAGGAGTAATGTATGAAAACACGCAAGCAGCCGGGTTTTACCCTGGTGGAAATCGCCGTCGTCCTGGTCCTGGTGGGCCTGTTGTTGGGCGGCGTCTTGAAAGGGCAACAGCTGGTCAACGGCGCCCGGGTGCGCAACATGGCAGAGCAGAGCTCCGGCGTGCAAGCCGCCTATTACAGCTTCATTGATCGTTTTCGCCAGGCGCCGGGCGATATGCCGGCGGCGCTGGCGTGCCGCGCCATCGGCTCGGAAGTGGACCCCGACTGCGGCGGCGCCCCTACCACCGGTGGCAACCAGAACGGCCGCATCGACCGCTGGGAGGAGGCCGGCGCGGTCTGGGCGCACCTGTCCCAGGCGCGGTTGCTGAACGGCGCTTACGCCGGCAACACGGCCGGCGCCGCGCAATACGCGGCGGGGGTATTGACCGGGCAGGTGCCGGGCAACGCTTTTCAGCAACCGGTGTTGCTGGGGCTCACCGACGATTATGACGGCGGCGGCGCCGGTTCCGTCGTGCGCCTTGCCTATGCGTTCGGCGCCGGCGCTACGCCGGCCCTGTTGCGGGAACTGGACGTGAAGCTGGATGACGGCGACCCGGGGCGCGGCATCGTGCGCGGCGCCGTGAGCGCGGCAAAGTCCGGCGAAAGGGCGGTGGGCGGCGATGATTTTGGCGCCGGCGGCGCACCCGGCAACGAGGTCATCCTGTGGTCCGCAGCCGGCGGCGCCCCTTGCATCAACAACGCCGATGCGGCGGGTTCTTCCTGGAACGTCGACAGTGACAACACGCGCTGCAACGCCCTGTTCCTGTACTGACGCCGCCGTGCCGCCGCCGGCCGTCCGCCTGCGGCAGGTAACCCGGTGCCGCGGCGGCCGGGCGGTGCTGGCGGGACTTGACCTGGACGTGTTCGCCGGCGAGTTCCTGGGGTTGTTGGGGGAGAACGGCGCCGGCAAGACCACCCTGCTGAAGTGCCTGCTGGACCTGGACGCCGTAACCTCCGGCGACATTGCCCTCTTCGGGCGGGACCACGGCGCGCCCGCCGCCCGGGCGCAGGTTGCGTACTTGCCGGAGAAGTTTGCGCCGCCCGGCTGTCTCAGCGGCCGCGACTTTCTGGGTTACATGGGGGCGTTGCACGGCGCCGGCTTCGATGCCGCGGCGGCCGCGTCGGTGTTGCGCAGCCTGCGCTTGGACGCCGCCGCGCTGGACAAGCCCGCCGGGCTTTTGTCCAAGGGAACGGCGCAGAAACTGGGGTTGGCCGCTTGCCTGTTGAGCGGCAAGAAGTTGCTGGTCCTGGACGAGCCGCTGAGCGGGCTGGACCCCGCGGCGCGCTTGTCCCTGCGCCATTGCCTGTTGCGTCTGAAACGACAGGGGCATACCTGCCTGTTCAGCACCCACCTGGCGGCGGACGCCGAGCAGTTGTGCGACCGGGCGGCGTTTTTGCACCAGGGGAAAATCCGTTGCCTGGGGACGCCGGCGGATTGTCGCCGCCGCTTCAACGCCCCCGGCTTGGAGCAGGCTTTCCTGCGTTGCGTGGCGGGCGGGTAACGGCGCGAACCGCTGCGCTCGGCATGAACGCCGGGCGGCGCTACCGCCCGGCCTGAACGCCGCCGCGCCCCGCTACGCCCGGCAGGAGTGCGCTGCCGCGTCCTGCCGTGAGCGCTGTTGCGCCAGGGGGAAATCCGTTGCCTGGGGACGCCGGCGGAATGTCGCCGCCGTTTCAACGCCCCCGACTTGGAGCAGGCTTTCCTGCGTTGCGTTGGGGGCGGGCCACGGCGCGAACCGCCGCGGCTGGAGTGAACGCCGCCGCGCCTCTCGGTTCAGTCTGTGTGCAACCCGCGCCGCGTCCGGCATGAACGCCGGGCGGCGCTGTTGCACCAGGGAAAAATCCGTTGCCTGGGGACGCTGGCGGACTGTCGCCGCCGCTTCCACGCCCCCGACTTGGAGCAGGCTTTCCTGCGTTGCGTTGCGGGCGGGCCGTGGCGCGACTCGCCGCGGCTGGAGTGAACGCCGCCGCGCCCGGCAGGAGCGCCGCCGCTCCGCCTCAGTCCAAGTTGTGCGCCTCCCGCGCCGCGGCCGGTAACGCCAGGCGGGCGATGACGCCGTAGCTGTGGCGGTTCGGGGAGTGCGCCGGCGGACTGTCGCCGCCGCTTCCACGCCCCCGACTTGGAGCAGGCTTTCCTGCGTTGTGTGGCGGGCGGGCCGTGGTGCGACTCGCCGCGGCTGGAGTGAACGCCGCACGCCCAGCCTCGCCCGAGTGAGCGCCACTGCGCCCGGAGTGAACGCCGCCGCGCCCGGCCGCTCCGCCTCAGCCCAGGCTGTGCGCCTCCCGCGCCGCGGCCAACAACGCCAGGCGGGCGATGACGCCGTAGCTGTAAAAGCGATTCGTGTGGGCGTCCGGCGACTGCTCCTTGTCGGGCGAGTTGCAACACTCCTCGAAAGCCAGGCGCTCGAAGTACATGCCGGGGGAGTTCAGGTTCTCCCGGGTGGTCCGTTGCGGGTGCACCCGGTAAAAACCGCCCACCACGTTTTGGTCAACCAGATACACCACCGGCTCCGCCACCATCTCCGGCGCCCCCCAGGTTTCATTGGTGTGAACCCCCTCCTGTATGATGGCCTTGGTTACTTTCTGCCCCTCTTTGATGGTGGCCATTTTCGTTCTCTGGCGGCGGTTCAACTCGCTCACCTCCTCCACGCTGTGCACGGACATGATGCCCATGCCGTAGGTGCCCGAATCCGCCTTGATCATGACGAACGGCTCCTCGCTGATGCCGTATTCATCGTATTTTTTACGAATCTCGGCTAACAATGCTCCCACGTTCAGGGTCAGGCAGGACTCGCCTTCCCGCTTCATAAAATCCACTTCCCCGCAGTTGCGAAACATGGGGTCAATCAGCCAGGGGTCAATGTCCAGCACCTGGGCAAACTCCTGGGCGATGTCCCGGTAAAAACCAAAATGCACGGACTTCAGGCGCTCCGACCAGCCCAGACCCAGGGCGGGCAGGACCGGTTGCTCTACGTCCCGCAACACCTCCGGGGCGCCGGCGGACAGGTCGTTGTTCAGCAACACCAGGTCCGGGCGGAAGTCGTCGACGAACAGGGCGGCGCCCTGCCGGCGCACCGGCGCCAGTTGCAGGGAATGGCCGTCGTCCAGGTCCAGCGCCAGGGGCGCGTCCAGGTCTTTCAGCAGGGAGCCTACCCGCACTTCAAAGCCGGCTTTTTCCAGTATGCGTTGCAAGGCCGCCACATTTTGCAGGTAATGCCGGTTGCGCGTGTGGTTTTCGGGGATGATGGCGATGCGGTCCACCGGCGCCGGCAGGCGCTCTATGGCGGACTGGACGGCCTGCACGCACAGGGGTTCGAACGCCGGGTTGAGATTGTTGAACCCGCCCGGGAACAGGTTGGTGTCTATGGGCGCTATCTTGAAGCCGGCGTTGCGCAGGTCAACGGAGGCGTAGAACGGCGCCGGCGTGCGCCGCCACTGCGAACGGAACCAGGACTCGATGGCGGGTTGCCGGGCCAGGATGGCGCTCTCCACGAGGTTCAGCGGCCCGGTCAAGGCCGTGGTCAAGTGGGGCACCGCCGCGGTTGCGCCGGCGCTCATGAACCGCCTCCCAGAAAGGGCAAGCCCCTCGTCATTCCCCGACCCTGCGCCGCTTTCATTCGCCGTGTCCCTCGCCGTGTCCCTAAGCGGCTTGCAGTTTTGCGTACGCCAGCACCAGCCATTTGGCGCCGGCGTCCTTGAAGTTGACCTGGATGCGAGCGTGCTCGCCCCGGCCCTCCATGTTCAACACGGTGCCCTCGCCAAACCGGGCATGCCGCACGCGCTGCCCCAGCCCGAAGGGAATGTCCTTGTCGCCGCCGGCTAGGGCGCCGTTGCCGTTTGCCGCGGCATCGCCAAGGGAGGCGGCGCTGACGGGCAGGGCGGCAACGGCCGCATATCCCACGCTGAGCAAGTCCTGCGGCAACTCGCGCAGGAAGCGGGAGGGCAGCGGGTAAACGTCCCTGCCGTGCAGGCGCCGGCGGCGGGCGCAACTCAGGGTCAACTGCTTTTGCGCCCGGGTAATGCCCACGTAGCACAGCCGCCGCTCCTCTTCTAATTGCGCCGGCTCGTCCAGGCTGCGCTGGTGCGGAAACATGCCGTCTTCCATGCTCACCAGGAACACCTGCGGGAACTCCAGCCCCTTGGAAGTGTGCAGGGTCATCAGGCTGACTGCATCGTCCTGGTCGCCGGCCTGGGCCTCGCCGGCCTCCAAGGCGGCCTGAGACAGGAACGCCTGCAGGGGCTCCAGCTCGCCGTGCACGTCCTCGTTCACTTCAAACTCCTCGGCGGCGTTCTCCAGTTCTCTCAGGTTCTCAATGCGGTCCAGTTCTTTTTCGTTTTTTTCCTTTTGGTAATGCTTCTCCAGGCCGCTGCTTTTAATTACCAGTCTCACCGCCTCGTCCAAGGATTTATCCTGTATGTCCTGCGCCATGCGCTCCACGAGCTCGATGAACTTTCCCAGTGCGGCCCGGGCGCGGGGTTTCAGGTCGCCGTCGGCGCCGCCCGCCAGGCTGACCGCGCCCTGCCACAACGACGTGTTGTCCGCTCGCGCCCGGTTGCGAACCTCCTCCAACGTGCGTTGTCCGATGTCCCGGGCGGGCGTGTTGACAATGCGCTCAAAAGCGGCGTCGTCATACTGAAAGACGGCGAGCCGCAGGTACGCCAGCGCGTCCTTGATTTCCATGCGGTCGTAGAAGCGCAGGCCGCCGAAGACGCGATAAGGCATTCCTTCCTGGCGCAACACGTTCTCGAATACCCGCGACGCGGCGCCGACCCGGTAGAGGATGGCGTTGTCGCGGTAGTCGGCGCCGTTGCGCCGCGCCGTCCGGATGCGCTCCGCCACGAAATGGGCCTCCTCGTATTCATTGGCGGCCTCGTACAACTCCAGCTTGTCGCCCTCGGCGCCGTCGCTCCACAGGTTCTTGCCCAGGCGCGTTGCGTTGTTGGCAATCAGGGCGTTGGCGGCGTTCAGGATGTTGGTCGTGGAGCGATAGTTCTGTTCCAGCCGGAACAGCGACGCGTCTGGGAAGTCCTTTTCGAAGCGCTGTATGTTCTCCATGCGCGCGCCGCGAAAGCCGTAAATGGACTGGTCGTCATCGCCCACCGCGAACAGGTGATTGTCCCGGCCCGCCAGCAGGCGCAACCAGGCGTACTGCAACCGGTTCGTGTCCTGGAACTCGTCCACCAGCACGCGGCGAAAACGGCCGCGATAATGTTCCAGCACCCCCTCGTTGTCGCGGAACAGCTCGTGGGCCCGCAACAGCAACTCGGCAAAATCCACCAGCCCGGCGCGTTCGCAGACCTGCTGGTAGGCGCGGTAGAGTTGCGCCATTTGCTCGCGTCGGGGATTGTCCCGCAGGTCGACGTGGTCCGGGCGCAGGCCGGCGTCCTTGTTGGCGTTGATGAACCGCTGAACCTCCTTGGGGGGATACAGGTTCTCGTCCAGTCCCTGGTCGACGACAATCCGCTTCGCCAGGCGTTGCTGGTCGGCCTGGTCGATGATCTGAAAGCCCTCCGGCAGCCTCGCCTCCTGCCGGTGCAAGCGCAACAGCCGGTGGGCGATGCTGTGAAAAGTGCCTATCCACATGCCGCCCAAGGGGCGCCGCAACAGGGCCTCGATGCGCTCGCGCATCTCGCCGGCGGCCTTGTTGGTGAACGTGACCGCCAGCACGCCGTGGGGCATGGTCTGCTCCGCCTGCAAATGCCAGGCGACCCGGTGCGCCAGCACCCGGGTCTTGCCGCTGCCGGCGCCGGCCAGCACCAGGATGTTGCCGGGGGGGGCGCCGACTGCTTGCCGTTGCGCCTCGTTCAGACCGTCTAAGATGGAGGAGACGTCCATAGCCCCCATTGTAACCCGGCCGGACGTGTTAGAATAGTCCGCATTGCCCGGATTTGCCGCCCAACCGAAAAAATAATGCCTCCACGCTGCGAAGAATCACGCGCACTCGTTGACGGTGCGCTGTCAAGTTGCCGTAAACAGGGCGCCGACGCCGCGGCGGCCGACGTCAGCATGAGCGACGGCCTCTCGGTCACCGCGCGCCTGGGGCGGGTCGAGACCATAGAACACCAGCGCGATAAAAGCCTGGGCGTTACAGTGTACGTGGGGAAGCGCAAGGGCTCGGCATCCACCACGGACTTTTCCTCTGCCTCCGTTGCCGCCACCATCGAGGCCGCCGTCGCCATCGCCCGCAACACCAGCGAAGACCCTTGCGCGGGGTTGATCGATCCCGAGTACCTGGCGGCGGACGTGCCGGACCTGGATTTGTGCCACCGCTGGGACCTGGCCCCCGAGGCGGCCATTGACCTGGCGCTGGAATGTGAAAACGCGGCCCGGCAAGGAGACCCGCGCCTGACCAACTCCGAGGGCGCGTCTGTTTCCACCTGCGCGGGCGCCTACCTGTACGGCAACACCCACGGGTTCATCGGCGGCTGGGACTGGTCAACCCACCACATCGACTGCGTGATCATTGCCGCGGAGAACGGCGCCATGCAACGCGACGGCTGGTCTTCCCGGGCCTTGCGCCACTGCGACCTGGACAGCGCCGCCGCCGTCGGCAAGGAGGCCGCCCGGCGCGCGCTGGCGCGGCTGAATGCGCGCAAGCTGCCCACGCGCACGGCGCCGGTCGTCTTCGAAGCGCCGGTGGCGGACAGCTTGTTTGGCTCTTTTGTGGGCGCCATATCCGGCGGCGCCCTGTATCGCCGCGCCTCGTTCCTGCTGGACCGGCTGGGCGAGCAGGTGTTCGCGCCAGAGGTGCAACTCGAGGAGCAACCCCGGATGCCGGGACAGCTGGGCAGCGCCCCGTTCGACGGCGACGGCATGGCCACCCGGCGCAAACACCTGGTCCGGGACGGGGTGCTGGAAAGTTACGTGCTGAGCGCTTATTCCGCCCGCAAGCTGGGGCTGTCGCCCACCGGCAACGCCGGCGGCGTGCACAACCTGGTGGTGGAATGCGGCGACCAGGACCTGGAGGGATTGCTCAGGCAGATGGACACGGGCCTGCTGGTTACCGACCTGATCGGTTTCGGGGTGAACCAGGTGACCGGCGATTACTCGCGCGGCGCGGCGGGATTCTGGGTCCAGGGGGGCGAGATTCAATACCCGGTGGAGGAGATTACCGTGGCCGCCAACCTGGCGGACATGTTTCGGAACATAGTCGCCGTCGGCAACGACGTGGACCACCGCAACAACATCAAGACCGGCTCGGTGCTGATTGGCGAGATGACCATCGCGGGGGAGTAGGTCGCTGCGGTGCGCCTGCGTGCGCCTCTGCTACGCCGCGCCGCTACCCGCCGTCATTGCTTGCCAGTGCGTTGGCCCCCCAGCGCCAGAGTTTTGTGGATCCTTGTGGGGGACTTCATTCAGCATTATTGCTGTCCGGGCCAAACTTCTTCCAAGGCAAGGTCTATCGCGTTTTTAACTTTCTGTATCTTTTCGACAGCATTTTGCAGCGCTTCCGTTGCCCCGGCTGGTGTGCCCGCCTGTTCTATGTTGCTTTTTGCTTTGCCTATTTCACTTTCGGCGCTGATTAGTACGTCACTGACTCTCCGCATCATTTTCGCCCTCTCTTGCGTCTCTTTTATCGGTGGATTCGCTATTTCTTGCCAGGGGGCATTTCTTTCTTTTTTCGCTGCTGCCTGCGCCTTGTTTACTTCCTCTGTTGCCTTAAGCAGTGCGGCATTTGCCTGCTTTAACAAGTTTCGTGCTTGAGCTTGCGTATCATTTTGTTGCGTTTCCCCACCCAGTATTTTGGCTATTTCCTGTCTTGCTTCAGCCAGATAAAATTGGGCTTGTCCCAACAGGGACGGAAGGCAGATTGATTGTCTATTGGTCATGTCTGTATCTCCAAACATTGGGGTAGGTCTATCACTATCTTCAGCGGGCCAGCCGCAACATTAAAGCCGGTTCTTCTTCCCTTGTGGTCATCAGTTTTTCAAGCGGCACTCCATTTCGTTACGCCGTGCGCGCGCAACGTTTTGATGACGTCCGCACGGGCGCCGCGCCCGTTGAAATGGGCCCGGCCGTCCCCCGGCGGGGCGGGGTCAGGCCCTGTCATTGCGAAAGAAATGCTGTGGGAGCTGTGAAACTGGATATACAAATGCCTGTCATTTGCTATTCTCCAGGTAGCGCCTAATACGCCATTGCTGGAAAGCCCCAAGAGTGGCTCTCCCAGATATCGAAAATCATTACGGAAACCGGTTTCCGACGCAAAGGAGACAAAGGCACGGGCAGACTCCAGCGACAGCGGCGCCTCTCCCGCCTCGAAATCATCGCAGTCGCGCAGAAACTCGACCCGTGCGGCGCACCTTGGATAACCGAATTCCGTCAACCGCCGGGTTACATCGTCGACGGCTTGTCGCGTTTGCGCCGATGCCGCGGCGGCAACCTCGCTCTCTTTGCGTTCAGCCTGTGCGCCGGGCATGGTTCAGCTGTCCTGCGTTATGCCGGCGCGGCCGCAGCGCCTGCCGCAGCCGCGTCCGCATCCGCGCCGGCGCGGGGCGCACTCTCCGGCGCCAGTCGGTGCAGGATGTCCCGTATTGCGCCGGGCGTTCTCGCCGCGTCCCAGTGCCAGCGCCCAAAACCGCCATGCTCGCTGACGGCCCGCACCCACTCGTCCAGGGCCTCGTGTTTCGCTTGGGTCTGCTCGTCTTCCCGCCCCTTGGTTTCCAGCACCAGCATGTCCCCTGTCGCCAGCCGCACGAGGAAGTCCGGCCGGTACTTGCGCACGGTTCCCTTGTGGATGTAGGTGACGTCAAAGCCCAGGTGGTCGTTTTTGACCCAGGCCCGCACGCACGGGGAGTGGTCCAGGGCAAACGCGTCGGACGCCTCCCAGGCGCTGTCCAGCACGCAGTAGTTGATGTGGCTGTGACGGGTGTACTGGCAGGGTCTGCTGGTGTACCAGGGGCGCATGTCGCCGGTGAAGCGGATGGGGCGCTCCTGGTTGAACTCCGGCTCCAGCCGCTCGGTGTTCTCGGCGCGAATTGCTTTCCAAATGTGTTGCACCAGCCGGGCCATGTTGAGGGTGAGGATGAGGCGCCGCCGCAGGTCGTCGTCATTGAACAGCGCCGGCGTAATGCGGATGCGATCCGATTGTATGAACTGTTCCACCAGCCGCACCAGTTGCGCCATCAGGTACTCCCGGCCGCCCTGCCATTCGCCGGGCATCTGCTGTTGAAGGTCGCGGGCGGTTTCGAAGGCGATGCGCTGGAAGCGGAACTCCCGCGCCAGCTTCTCCAGTTCGATCAGCGTCATCTGCGTGACGTCCGGCTTGCCCTCGACGATGGGCGCCAGCTCCGCCAGCTTGGCGGTCTTGGCGGCGTCCAGCTCCAGTGTTTTCACCTCGGACCAGTTGAGCGACAGCTGTGTGCGGTAGCTGTGGTTGATGCGCACCACGTTCGGCCAGGAGAGCTCGTACTCGGCCTTGTCCGGGTCCGGTTGTACCAGGGTTTTCGGCGGTGGCGGCGGTGGCGGGCCGTTGCCGTTTATCACGATGCCCTCGTGGGGCAAAAAGGTGAAGGGAATGCCGAAAACGTTGACGTACTCCGCATCAAGCAACCCGTTTTCCTCGTTCACGTCATAAGATGTGCGCCGCAGTCCCCGCCCCACCACCTGCTCGCACAGCAACTGGCTGGTGAACGCGCGCAGTCCCATGATGTGGGTCACGGTTTTTGCGTCCCAGCCTTCGGACAGCATGCCGACGGAGATGACGTTCTGTATGTGTGCGCCCTCGCGCCCGGCCTGCCCCACCGTATCCACCTGCCGCCGCAACAACTCGGCCTGTTGTTTTTGAGTGAGCTTGCGCTTGCCGTTCGCCGCCGCCTGGTCGGCCGCGTTCTCCAGCCGAGCAATGGGCTCCTCGGCTTCCTCGGCTTGTTCCAGCGTCCTGGAGTCGATGTGCAAGGTGCGCTCCGGGTCGCACAACTGGTCGATGCGCACTTTCCCCTGGTCGAACATGTGCTTGATGCGGGCCGCCGTGTGGGTGCGGTTGGCAACGGTGATCATGACCGGCGGAGTTGGTTCTTCGTGTTGTCCCGCTTGCCGCTGCTCCCACTCCCGGGCCGTCTCGCGCCAGTCGTAGCCCAGCAGGTAATAGCCGTTGACCACCAGGTCCGGCAACGGCTCCGTTGCCGGCGCATCCCGATTCAGGTCGTCCTTGACCTCCGGGTCGTTGTAGATGTGATACAGACGGGATTTATAGGTTTTCGCGTCCGGCACCGCATCGTCGCGCACGACCACCCGCGGCGTTTTCACCAGGCCGGACTCGATGGCGTCGTTCAAGCCAAAATCGCTGACGACCCAGTCAAACAGGGTCTCTTCTGCATGGCGCTTGCCCGAGGGCGTGAACGGCGTGGCGGAAAAATCGTAGCAGGCGAGAATGCCCCGCGCTCGATGGATGCGGTCCAACCCGCCTATCCACTTGGTGGCCGCAACAAGCTCGCTCCTGGAGACGCCCTTGATGCTGCCGCCGGCGGGAACGCGCCAGGCGTGGTGCGCCTCGTCATTGATGACCAGGAGGTTGCGGGCGGCGGCCATGTCCCCCAGTGCGCCGCGAACGTAGGCCGCATCGCTGCGGGGGCCGCGCTTGTCCACGCTGCGCTTCCTGGCGAGTTGCTCTTCCGTCTCCCAGTTGAGTGCGTGCCAGTTTCGCACCTCCACCCGTCCCTGCCGCAACCTGTCGCCGAATCCATCTGGAACGATGCGAAACGCCTCGTAGTAGTTGTCCTTGTGAGCGGGTTGCAACACCGCCAGGCGGTTGCGCACCGTGAGACCGGGCGCGACCACCAGCACGTTCCGGGAAAAACGCGGGTCCTGCGGGTACGCCGCCTTGTTGAGAATGTGCCAGGCGATCACCATGGCCATCACCACGGTCTTGCCGCTGCCGGTCGCCATTTTTGCGCACAACCGCTGGAACGGGCCGCCGTCGGAGGGGATATCGATGCCGGTGCGCTCCGCAGCGGGCGCCTCGCTGAGCCAAATCAGGGTCTCCACCGCTTCCAGCTGGCAGAAGAAAAACTGCCGCGTTTCAAACTCCTCCGGGTCGCGCCAGTATTCCAGCAGGCGCCGGGTGACGCCGCTAACGCCCGGATAGCCGGCGGCGCGCCAGGCCTTGACGCGCCCGCGCACCTGGTTCACCTGCTTGATCTCGTGAAACACGCCGGGGTCGTCGAAAGACTTCGCGTCGGGAGACGCCGCCAGGTAGCCTGCGGAGCGCCGCCCGTTCACCCGGTCGAAAAGGCGCGTTTTCCGGTCGTAGCGCCAGTGTTCTTTCGGCTCCTCCCAGGGGGAGTTGATGATCAGCGTGTCGATGGTTTTTTGCGGCATGGTTGCGGTCGGGGGCCTACTTCATGAGAATGATGAATCCCTCCTGCGTGAAATCGTGGTCGCTGGTCAACACCTCGCGTATTCCCATCTCCCTCATGATGACCATGGATATGCAGTCCTGCATGCTGTATTTTTTGTCGAGGCGCCGGGCGTACAAATCGAAGCCCTTGTCAAACAATTTACGAGACTGCGGAATGATTTCAACGTGCGGGTCATGCCTGACCTCATGCACCAACCTCACTGCTTTTTTGCGGAGGTCGGGGCTGCCCGCCAGACTGGTAAGGACTTCCGTCAGCACCTCGTAGGTTGTTACCAACAGTACATTGCCAAGCTTTTTTTCAGCCCGCAGGGCTGCCTGGTGCCATTGGTCCCGGGGGCGGATTACTGCAGCCCAGTATGCCGTATCAACAAAAACGGTTCTCACTTCTTGTGCTTGTCGTATCCGTACAGGTAAAAGTCATGCCGGTGAGAGAAATCTGTCGGCAAGTCCCCCCATGCTTCCTCTGGCACATCACTGAACAGCTTTGCAAGCTTCTCTCCAATGGTGGGAGCGTTTGGATCCACATCCACCCCCCTGTTTTTTTTGTTGACCATCAACATCCCCGTTACATCCTGAACTTCCCGCAACTTTCCGCCGGGGGAGAACCGCCCCTGGCCTCTCACCAGCAACTGCACAACATCCCGTTCCTTGAGCGCAGTGATGACGTCCACCTCATCCTCCTCGGTAAAAGGCACGATGATTTTTTCGCCTTGGTCTGTCTGTAGTTGCAACGTTTTCCGTTGCACGTCCACCGCAACCACGCAACCTATTACTTCCACTTCTTCGGTGCGGGGTTGCCCGGACCCGCCCCCCAATTCCTCGCGGCCGTCGTGCGGTTCCCCCTCGGAACGCAGATGCATGGTTTCTCGTTGTCTCTCAGTCATGATC
>CAZDXS010000074.1:0-2735 GCA_964509455.1 uncultured Enterobacteriaceae bacterium | reverse complement strand
GGGTTGTCCGCGCCGTGGTCGGCTTGCGTGTCTTTTGCATGGTCGTCAGCTCCGCGTAGTCAATAGTTATCAGGCATAGGCGATTGTGCGGCGTTGGCGGGGGGTTGTCAATGCCCCCGCCAATACCTTGGGAAAAGTTTCCAGCGAGGGTCTCATTGAATCTGCTGTGTGGCTCAGACGTACACTATAGATGCATATCAGCGTCTATCTGGTATGATCCGTGCTGTATGCCACGAGTATTTTTAGGCGCTTATTTATTTCCCAGAGATACGCTGTTGTTTTTTTCATAGGGCTACCAATGCCAACATCGATTTATATCGCCTGCGACTTGTCGGGGATCCAGCGTTACGTGCTGGGCATCAAGGCGGGAGGCAAGGCGCAAGCGAAGCGACTGCGGGCCCGCTCTTTCCTGCTTGAGTTGTTTGAACGCGCCGCCTTGACCGCGTTCCAGGAGCGCTTGGGCATTGCGGGTGATGATGTGTTGGTGTCCGGCGGAGGCGGCTTTCTCGTGCGGGCCTCTTCTGGAACCGATCTGCAAGAGGTGGAAAAAATAGGCGCGGAACTGGAGCGCAAGGTGTGGAATGAGACCGGTGGTGAAATTCAGTTTTCCGTTGGCAGCGGCGATGCCCCGATGGCCGCACGCGCGCATTTGGAATATCGCAAGCGCCGCCCTGGGGCCTCCATTTTGCAGAATGGAGATGGATGGAACACGGACGGCGCGGATGCCTTAAGCCGGGCTTCGCTCAATACTCCGTGCAAGGTCTGCGGGCGAGCGCCGGGCGAAAAGGAAATCGAGGAGGAGGGCGAAAAAGTCCTTTACTGCGAGCGTTGCGCCAATGCTCGAAAACTGGGCGAGAAAATGGTTGACTGGGATTGGATGCGTCCTGCCGCCGTCGGGGACGGAGTCATGTCGCCTGTGTTGGGCGTTGAGTTCACCCGGACCCAGAGTGGAGAGCGCGATGCTTTTAGAGTGAGCCGATGGGTGCCTCGCGATGGAAAGGCGTTGCTGACTTTCGAGGAAATCGCCGGCCTGTCCAGGGGCGATAAAAAACTTGCCGTGTTGAAAGCCGACGTGGATGATATGGGCAAGCGAGTAGGTGAAATTGCCAGGAGCGATCACGATTCCTACAAGAATCTCAAGGCGTTCAGCACCCGTCTGCACTCGTTCTTTGTAGATGACGTGCAAGAGATGTTGTCTGAGCGCCAACGCCCAATTTACACTATCTATGCCGGGGGCGACGACTTGTTGTTGGTGGGGCCTTGGGACGTCATCGTGGGGTTTGCCGGTGAACTGCATGAACAATTCAACGCAGGGCCCGGCGGCAAGCACGACTTGACCTTGAGTGCGGGAATCGCAATCAGCCCGTACCGCACGCCAATCCGGCACGCCGTTGAGCGGGCGGAAACTCTTCTGGAAGCGGCAAAGCAACGGGACGGCAAGTCAAGTTGCGCCGCCCTGGATTCCATCTGGAGATGGGAGCATCATGGCCGGGTGACCGGCGATGGCGAGAAACTGGCCGGCTGGGTGGATGACGACAAGGCGTCTCGCGCCTTGTTGCAGAGGTTGTTGAAACTGGCCGAGAGTGAAGAACCCGTCCGCACGGCCCGTTGGGCGTACCAGGTTCAACGAAATGTCCGCGACCCAGAAGTGCGGCGCTGGGCAACGGGAGAAGAACAATACTTGCAGGACAGCCGGCGCGCTGGCGAGATCGTCGCGAGTCTGAAATACGCCCTGCTCGCAACTCGAAAGCAAAAAGATGAACAGCACGGGGTGATGAACAATGAACAGCATGAAAAAGGCGCTTGAGCAGGCCGGGGTAGTTTCCGATAAACCGAAAAGGGGTGACGCAGTGTCAAAGCAAAAAAACGGGGACAGGGGCCGCCGCAGGGGCGATAGTTCTCGCGAACGGCGGCCGCTTCCAGAGTTGCCCGGCTCCTACTTTATGGATGATGGCGCCGGGAAAGACTGTTTGCGCACGGCATTTGTTTCCAAGGATACAATGGGCCGGATGGCGGAAATTCTGGGTAGTCAACTTACCACGGGACAGATGCGTCGCTTTTTCAACCATTGCCGCGACATTGAACGCAGGCTCACGGTCGACGGGGAAAGCTGGAACCAGGTCGCCGCCGGTTTCGAATCGCTTTCGTCTCATGCCGAGTACGCGGCATCCAACCAGAAAATTCCCAGGGAGTTTCAGCAGTTCATAGATGCTAACGTCCAGCGGGTTACTGCTTCCGCGGATGCAGAATCGGCGTTCCTCAATGGGTTTATGCCTCACTTCGAGGCGCTGGTGGGCTTTGGTGCTCGCCACATGAAAAACAGGTAAGGAGTTTCGGCAATGAAAAGAACCAACATGCACACAATCACGTTCAATGTCTGTTGCGAAAGCGGGCTCCACATCGGCGGTTCGCAGGACGAGTTGAAGATCGGCGGGGCGGACAACCCCGTCATCAAAAATCCGGCCAACGGCAAGCCGTATATTCCGGGTTCATCCCTCAAGGGGAAGATGCGCGCCGAGCTTGAAAAGAAACTGGGAAAATTCGGCAAAGGGGGGACCGCCCCCTGTGGATGCGCCAAGGATGACTGCCCCGTCTGCCGTGTGTTCGGCGCCCACATGAACACAAACAGCAGGCTCGGCCCGTCCCGCATCATCGTGCGCGACGGCAGGCTCACCGGCGGTTTCCAAATTGAGAACAAGACGGAAAACATTATTGACCGGCGCAGCGGGGCGGCC
>CAZDXS010000073.1:0-30176 GCA_964509455.1 uncultured Enterobacteriaceae bacterium | reverse complement strand
GCCAAGTACAATCGCCTGATGCGGATTGAAAAAGAGCTGGGCGACAAGGCGCGTTATGCCGGGCGCACCGTCTTTCAGCACCTGGCGGCGCCGGCGGCATGAAGTTGTTGCTCCTGGCCCTGTTGCTCCTGCTGGCGTTGTTGCAGTATCGCCTGTGGATGCGTCCGGGCGGGTTGGCGGAGGTGCGGCGGTTGGAGCAGACCCGGCAGGAGTTGCTGGAGGAAAATGCGCGCCTGAAAGAGCGCAACGAGGCGCTTACCGCCGAGGTGCTGGACTTGAAGCGCGGCGTGGAGGCGGTGGAGGAGATAGCCCGCAGCGAAATGGGAATGATCAAGGCCGACGAGGTGTTCTACCGGATTATCGATGAAGCCGGCGCGGCGGCGCCGAGTGCGAATTCGTCCGAAACGTCGCCCGGCGCCCCATGAGCCGCCCGAAATTCTGGGCGGTGTTGCCGGCGGCCGGCATCGGGCGGCGCATGGGACGAAAAAAACCCAAGCAGTACCTGCAACTGGCCGGCCGCACCATGCTCGAGCACAGCCTGGCGCCGTTCTGCGAACACCCGCTGATAGCAGGCATTGTCGTGGTCGTCGCGCCGCAGGACGAATACTGGCCGACCCTGGAGGCGGCCGCCCATGCCCGGATAATGACGGCGCCCGGCGGCCGGGAGCGACGCCACTCCGTGTTGAACGGCCTTGAGCGCCTCCAGGAGACGGCTTCCCCGAATGACTGGGTGCTGGTGCACGATGCGGCCCGTCCCTGCGTCACCGGCGCAGACCTGGAGCGGTTGCTTACCGCGGCGGCGGACCACTCCGTCGGCGGCATCCTGGCCGCGCCCATCAACGACACGGTGAAACAGGCGGGGGCAGAATGCGAGATCCAGGCGACCTTGCCCCGGGAGCGGTTGTGGCGCGCCCTGACGCCGCAGATGTTTCGCTTGGGGCTGTTGCGGGACGCCCTGGCCGTTGCGGTCGCCGGGGAACTGACTGTTACCGATGAAGCCCAGGCCCTGGAAAACCAGGGCTACCGCCCCCTGCTGGTGCCGGGCGGCGCCCATAACATCAAGGCGTCCCACGCAGAAGACCTGCCCCTGGCGGAGTTTTACCTGTCGCAACGGGAGAGAAAAGCAAAATGAGAATAGGCCATGGCTATGACGTTCACCGCTTCGGCGGCGAGGGTCCCCTGGTGCTGGGCGGGGTGGTCATCCCCCACGACCAGGGGCTGGTCGCCCACTCCGACGGGGACGCGGTCATTCACGCCCTGTGCGACGCCCTGTTGGGCGCCGCCGCCTTAGGGGACCTGGGCGCCCATTTCCCCGACAGCGACGAATCTTTCCGGGGCATTGCCGGCGCCGCCCTGTTGCGGCGGGTGCAGTCGTTGCTGGCGGATAACCGCTACGCGCTGGCCAACGCGGACATTACCATTGTCGCAGAAGCGCCCCGCATGGCCCCCCATGTCGCCGCCATGCGGGAGAACCTGGCCGCCGGCCTGGGCGTTGAACCGCATCGTCTCAGCGTCAAGGCCACCACCCACGAAAAAATGGGCAGCCTGGGGCGCGGGGAAGGCATCGCCGTCCACGCGGTCGTATTGCTGGACAGCGAGTAGCCCGCTCAAGGCGCCGCCCGGCGGGTCGGCGTCGCCGCAACCTCGGCAGGCGCTCCCTCACCACCAAAATCAGTATGCGCCCGTAGTTGCACCCGGTAGGTACGGCCGTTGGTCAATTTTTGTATCACGAAGCGGTTCATTTCTCCGGCCGTCTTAATGCGTTGTTCTTTCCGGACCAGCAGATGTCTTACTCTGGGTCGGGTTGCGGAAGATGCGGGTTGCCCACGCTGGACGCGCTTCATATCGATGTCTTGCCAATCCCCCCAGGGTTGTCCATTCTCTGCTGTCTGGAACTGGTAGCCGCTGACGCCGGCGTTGCCGGGGATAGTCCATGACAGCGTAATCGATCTGTCTCCGGCTTCGGCCGCCAGGTTGTCCGGTGTCGGCGCTTTGGGGACAAAAAAGAAGAAATCACCCATGCGTCCGGCAAGACGGTAATACTTCGGCCCGAAGAAGTTGGTGACCTGCTTGGTATTGCTGTGTTTTTCCCGGTAGGCGACCAAGCACTGGTATCCTCGGTATTTCCCAAGTATTTTTTTTCGGTACTCAGCGTAGATGATAGGCGGGTTTTGAAAATATCGCGGCACCCGGGGAAACGCGGCAACATCGCCGCGCACGCGCTCTCGCAACGCTTGCGTTGCCTTGTCCGAAAGCCCAAGGGCGGCCAGGCTACGGCATTGCGCGACGGGGTTGCTGATCGCTTCAATGAAAGCATCTTCAATGGGCGCGATTTCTTGCAGGCGCTGTATCGCGGCTGTAAGAAAGACCAGCAACAACGCCAGGGCGACGCCGCCGGCGAGCAACCTGCTCGGCAGCCTGTTGAGCAGGTCGCCAACGGCCACGGCGATGATGAAACTCGCGGCTGCGTAGGGCGACGCCATGTTGCGATCAATGGATACCATCTGGTTGGAGAAAGATGAAACAGACAAGATGATCAGCGCTCCCAGGGCGTAAAGAGGAAGCAGTTCGCGCCGCGGCGGCACGGCAAGCCACAGCAACCCGCCCAGGAACGCCAGGATAATGAAATAGCCCAGGCCGGGGACCGACAATAGGAACTCCATGACTCCCAGGCCGTATTCCTGAGTGCGAAACAGGTATATCTTGTCGGGGGAGCCGTAGAATCGAAACCGGTTGGCGTAGTTATACACATTGGCCATGGTCTTGTCGATGTATTCGAACCAGGAGCCCGCCATTGGCACGTTGATCAGGTAAATGAATGCCAGAAAGAACAGGAGATAGATCTCGATGTGGAATCTGGGTCTGTGCCGTTGCACGTCAACCAACACCATGCAGGCCAGCATGGCGACCACCATGACGCCGCTGAGCTTGGCGGAGAGGGCGGCGGCGGAGAGGACCCCGAGCCAGGCGACGGCATAGCGGGACAGGGGACGCGGCCCTGCCGTGCCGTAGCGCAGATAACAGAATGCGGCCAGGTTGAAGATGATGAACAGCGTGGTTTCCGTATAGAACACCTGGAACTGGTCGAACACCAGCCGGCTGCCCAGCACCAGGCCTGCGTAGGCAACCGCGGCAGCGCCGCCGAAGCGGTTGAGCAAGGCCCACAGCACCAGGCAGAAACTGGCGATGGCGAGCAGGGCGGAGGCAAGCCGCATAAAGAACACGTAGTCCTGGACGTTGGGATCTGTGTGGATGGCGTCGGGATGCTTGTAATTCCGGTCAAGGTAAGCGGCCGGGTAGTCCCACCCGGAGAATTCCCACCCTTCGGACCGGGGCGTGGCAGGACTATGGCCCAAGCGTTGATTTATATGGTAGAGCCCGCCAGGGTGAAGGATCCTGGCGAGCCATCGGCTCATCTCGCCGACGCGAAGATTAAGAACAGCAGCTGGAATGGCGCCCTGCAACACCATGATTTCGTCGCCGTGAAAACTGGCGGCGATATGCTTGCCGGCGGTGTTGTGAACCCAGGTTGCCGCAGTTCCAAAAAAGATCGCGATGAGCAGGAAAGCCAGAAGGCGGGACGAAGCGGTGCGCCGGCTCCACTCCAGGAACCGGGTGATTCTCTGCATCATGGGAAGCCGGGAGCGGGCCTCTCCCTCTTTATGGGCGGTCTGTTCAGTCATGGGGTATGGCCGCCATTATACCCCGCGGCAGGCCGGCGCAGCGTGTTTTTTGGAAGTCAATCTGTATGACGAAGCGCTCCCGGCGCCGGGGTTTTTCCTAAGAACGAGGTGCTGTTGTTGCAACTCCTCAAGCCGGAACGGGTGAGGAAAAAAGCGTACCGGCAACGCGTTGACCGACCGAACGAGGCAGGCCGGGCACAACGCAAAATAGACACGCCCGACTCGTCAGTAGCGCAACCCCAGGCTGGCCTGCATCCGCAGGTCGCCGCCCCGCTCCCTGCTGTGCCAGGGGTGGCGGCTGTAGGTCAGTGCCAGGTCATAATAGTACGTTCCCTGACGCGACAACGGCCGCCCCTCGCCGTTGACGCGCAAGGTCAGGTCCAGTTGCCGCCCGGACGGGGTTGCCTCACTGGACAGCCTGCGATACGTCCTGGTTCCGTCCTGGAGGCGTCCCGTGGGGATGCGCAGGCGCACCCGCCCGGCTTCTGTGCGCACCGGTTGCTGAACGGCCAGGCGCAGGCGGCGGCCGGCCGCCAACTCGCGGTCGGCATGCAGGCCGAAGGCGCTGGTGACGACGCCGTCGATGCCGCGCACCAGGGAGTCCCGCACGTCGGCGCGAGTGTAGCCCGCCGCCGCGCGCCCGGCCAGGCGCCAGCCGCGCCAGGCATGGGCGGCCTCGATGACGGCGTAGAATGTGTCGGCGTTCGTGCGGCTGTATGGATTGTTCCGGCGGCTGCCCAGCAGTCCGTTCTGCTCTGCCAGCCAGCCGCCCTTGAGTCGCAACAACCCCGGCGCGACATTCCAGCCCAGCTCGGCGCCGGCCAGGGTGGGTTGCCCGGGGCGCGTCAGCGAGGCGAAGGCGGTCGCCTCCAGGTTGCCCCGTCCCGGCCATCGCAACCGGGCCACGCTGTCGCTCAACGCCAGGTAGCCGCCGTCGCCGCCGGGAAGAGGGTCGTGGATTTGCAACCGCGCCCTTGGCGGCGGCGTTGCGGCGGACGTGTCGGGGCGCTGGAAACGGGCCGTGGGCGGGTTTGGCCGGGGGCGATAAAAGTCCGCCAGCGGCAGGAAGAAGGGGGCGTCCAGTTGATCGAACGCAGCGATTTCCTGGTTGCCCAGGCGGCGGCTCAGCCCGTCGCCGAAAGCCGCCCCCAGGCGGAGGCCGGCTTGTTCCAGCCCGGTGGCCGGCCCCGCGCCGCCGCTGACCTGGACCCGACCGACCGGGGCGGTGGCCGCGCCTGCGTCCACTAATCCTTGTCCGTATTTTGAGCGGTCGGCGTAGGGGCCGCTCTTGTCGGCGGTGGCGTACAGCCGTTGCACGATTTCCGCATTGGACAGCTGGTCGCGGAATGCATGCTTGATGAGGGCCAGCGCGCCGGCGACATAAGGCGCCGCAAGAGACGTGCCGCCGCTGAACGTAATGGTTTCAACGACGGGGAAAACCCCGTTGTCCGCCTCGTTGGCGTGTCCGTAGTAGGCGACCGGAGAAAAATATACCGGCGCGGCAATGCACCAGTCAGCAGAGCTGCCGCAGGGAGCGGAGCGCAGGTCGCCGGCGACGTCGGTTCCCACGGCGGCGATGTAGTTGTCCCTCAGCTCGGGAACCAGCACCGGTAGCCCGGCGATCGCCGAGACGGAAGTTGCCCCCGGATCATTGCCGCCGCCGGCTACGTAGATAAACGACTCATCGATGAATCCCGGCATTCCAATGAGCAGTTGCGAGCGGTGGCTGAATAAGTCGATGGATTCGGGGGATGAGAAACTGAAACTGAAAATATCGACGTTGTCCCGGTGCGCTTGCTCCACGATTTGCTGGTAGTGCGGCCAGACCTCGAGAAACCCGTCGCGGGTCGAAGGCACGGTGAACATGTGCAGGCGAACGCCCGGGGCAACGCCTATGAAATTCCCGACCAGGCCGGCGCCGCCTTGGGCGATGAGGACGCTGGCCACCTGGGTGCCGTGGGAGGCCGTCTCGCGGCCGCCCGGCTCCGGCGTAAAAGTGGTGGAGGCCTCGCCGGCACCGCCGTAAAAGCGTTCGCTTACAGCGGCGCCGCTGAAAGCGGGATGTTGTTGGCGAATGCCGTCATCGATAATTCCAACGCGGACGCCGGCGCCGGGCCGGGCCGCACCATGCTTCAACTGTAACTGGGCCCAGGCCCGGGCGATGCCGGTCTGCTGGTACCCCCAGTGCGCCTGGTAGGCGGGGAGCGCCTCGATGCGGCCGGCGATGCGGTCGCGCTCCTGGGCGTAGCGCGCCATGGAGAGGCAACCTAAGTCGGCCGTGTCGATTTCGCAGGGTCCCGGCGGCAGGTCCAGGGGCGGCGCTGGTTGCGGCAACAGGGGCGGCGCCGGTTGCACCGCGCCGTTATTGCCGCCGCCGCAGGCGGCGAGGAACAACAAGAGCGGCGCCAGGAACCCGGCTTGCTTTTTTCGTGCGGCAACCTGGTTGCCCGGTGCGTTCACGTCAGCGTCTGCGCCGCTGCCGCCGCAGGCGGCGAGGAACAACAAGGCCGGCGCCAGGAACCCGGCGTGCTTTTTCCGTGCGGCAACCCCGTTGCCCGGTGCGTTCACGGCGGCGTCTGCGCCGCTGCCGCCGCCGCAGGCGGCGAGGAGCAACAAGGCCGGCGCCAGGAACCCGGCGTGCTTTTTTCGCGCGGCAACTTGGTTGCCCGGCGCGTTCACGTCAGCGTCTGCGCCGCTGCCGCCGTCTTCATGCAACGCCCCGCGCCCCGTGCAAAACTCCGTTGCCGGCCCGGCTTGTTCTTTTGTGCGATAACTGCGCCGGCGCCATGCCCCCACTGCAGTTGGTGTGTTCCCAGGCGCGCTCTTGCGCCGGGTGCGCCTCTTTTTCGTCATGCAACGCCAACCTACCTTGTGCGGTCGTTCGTGTATGGAATATACACTTTCTTCCTTTCTCCTTGCCCGGCCCGTATTCCGAAAAACATTCTGCGCCAGGGAACGGGGGCGCTACGCACGGCGTCGGGCTTCTGTGCCTGGCCCTGCCGCCATGCCGTGCCGGGAGCATCGTTTCATCAGCGTCGGGCGCGTTTTTTCAGCAACACGTACAATGCGCCGGCGCCGCCGTCCCGGGGCTTGGCGGAGCAGTAGGCCAGCACCTCTTGGCGTTGTTGCAACCAGCCGCCCACCAGGCTCTTGATGGTGGCCTGCCCCTGGGCGGAGTGCAGTCCCTTGCCGTGGACGATTTTAACGCAACGACAGCCGCGCACAAGGCAACGGTCAAGAAAGGCCGCCAGGCTGTTCCGGGCGACCGCTATTGTCACGCCGTGCAAGTCCAGCTCATCCTCCATCCGCTCCTGGCCGCGCCGCAACCTCTGAAACGCCTTGTCTTGCACGCCCGGGCGCCGGTAACGCAACTCTCCGCCGGCGCTCACCGCCGCGTCCTGAACATCCGCCAGGTTCTTTTCCCCGCCGAAAGCCGTAGCGGCGCCCGCCGCGGCGCCCGGCGGTTGCTTCATCGCGCCGTCGCGCCGCCGCGGCGGTTGAATCTTGTCTCCCTTGATGGGCGTTACCGCACCGACCGTGCGCCGAAACAGGTCTTCATCGTCCCGGCCGTTGTGGGAGCCCGTCATGCCGGAGTTTTCCGCAACGGCGGCGACATGGATTGGCGGCGTTTTTTGGCGGGGTTGAAGCGCGGCGAACGCAAGGCGAACAGCAGGAACAGCGCCAGCCCGTAGCTGACCGGCGGCAACGCGTCCGCCTTGACCTGCCACAGGTAATGGAAAATGACGCACACCGCGGCGGGATAGACCAGCGCGTGCAAGCGGCGCCAGTTGTTGCCCAGGCGCATCGCCATGCGGCGAGTGGAAGTAACAGCCAGGGGAATCAACATCAAAAAGGCGGCAAAACCCACTGTTATGTAAGGTCTTTTTGCCACGTCCAGGACGATTTCCCGCCAATCAAAAAACTGGTCCAGCACCAGGTAGGTGAGAACATGCAGGCAGGCGTAGAAAAACGCGAACAGCCCCAACATGCGGCGGTAGCCGACCAGGGCGTTGACGCCCGTGATTTTTCGCAACGGGGTAACGGCCAGGGTGATGAGTAAAAAGCGCAACGCCCACGTGCCGGTGAAATGGGTGATTTCCTTGATGGGATTGGCGGTGAGGTTGCCGCCGATGCCCTTGTGGACCAGCAGGCCCAGGGGGACCAGGCACAGCAGAAACAGCGTCGGTTTTTGCCAGGGCAGTCGCATGGCGCGGGCGGCGGGTCAATAATGCCGGCGCAGGTCCATACCCTGATACAGGGCCGCGACTTGCTCGCCGTAGCCGTTGAACGGCAGGGTGTCCTGCTTGAAAAAACTGCCGATGCGCCGCTCCCGGCGCTGGCTCCAGCGCGGATGGTCCACCTCGGGATTGACGTTGGAGTAGAACCCGTATTCCCCGGGGGCGCTGTCGTTCCACGCCGTGGGCGGTTGCGTTTGGGTGAACCCGATCTCGACGATGGACTTGATGCTCTTGAACCCGTATTTCCAGGGAACCACCAGGCGCATGGGTGCGCCGTTCTGGTTGGGCAACACCTCGCCGTACAGCCCGACGGCCAGGATGGTCAGGGGATGCATGGCCTCATCGATGCGCAGTCCTTCCCGGTAAGGCCAGTCCAGCACCCGGCGCCGGAGGCCGGGCATCTCGTCGGGGCGCATGACAGTGGTGAAAGAGACGTATTTTGCCCGGGACGTGGGTTCAAAGCGCCGCAACACGTCTCCTAACGGGACGCCCACCCAGGGGATGACCATGGACCAGGCCTCCACGCAACGCAGGCGGTAAATACGCTCTTCCAGGCGATGGGGTTTGACGATGTCCTCGTAGGCATACGTTCCGGGCTTCATGCACTCGCCGCTAACGGCGACGGACCAGGGTTGCGGCTTGAAGCGGCCGGACTTTTTGGCGGGGTCGCTTTTGTGGGTGCCGAACTCGTAGAAGTTGTTGTAACTGGTCACGGCGTCATAGGGAGTCAGCTCCTCGCTGGTGGAAAACGGATGGTTTTTCATCGCCTCCAGCGGGGCGCCGACTCCGGGGCGCGCCGTGTCGGCGCGGGCCGGCGCCAGGCCCGGCAGGGCGCCGAGCAGACCCAGCCGGGCGCCGTTGCGAATGAAGCGGCGGCGCGTGAAGTAGTGTTGCGGCTCCGTGATCTCGGAGGGTTTAATGTCGGGCGGCGTCTTGATCAGCATGATGGTTGCCTCGAGTTGTTTTCATGGTGCGGGTCGCGACGCCGCCGGGGCGACGTCACTCCAGCCGTTTTCTTGCATTATAGAACATCTGCATCCAGGGACTGTCCCCGGTGCGCCGCTCCTGGGCAATCCAGGGCAGTTGTTGCTGTAAAAACACCCGCTCCGGATGCGGCATCATGATGGTGAAACGCCCGTCGTCATTGGTGAACCCCGCCAGCCCGCCCGCCGAGCCGTTGGGGTTGGCGGGATAGGTTTCCGTTGCTTTTCCCCGGTTGTCGACGAAGCGCAGCGCGGGCAAGGCCTCTTGTTGCGGCGCGTCGGGGAAGTGCGCGCGCCCCTCCCCGTGGGCGGCGACGATGGGCAAGATTGAACCGGCCATGTCGCGCAGGAACAGGGACGGCGACGGCATGATCTCGACCATGACCACCCTGGATTCAAACTGCTCGGAGCGGTTGCGGACAAAGTCCGGCCAATGCCCGGCGCCGGGGATGATGTCGCGCAGGCGGGACAGCATCTGGCAGCCGTTGCAAACGCCCAGGGCGAAACTGTCGGCGCGCTGGAAAAAGCGCTGGAACTGGTCCCGCAAGCGCTCGTTGTACAGTATGGACTTGGCCCAGCCGCCGCCGGCGCCCAGCACATCGCCGTAGGAAAACCCGCCGCAGGCCGCCAGTCCCTGCAACTGGTCCAGGGAGCGCCGGCCGTCCAGCAGGTCGTTCATGTGGACGTCCACGCAGGCAAACCCGGCGCGGTCGAAAGCGGCGGCCATTTCCACGTGGCCGTTAACGCCCTGTTCCCGCAGGACGCCCAGGGCGGGGCGGCTGTCGCCGGGTTTTACGACGGGGGAACGCAAGGAGTGAAGCGGTGCGCTGAACAGCCCGGGGTCGCTTTCGTCTTGCAGGCTTTCCTGTTCCTCCCGGGCGCACTCGGGGTTGTCCCGCAGGGCCTGTATATGGCAGGAAGTCAGCGACCACAGGCGGTGCAGCCGCGAGACGGGGGCCGCGTACGCCCGCCGCCCTCGGTGCGTTATGACGAGTTCATTGTCCTCGTTGGGGGCGGCGCAGGGCGCGGCGCAGGACGGGGGAAGCCCGCATCGCTCCAGCGTGTCCAGCACCGCGCGCAGGTCGTCTGCGCGAACCTGTATCACGCCGCCGGGTTCTTCGTTGAACAGGAAAGCAAAAAGGTCGGCGGTATCGGGGACGTCAACGCCCAGGCCGCAACGGCCGGCGAAAGCCATTTCGCACAGGGCGGCTAACAGGCCGCCGTCGGAGCGGTCGTGGTACGCCAGGAGATAACCGGCGTCATTCAGCAACTGCACCCCGTTGAAGTACGCCCGCAACAGAGCCGGGTCGTCCAGGTCCGCGCTGTCGCGTCCCAACTGGCGGGTGACCTGCGCCAGCGCCGAGCCGCCCAGGCGGTTTTGCCCCAGTCCCAGGTCAATCAGCACCAGGACGGAGTCGGCGCCTCGGCGCAACTGCGGCGTGAGCGTAAGACGCACGTCGGCAACGGCGGCGTAGGCGGTCACATTCAGGGACAGCGGCGCCGTCGCCTGGCGTTGCTCGCCGTGGTCCTGCCAGGACGTTTTCATGGACATGGAATCCTTGCCGACGGGAATTACCAGGCCCAGCTCCTGCGCCAGGGTTGAAACGGCATGGACCGCGGCGTACAGGGCGGCGTCTTCGCCGGGTTCGCCGGCGGCCGCCATCCAGTTGGCGGACAGGGCGACGTCCTCTAAGCGCAACACCCGGGCGGCGCACAGGTTGGTCAGCGCCTCCGCCACCGCCAGCCGTGCGCCGGCCGGCGGGTCGATGAGCGCCGCCGGCGGCCGCTCTCCCAGGGCCACGGCTTCGCCGGTGCAGGCATCGAAAGAAGCGCAGGTAACGGCGCAGTCCGCCACCGGCACTTGCCACGGCCCCACCATCTGGTCCTGGGCCGCCAGCCCGGAAACGCTGCGGTCGCCAATGGTCACCAGGAAGCGCTTGGATGCCACGGACGGCAGTTGCAACACTCGGGAAACGGCCTCCTCCAAGGAAATGCCGTCCAGTTGCAACTCCCGGCCGGGGCGCCGCATGCGCCGCGCCTCCAGGCGCAACCCGGGCGGGGCGCCCAACAACATGTCCAGGGGAACGTTCACGACTTTCCGGCGCCGCTCGCCGACAACCCGCAGTTGTCCGTCATCCGTGACGGCGCCGATGACGGCGCAGGGGGCGTTCTCCCGGCGGCACAGGGCGGTGAACGTCTCCAGGTCCTGGGGCGCCAGCGCCAGCACGTAGCGCTCCTGGGCCTCGTTGCACCAGATCTCCATGGGGGACATGCCGGCGTCGGCGCAGGGCACGGCGCCCAACTCGAACGCGCCGCCGGCGCCGTTTTGGTGCACCAGCTCCGGCAGGGCGTTGGACAGCCCGCCGGCGCCCACGTCGTGAATGGACAGGATGGGGTTGGCGGCGCCCAGGGCCCAGCACTGGTCGATGACCTCCTGGCAACGCCGTTGCATTTCCGGGTTGTCGCGTTGCACCGAGGCGAAATCCAACGCCTGGTCGCCGCTGCCGGAAGTCTGGGAGGCGGCGGCGCCGCCGCCCAGGCCGATCAGCATGGCGGGCCCGCCCAGCACGACGATGACGTTGCCCGGAGAGAGGGCGCTCTTGCGCACGTGTTGCGGGCGTATCACGCCGTAGCCGCCCGTCAACATGATGGGCTTGTGATAGGCCCAGGTGCGGCCGCTGTCCTGCTCCTGATGCTCGAAAGTGCGAAAGTAGCCGGCCAGGGCCGGGCGCCCGAACTCGTTGTTGTAAGAAGCCGCGCCAATGGGGGCCTCCAGCATAATGTCCAGGGGGGCGGCCAGGTGTTGCGGCCGGCTGTCCGTCCGCTCCCAGGGCTGGGGCAGGGTGGGGATGCGCAGATCGGACACGGCAAAGCCGGTGAGCCCGGCCCGGGGCCGGGCGCCGCGCCCGGTGGCGGCCTCATCGCGTATTTCGCCGCCGGCGCCGGTGGCGGCGCCAGGGAACGGCGAGACCGCGGTGGGGTGGTTGTGGGTCTCCGCCTTCATCAGGATGTGCGCGTCTTCCTGGACATGGCGGTAGCATTGGTCCTGCGGCGAGGGGAAAAAACGCACGGCCCGGTAGCCCCGCATCACGGCGGCGTTGTCCTCGTAGGCGGACAAGATGCGATGGCGCCCGGCCGCTGCTCCGGAATGGGTCGCCTTGATTAACTGGAACAGGCCGGCCGGCATGGGTTCGCCGTCAATGCGCCAGTCCGCGTTGAAGATCTTGTGCCGGCAGTGCTCCGAGTTCACTTGGGCGAAGCTCATCAGCTCCACGTCGGCGGCGTTGCGCCCCAGTTGCTGAAACGCCTGGTAAAAATACTCGATCTCCGCCGCCGACAGGGCCAGTCCCAGCTCCTGGTTGGCGCGCTCTATGGCGCTCTTGCCGTCTTCCATCAGGCGGATGAAGCGCAGTTCCGCGGGGCGGCGCGGCGCGAACAGGCAGGCGGCCTCGCGCAACTCGCCGATGATGATCTGCGTCATGGGATCATGCAGGGCCGGTGCGAGGCGCTCACGGTCGGCGGGCGGCAACTCTCCCCCCTCGGCGTCTGCGATGCGCCAGCAGACGCCGCGCTCCACGCGCCGCACCGCGGCCAGGCCGCAACGATGCAACACTTCCGTTGCCTTGGCGCACCAGGGGGAGGTGACGCCGGGGCGGGGAACGGCCGCGCAGGTGGGGGCCGCAGTCGGCGCCGCGGCGGGGCGCCCGTCCAGCAGGTTCAGCAGGCGCTCCTCGTCCCGGGGAGACAACTCGCCGTCAAGTTGCAGAAAGTAGGCGAACTCGGCCCGCACCTCCCCGACCGCCGACGCCAGGCGCGCCAGTTCAGCCAGTTTTTTCTCTATGCGAAACGCTGACAACGCGGCGCCGCCGCGAATGATCCGCATCAGCGGTCGCTTGCCTGCGAGATGATTTGGGCGACCTGCTCTGCGGCGTTGCCGATGTAGTCCCGGGGGGCAAGCCGGCCCAGCGCCTCCTTGACCGGCTCCGGCAGGTCCAGCCCGGCGATGAATTGCCGCAGTCGTTCCGCTGTGAGCGGTTGCCCCCGGGTCAGCGCCTTGAGCTGTTCGTAGGCGTCATCGATGCCGTAGCGCCGCATCACGGTCTGGATCGCCTCGGCCAGCACTTGCGGGTTGTCGTTCAGGTCGGCGTCAATGCGCTCGACATTCGCTTCCAGCCGGCCCAGCCCCCGGAGGCAGGAACGGTACGCCACCAGGCAGTGGGCCAGCGCCGTTCCCATGTTTCTGAGAGCAGTGGAATCGCTCAGGTCCCGTTGCCAGCGCGAGACGGGCAGTTTTTCCGCCAGGAAAGCGAGCAGGGCATTGGCGGTTCCCAGGTTGCCCTCCGCATTCTCGAAGTCGATGGGATTGATCTTGTGGGGCATGGTGGAAGAGCCGGTTTCGCCGGCGACCGCCTGTTGCTGAAAATAATCCAGGGCGATGTAGCCCCAGGCGTCGCGGCACAAATCCAGCAGGATGACGTTGATGCGGACCAGGGCGTGAAAGTATTCCGCCATGCAGTCGTGCGATTCGATCTGGGTGGTGTGAGGGTTGTGGGTCAGCCCCAGGGACTGGACGCAAGATTGCGACAGGGCGGGCCAGTCAACGGCGGGATAGGCGGCCAGGTGGGCGTTGAAATTGCCCGTTGCGCCGTTCATCTTGCCAAGTATGGGAACCTCGCGGAAACACCGGAGTTGGCGCCGCAGGCGATGAATGAACACCGCCAGCTCCTTGCCCAGGGTGGTGGGGGAGGCCGGTTGGCCGTGCGTGCGCCCCAACATGGGCTGGGCGGCGTATTGTTGCGCCGCCGCCGCCAGCGCCGTGCAGATTTCATCCAGGACGGGTCCCAGGTGTTGTTCCCGCGCCGCTTGCAACATCAGCGCGTGGGCCAGGTTGTTAACGTCCTCGGAGGTGCAAGCGAAGTGAATGAAAGCGGCATAGCAGCGCAACTCATCGTGGGGGGCCATCTTCTCACGCAGGAAATACTCCGCCGCCTTGACGTCGTGGTTGGTGGTCTGTTCCAGCTCCTTGATGCGCTGGGCGTCCGCCAGGGAAAAACCGCTGATGACTTCCTCCAGCACCGCTGCGGCCGCCGCGTTCAGCGGCGGCGCTTCGGTTATGTCGGGATGCGCGGCGAGAGCCTGCAACCAGCGGATTTCCACTGTCAGGCGCCGCTGAAACAGCCCGAATTCGCTGAAAATCCCGCGCAGTTCTGCGGTCCGCTCCCCGTAGCGGCCGTCGACGGGGGACAGGGCGGTGAGCGGGGTCAGCTCCATGGGGCGTCGCGGCGGGGCGCCCCCGGCGGGCGGCGCATCAAGCCCGCCGCGGCGGCGCGCGGCGCGGCGGCCTCAGGGGCAGGGGTTGGGTTGTGCTTCATGAATTTCCTCAATTTCTTTCAGGATGCTCTTGTCCAGCGTCAGCTCAGCGGCGCCGAGGTTCGCCTCCAACTGCGCCAGGGAGGTGGCGCCGATGATCGCGCTGGTCAGGAACGGCCGGCTTACGACAAAAGCCAGGGCCAGTTGCGCCGCGTCCAGCCCGTGTTTTGCGGCAACGGCCGCGTAGCGCCGCACGCACTGGGCGGCGCGCTCGCCGGTGTATCTTGTCATGCGGTCGCCGAAAAGGGTCAAGCGGGCGCCATCGGGCTTTTTGCCGTCCAGGTATTTGCCGGACAATACGCCAAAACACAGCGGCGAGTACGCCAGCAATCCCGCCTGCTCGCGGTGGGCGAACTCCGCCAGTCCCACCTCAAAACTGCGGTTCAGCAGGCTGTACGGGTTCTGAATGGAGACCGCCCGGGGCAACTCCCGCTCCCGCGCCAGCCGCAGGTATTCGCCCAGCCCCCAGGGGGTTTCGTTGGAGACGCCGACGTAACGGATTTTGCCGGCCTGCACCTGCTCCGCCAGGGCTTCCAGCGTCTCTTCTATGGGAACGCCGTCCTTGTGGGGGGCGTGGTAGTAGTTCAGTTGCCCGAAGCAGTTGGTGTCGCGCTCCGGCCAGTGCGGCTGGTACAGATCTAGGTAGTCGGTTCCCAGGCGCTTGAGGCTGGCGTCCACGGCCCGGCGCATGTTCTTGCGGTCCAGCCGGTTGCCGCCGTTGCGAAAGTAGCTGAGATGGTCGGCAGCCGGGCACATCTTGGTGGCGATGACCAGTTGCGACCGGTCCTTGCGCCGGCGCAGCCAGGAGCCCAGGAACTCCTCCGTGCGTCCCTGGGTTTCCGCTCGCAGGGGCACCGGGTAGAGCTCCGCCGTGTCAATGAAGTTGACGCCTCGGTCCACGGCGAAATCCAGCTGCCGATGCGCCTCGGCCTCCGTATTCTGTTCGCCCCAGGTCATGCTGCCCAGGCAGATTACGCTGACCTCGGTATCGGTATGCCCCAGTTTCCTGTATTGCATGGCGGCGCCTGAAAAAACGGTAATGTTACCACATTTACCTGGCTTGTCTGTTTTGCGCGATAACTTTGTTGGCGCTACTCTTTCACGTCGGTCGGCGTATTACCTGTACGCCTCTCTCGTTCAGTCGTGCGTTGGCGCGCTCTCACGCAAAATCCCGTCGCCGGGACCTAGTGCGGGCGCCGCCGCGCTCTCGCACGGCCCCGGCGGCGGTTCCGGCACGCCTGTTGAAAAATATTCTGCGCCGCCGCCGCCGATCATTTATTATGACGGCGATGGACACGATCACGCTTGTCAAGCCGGATGATTTTCATCTCCACCTGCGGGACGGGGCGCGCCTGGCCGCCGTTGTGGGCGACAGCGCCCGGCGCTTTGCCAGGGCTATTGTCATGCCGAACCTGGCGCCGCCGGTGGTTTCCGTGGCGCAGGCCCGGGCCTATCGGCGCCGCATCCTGGAGGCCCTGCCCGAGGCGACGGACTTCACTCCGCTGATGACCCTGTATCTTACCGACAATACCGACCGGGACGAGGTGGACCGCGTCCTGGACAGCGACGAAGTATACGCGTTCAAGTACTACCCGGCCGGCGCCACCACCAATTCCAGCGCCGGCGTGACCGACCTCGCCAGGGTGATGCCGTTGCTGGAGCGCATGGCGGCCAAAGACGTCCCCCTGCTGGTGCACGGGGAAGCGACGGCGCCGGACGTTGACGTGTTTGACCGGGAGCGGGTGTTCATAGAGCAGGTGCTGTCTCCTCTGGTGGAAGAACTGGACGCCCTGCGGGTGGTGCTGGAGCACATCACCACCCGGGAGGCGGTGCAGTTCGTAACGGCCGCGCCGGCAACAGCGGCGGCCACCATCACCCCGCATCACCTGCTGGCGAATCGCAACGCCATGTTTGCGGGGGGCGTCAACCCTCACAACTACTGCCTGCCGGTGCTGAAAAGAGAGGAGCATCGGCAGGCCCTGCTGGGCGCGGCCGGCGGCGGCAACCCGAAGTTTTTCGCCGGCACCGACAGCGCCCCCCACGCTCGCGGCGACAAGGAAAGCGCCTGCGGTTGCGCCGGCGTTTATACCGCCTGCGCGGCCCTGGAGTTGTATGCCGCCGCTTTCGAGGAAATGGACGCGTTGGGCGCCCTGGAGGGTTTCACCTCCATCCATGGAGCCCGTTTTTACGGCTTGCCTCCCAATGAAGCCAAAATCACCCTGCGCCGCCGGGACTGGCGCATTCCCGCGGCCTTGCCGTACGCAGGCGCCGAGCTGGTGCCGTTCATGGCGGGCGCCGCCTGCCGCTGGGAACTGGTCGATGACGCCGCCTGAGAAAAAAGAAAGCCCCGTCGCCGGTCGCTTCCGGGGATACTACCCCACGGTCATTGACGTGGAGACCGGCGGCTTTGACCCGCACAAGGACGCCCTGCTGGAGGTGGCGGCGGTGTTTTTGCAGGTGGACGAGGCGGGGCAATGGTATCCCCAGAGAACCCTGATGAAGCACATTGAGCCCTTTGCCGGGGCGAACCTGGACAAGGCGGCGCTGGAATTCAACGGCATCGACCCGCACCATCCCTTTCGCCGGGAGATCGCCGAGTCGGAAAAAGACGCCCTGCGGGACATTTTCCTGGCGACCCGCAAGATGATCAAGCGCCACGATTGTCGCCGCGCCATACTGGTGGGGCACAACCCTTCTTTCGACCTGAACTTCATTAACGCCGCCGCCGCACGCGCCGGGCTGGGGCGCAATCCGTTTCACCCGTTCAGCACTTTCGATACCGCCACCTTAGGCGGCCTGGCGTACGGGCAGACCGTGCTGTCCCGCGCGGTGCAGGCCGCGGGACTGGATTGGGAAGAGGAGGAAGCACATTCCGCTCAGTACGACGCCGAGCGCACCGCCGAGTTGTTTTGCAACATCGTCAATCTCTGGCCCCTGTGAGGGAGGCGGTGCGCCGCCGGCGCGGCCGCGGCGGTGAACTATGGTGAGGGAGGCGGGACGCTTTTCCGGCCGCCGAGCGCCGCGAACGCAGCTTCCTGCAAGCCGGCAACGGCGCCTGGCAACGTCTCCCATGTTCATGAACCCATACGCCGCTTTTTTTCGGGCGGCCGCCGTGGTAAAATCACCATTCCTGCGCCGGGCGGCCGGCGCACCGGGGCCGACACGCCCCGAAACACAAAGATTCCCGCACGCTAACAACCAGTTGAAACACTATGCCTGACGACATTGCCCGTTCCGTTCTGCCCATAAACATAGAGGACGAGATGCGTCAATCCTACATGGATTACGCCATGAGCGTCATCGTCGGCCGGGCCCTGCCGGACGTGCGGGACGGCTTGAAACCGGTACACCGCCGGGTGTTGTTCGCCATGCGCGAGATGGCCAACGACTACAACAAACCTTATAAAAAGTCCGCTCGCGTCGTCGGCGACGTCATCGGTAAATACCACCCCCACGGCGATTCCGCCGTCTATGAGACCATGGTGCGCATGGCCCAGCACTTCTCCCTGCGGTACGTACTGGTGGACGGCCAGGGCAACTTCGGCTCGGTGGACGGCGATGCGCCCGCCGCCATGCGCTACACCGAGGTGCGCATGGCGCGCATCGCCCATGAGTTGCTGGCGGACATAGACAAGGAAACGGTCGATTTCGCGCCCAACTACGACGGTTCGGAGCAGGAGCCCGTGGTGTTGCCCACGCGCCTGCCCAACCTGCTGATCAACGGCGCCGGCGGCATCGCCGTCGGCATGGCCACCAACATTCCGCCCCACAACCTGAACGAAATCATGGACGCTTGCATAGCGCTCATAGACGATGAGACTCTGGACACGGAGCGCCTGCTGGAGCTGGCGCCGGGGCCGGATTTCCCCACGGCCGGCGTCATCAACGGCTCCCAGGGCATACAGGAGGCGTACCGCACCGGGCGCGGCAGCATTTACATTCGCGCCCGCTCCCACGTAGAACAGGACGAAAAGAACGACCGGGAGTCCATTGTCGTCACCGAGTTGCCCTACCAGGTCAACAAGGCCCGCCTGCAAGAAAAGATTGCCGAGCTGGTCAAGGAGAAAAAACTGGTTGGCATCCGCGAATTGCGGGACGAATCCGACAAGGACGGCATGCGCCTGGTGGTTGAATTGTCGCGGGGCGAGATGCCGGAAGTGTTGCTCAACAACCTGTACCAGTTCACCGACATGGAAAAATCGTTTCACATTAACCTGGTGGCGCTGGAGGACAACCGCCCGCGGCTGATGACCCTGAAGGGCATGTTGGAGGCCTTTATCAAGCACCGGCGCGAAGTGGTGACGCGCCGCGCCCTGTTCGACCTGCGCAAGGCCAAGTCCCGCGCCCACATCCTGGAGGGACTTGCCGCCGCACTGGCCAACATCGACCCCGTCATCGCCCTCATTCGGGCCGCGGCAACGCCGGAGCAGGCAAAGCAGGGACTGCTGGCGCAACTGTGGCAACCGGGGGTGGTGGTGAGCAAGCTGGAGCGGGCGGACGCCGACATGTCCCGGCCCGCCGACCTGGGCGGAGAGTTCGGGCTGACGGAGGGCGGCTACCGCCTGTCCGAGGCGCAAGCCCAGGCCATCCTGGAGTTGCGCCTGCAAAAGCTCACCGGGCTGGAGCAGGATAAAATCATCGAGGAGTACGAGCAGTTGCTGGAGCGCATTGCCGACCTGCTGGACATTCTGTCGCGGCCGGAGCGCCTGATGGAGGTGATTCGAACGGAGTTGCTGGAAAACAAGGAGCAGTACGGCGATGCGCGGCGCACCGAAATTATTCAGGACCGCCAAAACTTGACTCTGGAAGACCTGATAACGAAAGAAGACGTGGTGGTCACTTTCTCCCACACCGGCTACGCCAAGCGGCAATCCCTGGACGCCTACCGCTCCCAGCGCCGCGGCGGCCAGGGCAAGACCGCCGCCAACGTCAAAGACGAGGATTTTGTCGACAAGCTGTTCATCGCCGGCACCCACGACACCATGCTGTGCTTTTCCAGCCTGGGGCGTCTGTACTGGCTGAAAGCATACGAGTTGCCGCACGCCGGCCGCAACGCCCGGGGCAAGCCCATCGTCAACCTGTTGCGCCTGGGGGAAGGAGAGCGCATCAATGCCGTGTTGCCGGTGCGGGAGTTCAGCGACGACAAGTTCGTGTTCCTGGCGACCCGCAACGGCGTCGCCAAGAAAATGCCGCTCAGCAGTCTTTCCCGGGTCAGGGCCGGCGGCATCAAGGCCATTAACCTGCGGCCGGGGGACCAGCTGGTGGGCGCGGCGCTGACGGACGGCGACCAGGAAATCATGCTGTTCAGCGACGCCGGCAAGGTGATTCGTTTTCGGGAAGGAGACGTGCGGTCCATGGGCAGGATTGCCGGAGGGGTGCGGGGGATGCGCTTAGGACCCGATGACCGGGTGATCGCCCTGATCATTGCCGAGCAGGGCAAAAGCGTGCTGACCGCCACCGAGAACGGCTACGGCAAGCGCACCACGGGCGAGAATTACCCATTGCGCAAGCGCGGCGGAATGGGGGTCATCTCCATCAGCACTGACGAGCGCAACGGCAAGGTGGTGGGCGCGGCCGCGGTGGCCGCGGGCGATGAGATCATGCTGATCAGCGACCAAGGCACCCTGATCCGGACGGCGGCGGACGATGTGTCCCTGGTGGGCAGGAACGCCAAGGGCGTGCGGCTGATCCGCTTGAAAGGAAAGGAGAAACTGGCCGGCCTGGAGCGCATTGACGAGTATTACAACGACGGCGGCGATGACGCCGATGACGCCGCTGATGCCGCCGGCGCTGACGGCGCAGGTTCCGCCGCTGATGCTGACGGCGCCTCTGACGCCGATGATGCCGCCGGCGCTGACGGCGCCGATGATGCCGCTGAGACAGACGCTGCCGCTGACGCCGACGGCGCCGCTGACGCAGGCTCCGCCGACTGACGGGTGCAATGTCGGCGCCGCAGGTTCATAACCTCGTCTCATGAGTGCGCTTGCTTCCCCCGAGGCGTTCAAGGGGGCGGCGCCGGCGGCGCCGGTTTATAACTTCAGCCCCGGTCCCGCCATGTTGCCCCGGGCGGTAATGGCAAAGGCCCGGGACGAGTTCCTGAACTGGCGGGGCAAAGGCGTTTCCGTTCTTGAAATCAGCCACAGGAGCCGGGATTTTGAGGAGCTGGCGGCGCAATCCAGGCACGACCTGTCCCGGTTGCTGGACGTCCCCGACAACTACAAGATCCTGTTCTTGCAGGGGGGCGCCACCAACATGATGAGCATGGCGCCGTTGAACCTGTGCAAAAAAGGGGACGGCGCCGACTACCTGGTCACCGGCCACTGGTCGGCCCGGGCCGCCCAGGAAGCCGCCGCCCTGGCCAAGGTAAACATCATTGCCGATGCCGGGGACTTCACTGCTATTCCTGCCGCGGCCGACTGGCGCCTGGGCAAAAAACCGGCGTACCTGTATTTCTGCGACAACGAAACCATTGCCGGCGTGGAGTTTGACGCCCCGCCGTCCCTGCCGAAAACGCACCGGAACACGGCGCTGGTCTGCGACATGACTTCCAGTTTCCTGTCTCGCCCCGTGGACGTTGGGCGCTACGGCATCATCTTCGCCGGCGCCCAGAAAAACTTCGCCCCGGCCGGGCTGACTGTGGCCCTAGTGCGGGAAGACCTGTTGCGCCCGCCGCGCCGGCGGCGCGTGCCGTCCCTGTACAACTTTTCCGTGCTGGCGCGGCACGACTCCATGTTCAACACGCCGCCCACGTTCAACTGGTACATGGCGGCCCTGACGTTTGCCTGGACCCGGGAGCAGGGGGGCGTGGAGCGGATGCACGAGAACGCCCTGGCGCGCTCCCGCAGGCTGTACGGGTTCATCGATGGACACGATTTTTACCACAATCCGGTGAAGCCGCGCCATCGTTCGCGCATGAACGTGCCGTTTTTCCTGGCGGACGGGCGCCTGGACGAGACGTTCCTGAAAGAGGCGGAAAGCAACGGCCTGGTCGGGCTGAAAGGCCACAGGAAACTGGGCGGCATGCGGGCCAGCATGTACAACGGCATGCCCGCAGAGGGGGCGGCCGCCCTGGCGGACTTCATGGCGGATTTCGCCCGTCGTCATGGCTGAGTCCGAAGCCCCCCGTACCGCGCCCGGGCTGGAGTCCTTGCGGGAGCAGATAGACCAGCTGGACCTGCAACTGCTGGAGTTGCTGAACCGCCGCGCCGGCCTGGCGCAACAGGCGGCCGCGGCGAAACGGCGCACCGACAGCGACGCTTCCTGTTACCGGGCGGAGCGGGAGGCGCGCATCCTGCACCGGGTAAAAAGCATCAACCCAGGCCCCCTGGGAAACGAGGAAGCGGTGCGCCTGATGCGCGAGGTCATATCCGCTTGCATGTCCCTGGAGCAACCCATGCGCATCGCCTGCCTGGGCCCCCGGGGCACGTTCACGGAAGCCGCCGCCCGAAAGCACTTCGGGCAGTCGGCGGAAATCACAACGCTGGACGACATCGACCAGGTGTTCCGGGAAGTGGAAGCAGGGGAGTGCCGGCACGGCGTGGTGCCGGTGGAGAACTCCATTGAAGGCGCGGTGAATCACACCCTGGACCGGTTGGCGGAGACGCCCCTGAAGCTCTGCGGCGAGGTGGAGTTGCCCATTCATCAGTGCCTGCTCAGCCGGGAAAAAAACTTGGAAGACATCGCCGTAGTGTATTCCCACGAGCAGTCCCTGGCGCAGTGTCGGCGCTGGCTGGGCGCCAACCTGGCCGCGGCGCAACGCGTGCCCGCATCCAGCAACGCCGCCGCGGCGGCCGAAGCGGCCGGGCAAAAAAAAGCGGCGGCCGTGGCGGGCGCCGGCGCCGGTTCCGCCTACGGGTTGCCGGTGCTTCGCAACAACATCGAGGACGACCCCGGCAACGTCACGCGCTTTTTGGTGTTGGGAAGCAGTTCGCCGCTTCCCAGCGGCCGGGACAAGACCTCCGTGTTGTTCGCCGTGCAGAGTCGCCCCGGCGCCTTGCTGAAACTGTTGGCGTGTTTTGCCGACCATGACGTGAACATGACCAAGATCCAGTCCCGCCCCTCGCGCCAGGGGACGTGGGAGTACGTGTTTTTTGCCGATGCGGCCGGCCACGCAGACGACGACAACGTGGCCGCCGCCCTTGCCGCGCTGCGCGAGCGAGCCGCCATGGTGAAGCTGCTGGGGTCCTACCCGGCGGCGGTGGCGTAACTGCGGGGCCGACGATGGACGGCGTCATCAGCAGGCCGGCGGTCCCGGGCATTGCCGACCTGCCCGCTTACCAGCCGGGGCGGGACGTGGACGAGGTGCGGCAGGAGCTGGGATTAGAGCGGGTGTTCAAGCCGGCCTCCAACGAGAACCCCCTGGGACCCAGTCCTCGCATTCGGGACTTTCTGGCCGCCGCCCTTGCCGCGTTGCGCGAGCGGGCCGCCATGGTGAAGCTGCTGGGCTTCTACCCGGCGGCGGTGGCGTAGCGGCGGAGGCGGCCATGGGCGGCGTCATCAGCAGGCTGGCGGTCCCGGGCATTGCCGACCTGCCCGCTTACCAGCCGGGGCGGGACATTGACGAGGTGCGGCAGGAGCTGGGATTAGAGCGGGTGTTCAAGCTGGCCTCCAACGAGAACCCCCTGGGGCCCAGTCCCCGCATTCGGGACTTTCTGGCCGCCGCGCCGGACCTGGCGCGCTATCCCGACAGCGCCGGGCATGCCCTGCGCCGGGACCTGGCGGACTTTCACGGCGTGGACCCGGCCCAGATCACCCTGGGCAACGGCTCCAACGAGGTGTTGGAGCTGGTCGCCCGTTGCGTGGTCACCAGCGCCCACGAAGTGATGTATTCCGACCCCGCTTTCGTGGTGTATCGCCTGGCGACCTGCGCCGTCGGCGCTGCGCCCGTGGTGGTGCCGGCGCGCAATTACGGCCATGACCTGGACGCCATGGCGGCGGCCGCCGGCGAGCGCACGCGCCTGCTCTTCATCGATAATCCGGGCAACCCGACGGGCGCCTGGATTGACGGGAAACGGTTGCACTCGTTCCTGGAGGCGATGCCGGAAGACCTCGTCGTCGTGGTGGACGAGGCCTACCATGAATACGCGGCGGCCTTGCAAGACGACTACGCCAGCGCCCTGGAGCTGTTGCCGCACTACCCCAACCTGGTGGTCACCCGCACCTTTTCCAAGGCCTACGGCCTGGCCGGGTTGCGGGTCGGCTACGCCCTCAGCCATCCCGAGTTGGCGGACCTGATGAACCGGGTGCGCCAACCGTTTAACGTCAACGCGCTGGCCCAGGGCGCGGCCCGCATCGCCCTGGAAGACCAGGCGCACCTGCGCCGCTGCGTCGCCCTCAACACGCAGGGCATGGGCGTTGTGACCGCGGCGTTGCGCGAGCTGGACCTGCCCTGGATTAAATCCAGCGCGAACTTCGTCAGCTTTGAAGTGCCGCGCCCGGCGGCGGAGGTTTACCAGGAATTGTTGCAACAGGGCGTCATCGTTCGCCCCATCGCCGAGTACGGGTTTCCCCGGCACCTGCGGGCGACCATCGGCTTAGCGGAGGAAAACGCCGCGTTCATCGATGCCCTGCGCCGGGCGCTTGCCTGAGCAACGCCCGCCTGCCCGCCCGCCATGACGACTGCCGCCGCGCCGTTCGCCCACATCGCCGTTCTCGGGGTGGGGCTGATCGGCGGCTCCCTGGCGCGGGCCTTGAAACGCGCCAACGAGCAGGTGACCATCACCGGCTATGGAGACCGGGAAGACAGCCTGCGCCGGGCCGTGGAACTAGGCGTCATTGACCGCTACCTGCTGGATCTGCGCCAGGCGGTGGCCGCCGCCGACGCGGTGGTGCTGGCCGCGCCGCCGGCCGCCGTTCCGCCCTTGTTGCGCCGGCTGGCGGGCGCATTGCAACCGCACTGCGTAGTCACCGACGTGGCCAGCGTAAAAAGCCCCGTCGTGGCGGCGGCCCGCGCCGCCCTGGGCGAGCATTTCCCCATGTTTGTGCCGGCGCATCCCATTGCCGGCACGGAAAAAAACGGCGTTGAAGCTTCTTTCGCCCAGTTGTTTGAGCAACGCACAGTCATTCTCACGCCGGCGGCGGAAACCAGCCCGGCGGCCCGGGACGGGGTCGCGGCCATGTGGCGCAGCACCGGCGCCGCCGTTGTCGAGTTGACGGCGGAGCATCACGACCAGGTGCTGGCGGCCACCAGCCATCTGCCCCACGTGTTGGCTTACGCCCTGGTGGATTGCCTGGCGCGCATGCAGGACCGCAAGGAAATCTTTGCCTACGCGGCGGGCGGGTTTGCGGACTTCACCCGCATCGCTTCTAGCAGCCCGGAGATGTGGCGCGACGTGTGCCTGGCGAACCCGGCGCCGATACTGGCGGCGCTGGATGATTTCGAGCAACATTTGCAAGAGGTGCGAAGCGCCGTTGCCGCACACGACGGCCCCCGCCTGCTGACGATTTTTTCCCGCGCCCGGCAGGCCCGGGACCGCTTCATCGGGACGGGCGATTAGCCCTGCGTCGCGCCATGCCGCCTGCGCCCAGCGCTGTCCTTCCCGGGGTTTTTACCCCCGGCGTTTCACCGGTGCCGGAACTTCATAACGATGCCGCGCATTGACTACCGGGCAACCCCCGCAACCGCGGGACTGCAAGGGCGCCTGCGGGCGCCCGGCGACAAGTCGATCTCCCACCGGGCGGTGATTTTAGGCGCCCTGGCAAAGGGCGACAGCGTCGTGGAGGGTTTCCTGGACAGCGCGGACGTTCGGGCGACCATCGGCGCCTTGCGGCAGCTGGGAGTGCAAATTCAGCAAGATGGGGCGAACCTGTCGCTGCGCGGCGTCGGGTTGCACGGGCTTTCGCCGCCGCCGGCCGTGCTGGACCTGGGCAACTCCGGCACCGCGGCGCGCCTGCTGGCGGGGGTGCTGGCGGGGCAACGTTTTGACTCGGTCATTGACGGCGATGAATCCCTGCGCCGCCGGCCCATGCGGCGCCTGGCGGAGCCGCTCAACGCCATGGGCGCGGCGCTTGCCCCTACCTCTCGGGGCGCTTTGCCCATGCAAGTGACGGGCGGGCGGCAGTTGCGCGGCATTGATTATGAACTGCCGGTCGCCAGCGCCCAGCTCAAGTCTGCGTTGTTGCTGGCGGGACTGTACGCCCGGGGGCGCACCGCCGTCACCGAACCGGCGCCCACCCGGGACCACACGGAACGCCTGCTGGAGCATTTTGGCTGTCCCGTCGGACGCACCGGGCGGCGGCTGGAGCTGGAAGGCGGGACGTTGCGGGGAGCGCGTCTGCAAGTCCCCGGCGACGTCTCCTCGGCGGCTTTCTTCCTTGTGGCCGCCTGCATTGTTCCGGGCTCCGACCTGTTGCTGGAGCGGGTGGGGTTGAATCCCACCCGTTGCGCCGTGATTTCAATCCTCAAGTCCATGGGAGCGGATATTCGCGTAATGAACGCGGCCGACCAGGCCCTGGAGCCGTGGGGAGACCTGCGGGTGCGGCACCGCCCCCTGCGCGGCGTGACCATCCCGCAAGAGCTGGTTCCCAACGCCATTGACGAGTTTCCGGCCTTGCTGATAGCGGCCGCGAACGCCCAGGGGGAGACCGTGCTGACCGGGGCGGCGGAGTTGCGCGTGAAAGAAAGCGACCGCCTGCAGGCCATGGCGACGGGATTGAAGCAGCTGGGGATTGGCGTTGACGCCGGTCCCGACGGCATGCGCGTTGCCGGCGGCCGTTTCAGCGGCGGCACGGTGGACTCCCAGGGCGACCACCGCATCGCCATGGCTTTTTCCCTGGCCGGATTGACGGCGACGGGCGCGGTGACCATACGCGACTGCAAGAACGTGGATACTTCTTTTCCGGGCTTTGTCGAGTGCGCCGCCCAGGCGGGGTGGCCCCTCAGCGCGTTCGCGGAGGACGGCGGGTGAGCGGCGGCCGTTTCAGCGGCGGTGCGGTGGACTCCCAGGGCGATCACCGCATCGCCATGGCTTTTTCCCCGGCCGGATTGACGGCGACGGGCGCGGCGACCATACGCGACTGCAAGAACGTGGATACTTCTTTTCCGGGCTTTGTCGAGTGCGCCGCCCAGGCGGGGCGGCCCCTCAGCGCGTTCGCGGAGGGCGGCGGGTGAGCGCGGCCGCGCCGGTCATCACGGTGGACGGCCCCGGCGGCACCGGCAAGGGCACCTTGTGCAATCGCCTGGGACTCTGGTTGCGCTGGAGCGTGCTGGACAGCGGCGCCCTGTACCGCATCCTGGCCCTGCGGGCGCAACAGGAAAACATTGCCGTGGCCGACGCCGCCGGCGTGGCCGGCCTGGCCCGGGACCTGGACGTTCGCTTTGTCGCCGGCGCCGGCGATGACGGCATACAGGTCCTGCTGAACGGGGCGGACGTGAGCGCCCGCATTCGCCGGGAGGACTGCGGCAACGCAGCCTCCCACCTGGCCGCCCATGGGCAGGTGCGCGCGGCGATGTTGCAACGGCAACGGGATTTTCGGCGCCCCCCCGGCCTGGTTGCGGACGGGCGCGACATGGGCACCGTGGTGTTTCCGGACGCCGACTTGAAGCTGTTTTTAACCGCCAGTCCCGAGGAGCGCGCCAAGAGACGGCATAAACAGTTGAAAAGCAAGAAAATTGATGTTAGTTTTGCGCGCGTTATGGCGGACATCAGTGCGCGGGACGAGCGCGACGAACAACGCGCCCTCTCCCCCTTGAAGCCGGCGGCGGATGCGGTTATCATTGATACCAGCACCCGGAATGCGGCGCAGGTGTTTGCACAAGCCGTGGCAACGGCGGCAGGGCGTTTTCCGGGCGTTGCGCCGTATTCATCCGATGAACAACAACCGATGAGTTGTAACTGATTATATGAGCGAGAGTTTTTCTGAACTGTTTGAGCAGAGCCAGGCGGCGGCGAACATGCGCCCCGGCTCCATCATCAGCGGCACCGTGATCGATGTGCAGCAGGACAACGTGATCGTCAGCGCCGGACTGAAGTCGGAATCGTGGATTCCCATCGACCAGTTTTACGATGACAAAGGCGATCTTGAAGTCGCCGTGGGCGACCAGGTGGACGTGGCCCTGGACGCCATTGAAGACGGCTACGGCGAGACCCGCCTGTCCCGGGAAAAGGCGAAACGAATGCGGGCCTGGGAGAACCTGGAGCAGGCTTTTGCCGACCAGGAGGCCATCACCGGTATGATCACGGAGCGGGTCAAGGGCGGCTTCACCGTGGAGGTTGACGGCATTCGCACGTTCCTGCCGGGGTCGCTGGTGGACACGCGGCCGGTCAAGGACGCCGCCTACCTGGAAGGGAAGCCGGTGGAGTTCAAAGTCATCAAGCTGGATCGAAAGCGCAACAACGTGGTGGTGTCCCGCCGCGCCGTGGTGGAGGTGGAGACCGCGGCCGAGCGTCAAAATCTGCTGGAGAAGCTGAAAGAGGGCGCCGTCATCAAGGGCGTGGCGAAGAACCTCACGGAATACGGCGCATTTCTGGACTTGGGCGGCATTGACGGCCTGTTGCACATTACCGACATGGCGTGGAAACGGGTCAAGGATCCCGCGGAAGTGATCAACGTAGGCGACGAAGTTGACGTGGTGGTGCTGAAATACGACCGCGAACGCAACCGGGTGTCCCTGGGATTGAAACAACTGGGCGAGGACCCCTGGAAAGATCTGGGACGACGCTATCCGGAGGGGACGCGCCTGGTGGGGCGGGTGACCAATCTCACGGAATACGGCTGTTTTGTCGAGCTGGAGGAAGGCGTGGAAGGGCTGGTGCACGTCTCGGAAATGGACTGGGTCCACAAAAACCTGCACCCCTCGAAGCTGGTGCAACCCGACGACGAAGTGGAGGTAACCGTGCTGGACATAGACCCGGAGCGCCGCCGCATCTCGTTGGGCATGAAGCAGTGTCGCCCCAATCCCTGGGAGGAGTTCGCCGCCGCCCACAACAAGGGCGACCGGATGCGGGGCAAAATCAAGTCCATCACCGATTTTGGCATTTTCATTGGCTTGGACGACAATCTGGACGGGTTGGTGCATTTGTCGGATCTCTCCTGGGATGATGAGAGCGAGGACGCCGTGCGCGGTTATGAGCGGGGCGCCGAGGTTGAAGCCGTCCTGCTGGCCGTTGACACGGAGCGGGAGCGCATTTCCCTGGGAATCAAACAGTTGGAGAAAGATCCTTTCTCCGCCTACATCGCGGCGCATCCCAAGGGGAGCATGGTGACCGGAAAAGTGACCGCCGTTGAAAGCAAGAACGTCAAGGTGGAGTTGGCGCCGGGCGTTGAGGGACAGGTGAAAATGTCTGAATTCTGGGCCGACAGCGAGGGCCGGGACGCAAAAGCCGCCGGCGTGAAAGAGGGCGAAGAGCTGAACGTCAAGGTTACCGGGGTTGATCGTAAGCGGCGCACCATTTCCATTTCCGTGCGGGCCCGGGAGGCGGACGAGGAAAGCGCCGCGTTGCAGGAATATACGCCCGAGGCGTCCTCCGGCGCCAAGCTGGGCGACCTGCTGAAGGAGCACTTGGACGGAGACGGTGAAGCGACCGGCAATGTGAGCGCGGCAGAATCGCAACCCGCACCGCAGGAAGAGGGCGCGGCGGCGGACGAGCCGCAGGACGACCCGGCGGCCACAGGCCCGGTTGCCGCCAATGAGTGACAGCGAGCTCAGGGCGATAACCAGGTCCGACCTGATCGCCTCCCTGTCGCGGCGCAGCCCCCAGTTCACTTCCAGGGACGTGGAATCAGCGGTAAAAACAGTGCTTGAACATATCACGGAGACCCTGTCCCAGGGGGGACGGGTTGAAATTCGCGGGTTTGGCAGTTTCTCCCTGCGTTTCCGGCAACCGCGCATCGGTCGCAATCCCCGCTCTGGGGCGCCCGTCGAACTGGGCGGCCGCCACATCTTGCATTTCAAGCCGGGGAAAGAAATGCGCGAGCGGGTGGACAGCAAGGGATCGGATGCCGACTGAGCGACCGTCCCGTGAAGTTTTTGCCCGGGGCGGGCGCGTGACTGCCGCCGCGCCGTTCTGAGTGGGCGCATTCGTCAAAGCCGCGCTCATCCTGCTCGTTGTCCTGTTCGGGCTGGCTTTTCACCTGCGCAACGGGCAACAGGTGAACATCGACTATTACCTGGACGCCGTTGAAATCCCGTTGTCCCTGGCCCTAGCGCTGGCCCTGCTCATAGGTGCTGCCTGCGGCGCCGCCGCCGGCCTGCCGACCCTGTTCCGGCTGAGGCGCGACAAGGCAAAACTGGGGCGGCGCCTCAAGACGGCGGAGACGGAAAGGGAGCAGGAGGCGGCGCAGGCGAAAAAGAGGGGCGGAGCGGCGGAACAGGCGGCGGAGCAAGCGCCGGCGGAGTCCGCGCCGGCGGCGTCGGTAGTCGCCGCGAAGAAAAACGGCGCCCCGTGACCGCCGCGGCCGTTGCCGGCCGGGCGCCCCGCCGCGGCAGGGTCGGCCCGCGCCGCGCACCGCCCGGAGGCTTCGTTGCCGCCGGGACGAACTCCGCGCCGCCCCCGCCGGCCAGAGGCCCTGCCGCGCTGATGTCGCCGTCTCCCGTTGTCAGAACGCCGTGAACGCCTGTCCCCTGCAACCGGAGTTGCCCACAGGTCGCGGTCGCCGCAGGCACCAGCCGGATGCCCTGTTGCCGTCGCGGAGAACTCCGCGCCGCCCCCGCCGGCCAGAGGCCCTGCCGCGTTAATGTCGCCGTCTCCCGTTGTCGGAACGCCGTGAACGTTTGCCTCCTGCAACCGGAGTTGCCCCCAAGCCGCGGGTGCCGCACGCGCCGCCCCCGGATGTCCTGCCGCGCTAATGTCGCCGTCTCCCGTTGTCAGAACGCCGTGAACGTCTGCCCCCTGCAACCGGAGTTGCCCACAGGCCGCGGGTACCGCCCCCGGGCGCCGCGCCGGGTGTTGCGGTTTCCCGTT
>CAZDXS010000072.1:0-10518 GCA_964509455.1 uncultured Enterobacteriaceae bacterium | reverse complement strand
GCGGAGGAGTGGGGGCGCCGCCTGCGTTGCTCCTGCCGGTGCCTCCCCGCGGCGTTGAGTGCGACAAGCGGCCAGGCCCGGCGGGTCCCCGGCGCGGCGGCGTAACGCGGGGGCAAGGCCGGCGCTCGCCGTCAGCGCCGTTCCCCCGGATGTGTGATGCGCGGCAAGCCGCCATGCGTGGCGTGGCGAGCATCCTCCGATGCTGCCGTAGCCTGAGCCGGCGGGTTGCGCCGCGGCGTTGAGGGCGGCAAGAGTCGTCCTCGGCGCGGCGGCGTAATGCTGGGGGCAAGGCTGGCGCCTCCTTGTCGCTTGGGCCCCTCCCGCCGAGTGTGCGATGTGCGACAAGCCGCCGGGCGAGGCGAGTGTCTTGCGCCGTAGCGCTGAGCGCGGGGAACGGAGCGTTGCCTGCGTTACTCCTGTCGGGGATGCGACAAGCCGCCAGGCGCGGCGAGCATCCTGCGGCGCCGCGGCGACCCGACCCCGGCCGGCATCCGCCGCCGTCAAGTGCGCTTGCGGACGGCGCCGTGCCACTGCTCGTCGTCCAGGTACACCGGCTCCACGGGCACCCAGCAACTGTGAATGATCTCCGCCGCTTGCCCCGGCGTTTTCAGCATGGCGACCCGGGGCGGCAACATCATCAAGGTGTTGGGGTGAATGTAGTAGGCGTCCTCCTGGGTGATCATGTTGCGCTCGTCATACACTTCGCCGCCGAGCTTGTTGATGTTCACGTTCATGCGGTAGCGGCTGGCCTGCTTGACGCCGCTTTGCCGGGCGGCGTATTCCGCAGTTTCAAAGTCGTTGGGCTGGTAGTACAGGGACGTCTTGCAGTTGTTCTCCACGCTGGCCTCCAAGGCTTCCTGGTTGACCAGCCGGCTGTTGACGGATTTCAGGTCCCCCAGGCTCTGGTAGGCGATGGCCAGGTGGCAGTCAAACCCGGTGACGGTCGCCAACATGTCTCCCAGGATGTCGGAGGCGATGAACTTCACCTCGTCTATGGCGATGAACAGGTGGGCGTCGCGTTCGCGCCGGCGGTGCAGGCGCGGCGCGGCCTGCAACAGGCACAACAGCAACAGCTGGGTGGCGCGCTTCACCACCGGGTCCGTTGCCGACGAACGCACGTACAGCACGGCGTTCTCACGCAACACGCGCTCTAAGTCCACCCCCTTGCCGCGCCCCGGCCGCAGGGCGGACAGGGCCAGCATCTCGCCGGTCATGTTGCTCACCGTGGGCGCCGCCGCCGAGCCCCTGAGCAGGCCCGGCAGGTCAATCAGCTCCCGGCTCCACTTGTCGAAAACGGATTCCAAGAAGCGGCGCTCCCCCAGCCGGTAATAGTCCGCGGTGTCGCCGCGCTCGTCCAGGTTGCAAGCCAGCATCAGCCGGGTTCTCATTTCCCGGGGGGTGCCGGTGCGAAAAGGCGACCACTTCCCCGGCAACTCGCCGTTGAAGTCCAGCGTCACCAGGCGCCTGCCGACGGCGCCGCATGCTTTGCGCATGATGCCCAGGGCGTGGCGGTCCGGCTTGACGTCGATGAACACGGTGCAAAGTCCCCGGCGGATGGACTGGTCCAGTTGCACGCCGAACAACACGCCCTTGCCGGTCTGGGTGGCGCCCACCATGCGCTGGTTCCAGCTCTTCCAGTCCGCCAGGGCCGCGTGCCGGGGGGCGCCGTTCTCCCGCAAGCCCAGCAGGATGCCGTCTTTCCGGTAATACCGGTCGGGGCGGAAGTTTTGCGGGCGGAACCGGTTCGACTCCGCGCGTATGTCGGAGACCAGGTCGCCCCGCTGCGACACCCGCCGGAACACGTACCAGGAGGAAAACCGGGGGTAGGCGTAGCGCAACGCGATGAACTTCAGCAGCAACCCCGCCAGCAGGCCGCCGAGCAACAGCCCCCAGGCGCGCCAGGCCTGCTCTATGACCACGACGTTGACGACGGCGCCGGCCGCCGCGATGTCGTTGGCGACCCGCGCCGCCAGCAACCACAGCACGAGAGGGAACCCCAGGGCCAGCAACAGCAACAGGAGCCACAACACCCGCCGCGAGTGCATCAGCAGGTGCTGGAGAGCGGTCGTCTCCCGCTCGGATGCGAGCGGCGCAACGCCAACGGCGGCGAGGGCGCAGACAACGGCGGCGATGCTCACCCATAACCAGGGTTCGCTCCAGGCCGCCAGGCGGGTCAACAGGACGTCGTCCATAACCGGGGCTCCACAGGATTGATGGGCGGGGGCGCCGGCGTTGTGGTCCTGGTCGCCTCCCTGCCCGTTGCATTGATGGACGTATTGTACCAGAATGTTGCGCTCCCCGGCAAGCGGCGATTGGCGGGAACCATCCTTGGACGCCGGCCGGCGCGGCCGCGACAGCGCACCAACAGCGCCGCCGCGGCGGAATTCCCGGTTGTCCAGCGGCGTTCACGCAAAAAGCCGGGTTGCCGCGCTCGCCGCTGTGGTCGCCGTAAAAAATGCTGGCTTTCGGTCCTGGAAAGTTGTATCCTGCGGCGCATGTTGATTGCCGGCGACGAGGCTATTGCTCCGGGCATGGGGTTCTCTCAAAATGTTTCCAACCAGACTTGCTCATTGCGGCCCCGCCCATTGCGGCCCCGCCCGTTGCGGCGCAGTGCGGCAGGACGCATTGACGAACCGCCGGCAGGAGTTCGCGGTGAGCCGCCGGCCCCTGGGGTTTCGCTCGTGCAACCTGGGGCTTGTGTTGCCAACCGGTTTTTGAGGATTTGCTGATGTCGGTATTGGATTTCAAGGGAAAATCCGCCGTTTACGCCCACCACCTGAACGTGCCGTACCGCCCCCTGAACGTGGTGCGGAAGAAGTCCGTTCTGCCGCCGGGGACCGATGGCAAAGAGGGCAACCTGATCATCCACGGGGACAATCTCGATGCGCTCAAGGCCCTGTTGCCGCGTTATGCGGAGCGGGTGAATTGCATCTACATCGACCCGCCCTACAACACCGGCAATGAAAACTGGCGCTACAACGACAACGTGAACTCGGAGCTCATGCAACGCTGGCTACAGGAGAACGGGGCGGTGGACGGCGAAGACGAGGAGCGCCACGAAAAATGGCTGTGCATGATGTGGCCGCGCCTGCAGTTGTTGCGCAGGCTGCTTGCCGAGGACGGGGTGATATTCATCTCCATTGACGACAACGAGCAACATCGCTTGCGCCTGATGATGGATGAAATCTTCGGCGAGGAGAACTTCATCGCCTGCCTGCCAACGATTATGAACTTGAAAGGCAACAACGATGAATTCGGATTTGCCGGCACGCACGAGTACACTCTTGTCTGGGCAAAAAACAAGCAGGCGACCTGGCTCGGAGAGTTTGAGTTGCAGGACGAGGATTTGGATGGGTGGCAACAGGATGAGCGCGGTTATTACAAAAAGGGAGCAACCTTGAAAGCTACCGGAGCAAATGCTCCCAGGGAAAAAAGGCCTAACCTCTACTATCCGATATTTGTTAACCAAAACAATGAAGTGCGGGTTGTAGAGAACAACAAGAAGCCGGACGGCTATGAAGCGGTGTATCCCGCCATCGACGATAAAGAGCGGCCAGGGCGCAAAATTAAAATGAGCTGGCGATGGAGCAAAACAAAAGTCGCCCAAACGCCAGGCGATATTATCGTGGAACGGGTGCGAGGTGAAATCAGGCTTTACAAAAAGCAAAGGCCTGAGCTTGGCGACATGCTCACGCGCAAGCCAAAGACTGTGTTTTACAAGCCGGAATACAGCAGCGGAAATGGGACCAGAGAGCTGGAGGCCATATTTGGAAAAAAGGTAATGGAAAACCCCAAACCTTTAGCCTTGCTGAAAGACATAGTTGCTATCGGCGCACCGCGAGACGCCGTTGTGCTGGATTCTTTCGCAGGCTCCGGCGCCACCGCCCATGCAGTTCTCGATTTGAACCAGGAAGACGGCGGCAACCGCAGGTTCATTCTCGTGGAATGTGAGGATTACGCCGACACCGTCACCGCCGGAAGGGTGCGGCGCGTAATCAAAGGCGTGCCGCGAGCGCGCGCTGAGAAGCTAAAGCAGGGGCTGGGCGGCACGTTCGCTTTTTGCGTCCTGGGCGCGGAAATCAACATTGAGAATCTCCTGGACGGCAAGGAGTTGCCGGACTACGACGCCATGGCGCGTCACGTGACCTACACGGCTACCGGCGCGACCCTGGACCGGATCAAGCAGGGGAAATATCATTTGTTTGGCGAGACCGCCGGCCAGTGCCTGCATCTGATTTACCGCCCGGAACTGGAGTTTCTGCGCTCTCGGGATTCCGCCCTTACGCGGGACCTGGCTGAGCGCATTGGCGCGGCGGCCCAGCGCAAGGGTAAAACCGCCTTGGTTTTCGCGCCCTGGAATTTCATCTCCCAAAAAGACCTAGCGGCGGCGAGAGTCACTTTCTGCCGCCTGCCCTACGCCGTTCACCAGCTGTACGAGTTTTGACTCCGTGCGCCCGAAAGACTTTCAAGTAAACGTTCTGACGACGTTTTCCGCCTTTCTCACGGAGTTGGGGGAACAGGAAAAAGAAACCCGCAAACGCATGGCCCTGGCCCGGCAGGGGAAGCTCACCCTTGACGAAAATGATCGGGATTATTTCGCCAGAACCTGGGAGGCCTTGGGCCGCCGGGGAATGTTGCCTGCCGCCAGGGCCGAGGACGGTTCGTTGCGCCCCCCGAGTTACGCGCGCCGCGAAAACAGCCGCGGCGAGATGGTGCCGCATGTCTGCCTGAAGTTGCCGACCGGCGGCGGCAAGACCCTGCTGGGCGTAGCGGCGCTGGAGCGGATGAACCTGTCTACCGGGCTGGTGTTGTGGGTCACCCCGTCGCGGGCCATCTACCGGCAGACGCTGAACGCGTTCGCCCGCCGCATGCACCCCTATCGCCAATGGCTGGAGCGGGCCTGCGGCGGCCGGGTAAAGTTGCTGAGAAAGAAGAACGAGTTTTCCCTTGCCGATGTTGAGAGTCACCTGTGCGTCCTGCCCATCATGTTGCAGGCCGCGGACCGAAAAAATGACCAGGGCTTTCTCAAGATTTACCGCGACAGCGGCAAGTATGCGGGCTTTTTCCCAGACCCCGACGACCGGCCGGCCAACGATGAACTGCTGGAGGCCCACCCGGACCTGCATACCAACAAGGCGCCGCGGGGTTCTCGCGGCGCGGTCAAGCACAGCCTCTACAACGTGCTGAAAATGGCGCGGCCGATTATCGTGGTGGACGAAGCGCACAACGCCTACACCGAAAACCGCCGCCAACGGCTGTGTGAATTCAACCCGCGGTTCGTGCTGGAGCTCTCCGCCACGCCGGAGCCGGGGGTAAGCAATATCCTGGCGGACGTACCCGGCATGGCCTTGAAGCGCGAGCAGATGATCAAGTTGCCGTTGCGCATCCACAATCTCAAGAACGCCGACTGGAAGTACACGCTGGCGAAAGCCAAGGAACGGCTGGACAGCTTGGAGCAGGAAGCGCAGGCCCTGCAGGGCGAAGCGGGACGCTATATTCGCCCCATCATGCTGATTCGCGTCGAGCGCGTCGGCAGGGAGCAACGGGACGGGCGGCACATTCACGCCGAAGACGTTCGCGACTACCTGACGACGCAGCTGCAAGTGCCGGGCGCTCACATTCGGCGCAAAACGGCGGAAAAAGATGAAATCGCCGATGAAGACCTGACGTCGCCCTATTCGCCGGTGCGCTACATACTGACCAAGGATGCGTTGCGGGAAGGGTGGGATTGCCCGTTCGCCTACGTGCTGACCTTGCTTGACTCCACCAACACGGCGCGCGCCTTGACGCAAATGACCGGACGCATTCTGCGGCAACCCGATGCCGAGCTGACCGGCAGGGCGCCCCTGGACGAGTCTTACATCTACTGCTTTGACCGCGACGTGAGCGCCGCCGTCGCGCAGGTTAAACGGGGGCTGGAGGCAGAAGGGATGAGCGATCTTGCCCAGTTCGTACAACAGGGCGGCGCACCGGACGCCGGTCTGGAGGAGGGAACGCTCCGCGTTGTTTCACGGCGGCCGCAATTCCAGGACCTGCAGATTTTCCTGCCCCAGGTGTTGCACCGGGTCGCTGAAAACAGCAGGCGCTACCGCCCCCTGGATTATGAAAGCGACGTGCTGGGAGAAGTGGACTGGAACGCCGTTGTCGCCGCGCCGTTGGACATAGACGCCTTGGCCGTTGACGACATACGGGAGGTGGAGGTCGCTGTTGATTTACCGGGCGCTGATTTCAATCCGGGCAAAAAGAAAAGCGTTGTAGTGAACGGCGAGCTCTCCATCGAGTTCTTCACCCGGCGCCTGTGCGAAGTTCTGCCCAATTCCTGGCTGGCGGCGCAGGTCGCGCAACGGGCGCTTGCTTCCCTGCGGAAAAAACACAGCGCGGAAGAAATTTTTGAGCGGCGCTGCCATCTTTCCGAGGTGTTGAAGAGGAGGCTGGCCGCGCTGGTGGAGCAAGAGGCGCAACAGGTCTTCACGGGCAAGCTGAATGCGGGCGACATCCGCTTCGAACTGGTTGCCGACGACAGCGGGTTTCAGTTCGAGCAGGAGTTGCGGCGAATAATGCACAGCGGCCAGCAACAACTCTTCCACGACGACGGGGACTTGACCGGAAAATCATTGTACGAAAAGGTGTATTCGGACGAGTTTAACGGGCTGGAAAAGGATTTCGCACTCTACATGGACGGACATGAGGCCGTAACCTGGCGGCATCGTTTCGCCGCCAGGCAGGATTACGGGTTGCAAGGCTGGAAGCCCCACCTGGTATATCCTGACTTCGTAGTCTGCGTGGAAAAGGCCCGACACGGCAAGCGGCGGGTCCTGGTGCTGGAGATCAAAGGAACGCAACTGTCAGGAAACCCCGACACCCGGTACAAGGAGACCCTGTTCCAGGCGCTGGAGACTGCAAAGCCTTATGCCGTTGAATACGGCGACTTGTCGGCTTCGGGGCGCCGGGGGAAGAAAAAGCGCCTCATGTCCTTGGAAATGCTGTTTGAAAACAGCTACCGGGAAAAGTTCGAGGAGTCGGTTTCACGGCAGTGAACGGCGCCGTGCCTGGCCGGCGCCCGCCCTGTACTCGTCATGCTTGACTACATCAACAGTGTGCTCGCCGGCAGAGACTTCTCCGTGGTTGAGCAATTCGAATTGCCCGGGCGCTCCGCCCGTTACGCGTCGTTGCCGCAGTTTCTGTTCAACTCGGGGGTTGGACGCTGTCTTGAGCGCCGCCTTGGAACAAATGAAGGCAGGCTGTGGTTGCACCAGGCCAAGGCGCTTGATGCGCTGGAACGCAATGAAAATGTGGTTGTCTCCACCGGCACGGCATCCGGCAAAAGCCTGATCTTTCAGGCCTTGGCCTTTCACAAGGCGCTCTCTGCGCCAGGGAGCAGAACATTGGTGTTTTATCCAATGAAAGCACTCGCCGCGGACCAGATGCTGGGTTGGCGGAAAATGGCGCGGGACCTTGATTTGCCGAAAAGCGCTGTGGGGAGGATTGATGGGTCAGTGCCGGCCGCGGACCGGGAGGAGATACTGGCTGCCGCGAATATCATCTTAATGACCCCGGACGTTTGCCATGCCTGGCTGATGTATCGATTGGCGCTACCCGTGATACGGGAATTTGTCGGCTCCATGGAGATGCTGGTCATGGACGAGGCGCACACGCTTGAAAGCGTGTTTGGCAGCAATTTCGCATTTCTGGTGCGGCGGCTTGTGGCGGCGCGCGCCCGACTCGCCGGCAAGGATAAAAAACCATTGCAGATGGTGGCGGCGACAGCCACGATCAGTAATCCTGGCGACCATTTGAAACTTCTTACCGGCAGGCCGTTTACGACTGTTGAGCATGAACAGGACGGTTCGCCACAGTCTCGTAGATGCGTCGCGCACGTCGAATGCCCGGAGGGTCAGGAAATCAGCGTTGTTAAAGCACTCCAGGGTCGCCTGTTGCAAAGCCGGAAAGATGGAACTTTTATCACGTTCCTGGATTCGAGGCGGGGCGTAGAGACCCTGGCAATCGATGGCGCAGATGACGCCAATGCGAGCTCGGCGCCGGTGTTGCCGTACCGGGCAGGTTATAGCGCAGAGGAGCGGGCGGCAATAGAGAGGCGCCTTCAAGAAGGCAGTCTCAAGGGGATTATTTCCACCTCGGCGCTGGAGTTGGGTATCGACGTGCCCCACCTTAAGGTCGGGATCAACGCAGGCGTGCCGGCGACGCGCAAATCCTACAGGCAAAGGCTGGGCAGAATTGGGCGAAACGACCCCGGCTTCTTTTTAATCGTGGCCCCAACGCAGGCATTCAGGGGCTTTGGCACGAGCTTCCAGGAATACCATGACATGTCGGTGGAGCCGTCGTACCTCTACCTGGACAATCGCTTTATGCAGTTTGCGCATGGTCGTTGCCTGGTGCTCGAGCAGGATTCTCTCTCCGCCCGACGCGGCGTGTTGAAAAGCCTTAACTGGCCGGATGGATTTGCCGACATGTACGAGGCCGCCAGGCCTGACGGCGCTCGCCCGCCTGAGTTTGATTCGATAGCCGCTCTGGGAGGCAATGCTCCACATCATGGATACCCATTGCGGGGCGTCGCTGATCTTAGCTACAAGCTCAAGATGCGCAAGGATGGCCCCAGTATTGGCAACGTGAACGAAGTTCAGGCATTGCGCGAATGCTACCCCGGCGGCACTTACTTGCATCTTGGCCGTGCCTACGAAGTGAAAGGTTGGGTCACAAGCACTTTCGAACCCTACATAAGGGTCGTGAAGACATCGCCTCACAGGCGAACAAAGCCCAGGCTGATGACGTGGATAAATGCCGGCATCGGCGACGTGCAAGACGGTAATCTAATCAGCGGCCCTCATGGTTTTCTCGCGGAATGCATGATGCAGATTACCCAGCGCGTCGAAGGCTACGAGGATGAACGTTCCGGCAAGTTTCACTCCTACCGGGAGCTCCAGCAACACGACCCCAACCTGCGCGCGCAGTCACGCAATTTTCGAACAACCGGCGTAGTGTTGCGCCTGGATTGCACCTGGTTCAAGGACGAAAAGCGCAAGCGTTCGTTCGTGGTAAAGTTGTGGGACGTGTTCGTCAGGGAATACAGCATTGCCCCGCAGGACGTGGGGGTTGCCTGGTCCAATATAACTGCGAGGCAACAGGATGGCGGCAGCACTCACGGGGGGTGCGTGGCCGTTTTTGATGAAACGCATGGGAGCCTGCGCCTGACGGAGCGGCTTTTCTCGGAATTCCCGCACTTGCTCGAGCGAGTGACCAGCGCCGTGCGAACTGATAAAAACGAGGAGCTGGCGGAGCTCATAGTCGGCATAAAAGATGAAGTTGATGCTTTCACCGATGGTGCGCCATCGTTGCCGGCGGCTGATGCGCCAACGGGCTACGAACAGGTGTTTGCGCCCGGCTCCATTGTTTGTTACCACGGGGCAGGGGCGATGGCCGTGGACGTGGAAATTGTTAAACCAATTATCTGGGAGGACGGAGACCTGTATTATGAGATCAAGGTTCCACAGAAGCCGGGCCAAAGCCCCGGGAAGCGGTTGGTCAAGGCATCCTTGGTGAAGCCGTCGGCGATTGCGGATGCCTGGGACCAGGCCTGGTGGAATCGAGAAACATGGGAGTACGAGGCCCCGCCGGATAGCGACTAAAACCTTCCCCCACTGCTGTTAGCCGGCGCTCTGTCCAAAAGTTTCCCCGCCGCCGGCCAGCCAGTCCTGCTCCTCGGGTGTGGAGGGGCGGCCCAGCAGTTCGTTGCGGTGGGGGAACCTGCCGAAGCGGGCAATCACCTTGCGGTGGGCGCGTGCGTACTCCAGGTAGTTGCGGGCGTCTTTTTGGTAAGCGGGGGGCGCCGCGGCGGCCAGGCGCTCAAACTTCTCCACCGACAGGTCCTGCATGGCCAGGGATTCGCTGTGCTCCAGCGGCAGGTACAGGAACACCCGTTGCACCGGCGCCAGGGCCGGGTCGAACTCCCGCTCCAGCGCGTGCCGGGTGAGCGCCAGGGATTTGTCGTCATGGGCGAATGCCGCGGCATCGCCGCGAAAAATGTTGCGGGGAAACTGGTCCAGCGCAATGATCGCGGCCAGGCAAGGCTCTGGTTCATCCATCCAGTCGCGGTAGCGCCCGGCGCCCAGCAATTGCACGGCGGCGCCGAAGCGCCTGGCGATTTCCCGGTCCTGCGCCGGGGCGGACTGGAACCACGGTTGGCCGCCGTTTTCCGCCCGCCAGCCGGCGGTGATTTCGCCAAACCAAAAATCGAGTATTGCCCGGTAATCCGGTAGCTTCACTGACATAGCGCGCCTTTTGCCGGCTATTTTACCAGTAGCGGGGGGTCGTGTGTTGCGCGGCCGGGGGTTGTGCGTTGCGCCCTTGCGGGGTGCGGCGCAGGCGGGCGCCGTGCGCGTTGCCCGGCCGGGAGTTGCGTCTCAAGCGGGAGCCGCCGCTGGCCTTGCGGGTTGCGGCGCAGGATGGCGCCTCGGGGGGCTCGTGCGGCGGGCGCCGGGGGTTGCGCGTTGCGTCCCCGTG